>NZ_JZKH01000141.1 GCF_000961885.1 Streptomyces rubellomurinus
CGGCGGGGCGGCGGGCGGCGCCGAGGAGGCGGTCCGGGCGGGTGTCGGGGTGATGGCCCGGGGCTCCGCGGCGGGGGCCTCCTGGGGGGCCGTCCGGGCCTCGGTGGGGGCACGGGGGGCGGGTTCGGCGGCTGCCGCCGCCAGTGCGGCGTCCAGCCGGGCGGCGACGTCGGCGGGCATCGGCGGGGTCTCGACGTCACCGAGCAGCGCCTGGACCTCGGTCAGCGCCTCGACGGTCTCGCGGCACTCGGCGCAGCCGTCCAGGTGCCGGCGCAGCGCCTCGGCGGCCTCGGCGGGCTCGACCAGGCCCTCGGCCAGGTCGGCCAGCTCGTCGATCGACGGGTGGGCCCCGGCGGGTTCGGGGGAGGAGAGGGGGGCGCTCATCGCGGACTCGCGTCTCCTTCCAGAATCGTCCGGCCGGCGTTCGGGCCTGTCCCTGTGACGGTGCGGGGGCCGGTCGGGTTCCCCCGGGCACCGGATCGCGCCGGCGGTGTTCCACGTGGAACATCCGATCCGTCGCCCGGGCCGCCCGGGTCCGCCGGTTCGCGCAGGTGCCGCACCAGCGGCAGCAGCCGGGCCCGGCCGCGGGCGCAGCGGCTCTTGACGGTGCCGACCGGGACGCCCAGCAGCTCGGCGGCCTCGGCGACCGGGTAGCCCTGCATGTCGACCAGGACCAGGGCGGCCCGCTGCTCGGCCGGCAGCTCGGCGAGCGCCGCGGTCAGCTCGCGCCGCACCTCGGCCCGGACCACCGGGGAGTCGGCCGGCTCGGCCGCGCCGACCAGGGTGTCCAGCCGCTGCGGGTCGTCGTCCAGCGGGGTGGTGCGGCGGGTGGCGCCGCGCCGGGCGCGGTCCAGGCAGGCGTTGACCACGATCCGGTGGAGCCAGGTGGTGACCGCCGAGCGGCCCTGGAAGCCGGCGGCGGCGCGGAAGGCGGAGACCAGGGCGTCCTGGAGGGCGTCGGCGGCCTCCTCGCGGTCGCCGAGGGTCCGCAGGGCGACGGCCCAGAGCCGGTCGCGGTGCCGGTTCACCAGCAGCCCGAAGGCCTCCGGGTCGCCGGCGACGTGCCGGGCGAGCAGCGTCGCGTCGTCGTCGTCCGCCACCCTTCGACCCCCTTGATCCTCCGTAGGCGCGGACCGTCCGTCAGCCGAAGACCTTGACCTCGGCGACGTGGCCGCGGAACTTTCCGTCGCCATCCTTCGGCAAAGCGGTCAGCCAGATCAAGACGTAACGCGTGGTGATCGGGCTGTCGAGGGTGTAGTCGACGCTGGGGCCGCTCTTCTTGCCGCCCCCGGCGACGGTGTAGGCGGTCAGCGGCGCCTTCTCCGGGTTGTCCCCCGCCTGGGCGGTGGGAACGCGCAGTTCGGCCGTGGTGGTGCCGACGAACTGGACGCTCACCGAGCTGACGGACTGCGGCGTGCCGAGGTCGACCAGCAGGCCGGTGCCGTCCCGGAAGCCGCCCGGGGCGAGCTGGTCGTCGTACCCGAAGGTCGGCCAGTCCGTGCCGGGGTCGCCGTCGATGGTCTTGGGGAGGAGGTAGGCGGAGGACGAGTCGCCCTTCGGGTTGTACGAGAGGGCGGCCTTCGGCTGGATCGGCACCGGGGTGTGGGCGGTGGCCTTGGCGGCGGTCGGCGCGGAGCTGCTGGTCGAGGACTGCGGGGCGGCGACGGCCTGCCCGTTGTTGCGCAGGTGGTCGACGAACTGCCAGGAGGCGACGCCGATGGCGCCCAGGGCGACCGTCCAGGCCGTGGCCTTGACGGCCCGTCGCAGCCGCCGCTTGGTGCGGCGGGTGCTGGTCGGGCGGGAGGAGGCGGGCAGCGGGGCGACCGCCGGGTCGGCGACCCGGGTGGGGTTGGGCGCGGTGGGCAGTGCGTGGGTGTTGTGCCGGGGCGGGGCCGGGAAGGCGGGCAGCTCCGGCTCGGGCTGGCGGATGCGCGGCATCCGGCCGATCTCCCGGGCGAGTTCCTCCGGGGTGGTGATCGGCTCGGCGTGGTGCGGCGGGTGGTCGAACAGGGCGCGCGCGGCCAGTTCGGACAGGCCCTTGTGGACCCCGGCGCGGATCTGGTCCGGCGCGGCGTTCTGCAGGCCCTTGGGCAGGCCCTTCAGGTCGTAGCGGTCCTCGGGGTAGGGCCAGCGGTGGGTGAGCGCGGCGAACAGCAGGGCGCCGATCGCCCGGGTGTCGGCGCGCTGGGCGTCCTCGGCGGTGTCGTCGGTGGGCAGGCCGCGCAGCGCGGCGTCGACGGCGATGCCGTTGATCCGGTACTGGCCGCTGTCGGTGCGCAGCACGCAGCGCGGGGTGAGCCGCAGGTGGGCCTGGCCGCGCCGGTGGGCGGCGGCCACCGCGTCGGTGACCTGGCGGACCATCTGGTACGCCTCGTGCGGCTCCATCGGGCCGTTCGCGAGCAGCCGGGCGAGGTCGGAGGCGTGCGGCAGCCACTCCCGGACGACGTAGGCCAGCTCGCCCTCCTGCACGGCGTCCAGCACCTGGACGAAGCGCGGGTCGCCGAGCAGGGCGGCGGACTTGGCGGCGGCCAGCACCTTGCGGGCCCGCTGGTGGCCGGAGGCCATCAGGTGGACGCCCACGGCCCGGCGGAGCTTCTCGTCGACGGCGCGCCAGCTGCTGAAGGTCTCGGTCTGGGAGATGCACTCCTCCAGCCGGTACCGGTGGCCGATCTTGTCGCCGCTGTGCCGCAGCGGGGCGGGGAGGGTGCGCGGGAGGGTGGCGGTGTCGCGCGGGTCGAGGGTGGGCTGCGGGTCGGTGGGGCGGCGGCGCTCGGCGGCCGGGGCGGTGCCGGCGGGCTTCTTCCGGGGGGAGCCGGCGGCCAGTTCGGCGGCGATCTCCCGTGCCGAGAGCGGGGCGGTGATCTCCGCGGTCTCCTCGCCGGTGCCGGCCTCCGGCCCGGCGGCCGCGGCGCTTGCGGCGCCCTTGCCGGCGGCGCCCTTGCCGGCGGCGCCCTTGTCGCCGGCGCTCTTCCCGCCGGCGCGCTTCGCACCGGTCTTCGGGGAAGCGTTCCCGGGGGCGGGCGAGGCGTCGTCCGGGGAGGCTGCGTCGGCGGCGCCCGGGGTGGTCTTCCCGCCCTCGTCGAGCTCGTCGATCGCCGCGGCCAGTGCGGCCTCGTCCGCCGCCTCGTCAGCTGCTGACGTGTCGACGACCGCCTTGGTGCCATCAGCCACCGTGGTCCTGCCTCCCCTTGTGTCGCCCCGGCCTGAGAGAGTCGCTGGAGCGCGCGGGTCGGTGTCCCGGTGCTCCAGGACAATTGTGCCCACTCTTCTCCACCGGGTACGACCGCTGAGGGGGCCGCTCGGTTGCGTACCGGTGGAGAGATGTGGTGCAGAACCGACACCGGGCCGTCACGGCGCCCGGGTCGGGGGCGGCGGCACAGCACTCGGCCGGACGGGCGGAGGAGCTGTTCGCTCCGGTTGACGCCCGGTCAAGGGCGCCCGCTCGTCCGGCCGGTCGGTACGGCGGTCAGCGGCCCAGGCGGCCGCGGACCATGCCCAGCATGGCGTTCAGCTCCTCGATCCGCAGGCGCTTCGCGATGAACGCGAAGACCAGCAGCTGGAGGCCGCCGCCCAGGACGACCGAGAGCACGCTGCCCGGCCAGCCGCCGAGCACCTGCTGGATCCCCAGGCTGACGCCGAGGCCGACCACGGCGGCCGGGACGCAGGCGGCCGCCAGCCGGCTGTACGTCCGGCCGATCCGCTTGCTGTCCAGCCCGCCGATCTTCTTCTTCAGCTTCGGCAGGGCCACCGTCACCCCGACGGCGTAGGCCAGGCCGTAGCCGAACGCGATCCCGATCACCGTCCACTCGGCGGGCAGCAGCACCCAGCACAGCAGGGCGAAGCCGGCCTGGCAGACCGCGACCCAGACGGTGTTGGTGAACGGCGTCCGGGTGTCCTCGTAGGCGTAGAAGCCACGCAGCATCACGTACTGGGCCGAGTAAGGGATCAGGCCCAGCGCGAAGGCGGAGAGCATCAGGCCGACGTTGGTGGCGGCGTTCAGGACGGTCGCGTTGCCGCCGACCGCGTAGATCGAACGGCCGATCGCCGGGCCGAGCGCCAGGAACAGGAACGCGGCCGGGACGACCGCCACGGCGGTGGTGCGCAGGCCGTAGGAGATGTCGTCGCGGACCGCGCCGGCGTCCTCGTCGGCCGCCGCGCGGGACAGCCGGGGGAGCACCGCGCTCATGATCGACACGGTGATCACGGCCTGCGGGAGCTGCCAGATCAGCAGCGCGTTGGAGAACGCGGCCAGACCGACACCGCCGTGCCCGGCCGCCGCGGCGGCGTCACCGGCCTTGGTGGACAGCTGGGTGATCACCAGGTAGCCGGCCTGGTTGGCGAGCACGAAGAAGAAGGTCCACTTCGCCAGCCGGGCGGCCTTGCCGAGGCCGTGGCCGCGCCAGTCGAAACGCGGCCGGAAGCGGAAGTCGGCCGCCCGCAGGTACGGGATCATCGCCAGCGACTGGACGACCAGGCCGATCAGGGTGCCGATGCCGAGCAGCCGGACGCCCTCGGGCGAGATGGTCTCGGGGGTGACCTGGGTGCTGCCGAAGCCGCCGAACACCCAGATGTACGCACCGAAGGTGAAGATCACCACGATGTTGTTCAGGACCGGGGTCCACATCATCGCGCCGAACCGGCCCCGGGCGTTGAGGACCTGGCCCATCACCACGTGGATGCCCATGAAGAAGATGGTCGGCAGGCAGTACCGGGCCATCGCCACCGTCGTGTCGGCCCGCTCCGGGGTCGACATCATGTCGTGCGCGATCAGCTGGACCAGCACCGGCGCCCCGAGCACGGCCAGGAAGACCACGCCCGCGAGCCCGACCATCACCAGGGTGAGCAGCCGGTTCGCGTAGGCGGTGCCGCCGTCCTCGTCGTTCTTCATGCTGCGCACCAGCTGCGGCACGAAGACCGCGTTCAGCGCGCCGCCGCCGATCAGGATGTACAGCAGGGTCGGCAGGGTGTTCGCCGAGTTGTACGAGTCACCCATCACGCTGACGCCGATGGCCGCGGTGATCACCATGGTCCGGACGAAACCGGTGCCGCGGGAGACCAGCGTGCCGGCCGCCATGATCGCGCTGGAGTTCAGCAGGGACGCGACCTTGCCGCCGCCGGAGGCCGCGGCGGGCTCGGCGGCGGGCGGCGGCCCGGCGGCGCGCTCGGCGGCGCGCTCCTCGGCGAGGTCCGCCAGCGGCTCGACCGCCGGGGGCACCGCGACGGCGGCCACCTGCATGGTGGCCTCCTCCTCGGAGAGCGGCGGGTCGAACTCGATCGGCGGCACGAAGGGGTGCTGCGCGTTCGGGCCGCCGTGCGGCGGCTGCGCCGGATGCCCGCCCATCGGCGGCTGCCCCGGATGCCCGCCCATCGGCGGGAGTGGCGCGGGTGGGGCGGCCGGGTACGGCGCCGGTCCGGCGGGCGGGGCCGCCGGGGCCATCGGCTGGGCCGGGGCCGGCTGCGGTGCCGGCGGCTGCGCGGCGGCCTGGGGCGGGTGGCCGCCGAACAGCGCGTCCACCCCGACGTACTCGGTGGTCTCGGTGTCCCAGGCCGAGTGCGCCGGCCCGGGCTCCCACGGCCCCCGCGGCCGCTCGGGGCCGCCCCACGCGCCGTCGCCGACCGGGGCCTGCTCCTGCTGCCAGCCGGGCTGCGCCGGGGCGTCCCAGCCGGGCTGCACCGGCGGCACCGGGGGCGAGAACGGGGCCGCGGCCCGGTAGGGCGTCGGCGGCACCGGCGTCGGGTAGCCGCCGCCCTGCGGGGGCAGCTGCGGCGGCACGTCGTACGCGGTGGCCGGCTGCTGCGGCGCGGCCGGCTGGCCGGCCCGCAGGCCGTAGGGGTCCTGACCGTCCGGCGGGCTCCCGTACGCCTCGGCCGCGTACGGGTCCTGGGCGTAGGTGTCGGCCACGTACCAGTCGCCGGAGGGCGACTCGGCGCCCGGCCGGCTCTCGGCGCGGCCCGGCGGCCGCTCCTCGCTGCGCCCGGTCATGTCACCTCTTCGCTGTCGTGGGGGAGGCCGGCCCGGCGTCGCGGGCGGTCGGCGGTATCAAGGACCAACCTTCTCATCACCGGCCGTCCGATCCCGGCCATCGGCGCCGCTGTCGCGCGGTGTCTGCGCGGGGGCGCGGTCCTCGCCGCCGTCGTCGCCGTCCTGGTCGCGGTCCTGGTCGGGGCCGTGGTTCCCGGTCGGCCCGGCCGCCCCGCCCGCCGCCGGGTCGTCGTCGACCGGCTGGTCGCCGTCCTCGTGCGGCTGCCCGCCGCGCCGCTTGCGCTGGCGGACGAACCGCAGCGCGGCCAGCAGCAGCAGGACGCCGGCGCCCGCGAAGACGTACAGCACGCCGTTGGTCACCGAGGTGACCTCCACGGTGAAGGTCTGCGGGTCGCCGTACGGCTGCGGGTTCGGGCCGGTGGTCATCAGCTGGGCGGTCACGGTGACCGGGCCGTTGTTGCGCGCCTCGGCGTTGAACCGGAGGGTGACGCTCTGCGAGGCGGGGAGGACCAGCTCCTCCTCCTTGCCCAGCCGCAGCCGGTTCGGCTGGGCCGAGGTGAGCACCAGCTTCAGGTTGGTGACCGTCTGGGTGAGGCCGTTGCGCACGCTGACCTGCAGCTGGCCGGTGTTCCCGGCCAGCGTGACCACGGTCTTCTTCGGCACCTGGACGGCGTTGGTGAGGTCCTTCAGGTACTTCTTGACGCCGTCGCGGTAGGTGTTCCCGGCCGGTGCGTCGGTGCGCCACTCGGTGGACAGCGAGCGGACCATCGCGGCGCTGAACGGGCCGCGCACCCGCTGCGGCAGGGTGAGCACCCGCATCAGGGTGTCCAGGTCGTGCTGGATCCCGTCGGTGGTGCTCAGGTCGGCGGCCGGCAGCTCGGTGGCCCGGGTCTGGGTGGGGTAGTCGGTGGCCGCCGGGACGGCGGTGTTGGCCTTCGGGTCGGGCGTGGCCTGGGCCAGCTCGTCCAGCCGGACCGGGGCCAGCCACTTGCCGGACGCCTGCTGCAGGGCGTTCGCCAGCACCTTGGCGGTGCCGACCGACAGCTCGCGCGGCGGCATGACCAGCAGGCCGCGCTGGTTCTGCGGCTGCTCGTGGGTGATCGCGAGGGTCTCGGCGAGGAAGCGCTGGGTGGACCGGGTCTGTGCCTGCGGGTCCTCGAGGTCGCCCTGGAACAGCGCGGAGACGGTGTCGTCGGCGACGACGGCGCTCTGCCCGTTGCCGATCGGGCGCACCGCGGTCGGGGTGTACGGGACGGAGTCCGGGTCCGGCATGCTCGTGCCGTCGACCAGCAGCAGGCTGCTGCCGGCCTGCTGGGCGATGCCGGCGATCTGCTGGTCGAGGTGGCCCTGGTACGGCCAGGCGACGTCCGAGCGGGTGTCGATGCCGAGCCGGCCCTCGACGGTCAGCCGGCCGGCGGTGGCCGCCTTGTTCAGCGCGGTGCCCATCCCGGCCAGGTCGGCGCCGTTGTGCGCGATCGAGGCGAGGTCCGGGTCGGCGTACGGCAGCGAGACCACCTGGGCGCCGTTCTTGCCGACGGCGGCCCGCAGCTTCTCCAGCCACGCGGTGGCGGCGGCCGAGCCGGTGCCCTGGACGGTGTTGTCGTCCCGGGCCGGCTTGCCGACCGACTCGGTGCCGGGCTTCTGCACCCGGTACGACTTGTTGGTCATCGCGAAGGCGGTGTCCAGCAGGTCCGGATCGATCATCCAGGTCAGCCCGGGCAGCTTGGCGCCGGTGTCGACCAGCTCGTACAGCCGCCCGCCCGGGGCGAACTCGGCGGCCAGGCTGTCGTTGCGCAGCACCGGGACGGTCTGGTCGTTCTCGGCGTACGTCTGCGCGGCCAGCACCGGCGCGTGCGTCAGCGGCCAGAGCGTGGTGACCTTCGTCGGCTGCGCCTCGACGCCGCCCGGGTTGTACGGCAGGAAGGTGCGGGCGATGCCCAGCGGCCGGTCCCGGGAGTTGTCGCCGGTCGAGCCCCAGGCGTCCACGGCGAGCTCGTACACGCCGCTCTCGGACAGCCCGAGGTCGCTCACCGCGACGCCCAGGGTGTACTGCTGGCTCTGGCCCGGGCCCAGCTCGGGCAGGGCGTACTGGGGGCTCTCCAGCTCGGCGCCGTCCCGCTCCATCGGCGTGCCGCGGCCGGCCACCATGGCCAGGTCGCCGCGCCGCTGCAGCGGCTTGCCGCTGTACGGCTTGCGGACGGCCGCGTGGGCGCCCTTGAGGACCGACTTGCCCGCGTTGGTGACGTGCCCGGTGATCGTCACGGTGCCGTTCGGCGCGGCCACCTGCGGAGTCATCGTCTCGATGGTCATCACCACCGGGTACTCGGCGGAGGCGCCGCTGTCGGAGGCCTGCCGGACGTCGCCGCCGGCGGTCAGCGCCACGGCCGGGGCGGCCGTGAACAGGGTCGCGGCGGCCGCACAGGCGGCGGCGAGGCGGCGGGCGGCGCGCCGCCCCCGGCCGGTTCGTTCGGCAGGGCGCTCGGCCCGTCCAGGCTGTCGGTGCGCCCCCAGGCCCGAGTGCCGTGCCGGCTCGCTCACTCGTTCCGCCCTCGCCGTTCTCGATCGCTCGCTGCTGATGCTGGTCGCCCGGCGCTGCCCGCCCGGCGTGATTCACTCGACGCTCTCCGCCGCGCTGCTGCCGGGAGGTTCCGCCGGCCGTGGCGACGCGTGACACCGCATCCCCTGTCCGGTGTCCGAGACTCGTCCACCGGCATGGTAACGATGCAGCCCGGCACGCAGTGTTGCGGGCTGTGGGGTGAGACGCTGGAAACGCGCGGGCGGTTGACCTGCCGGGGCACGTACCCTTGTGAGCCGTGTCCACTGCCAATGAGCCCACCGCGCGCACCGACCGTTCCAGCACCGCCGTCCAGGTCGTCCCAGGCCTGAGCGAGGCCCAGACGCTGGGGCTGCAAGAGCTGCTGCGGGTCTCACCGGTGGCCGACGAGATCGCCCGCCGGTTCCAGGCAGCCGGGCACCGGCTGGCGCTGGTCGGCGGCTCGGTGCGGGACGCGCTGCTCGGCCGGCTCGGCAACGACCTGGACTTCACCACCGACGCCCGCCCGCAGCAGGTGCTCAAGCTGGTCAAGGGCTGGGCCGACGCGGTCTGGGACGTCGGCATCGCCTTCGGCACCGTGGGCGCCCGCAAGGACACCCCCGAGGGGTCCTTCCTGATCGAGATCACGACCTACCGCTCCGAGGCGTACGACCGCACCTCCCGCAAGCCCGAGGTCAGCTACGGCGACACCATCGAGGAGGACCTGGTCCGCCGCGACTTCACGGTCAACGCGATGGCCGTCGACCTGCCCGGCCGCGGCTTCGTCGACCCGCACCACGGCCTGGACGACCTGGAGGCCCGGGTGCTGCGCACCCCCGCCACCCCCGAGGAGTCCTTCTCCGACGACCCGCTGCGGATGATGCGCGCCGCCCGCTTCGCCGCCCAGCTGGACTTCGACCCGGCGCCCGAGGTGGTCGCCGCGATGACGGCGATGGCCGAGCGGATCACCATCGTCTCGGCCGAGCGGATCCAGGCGGAGCTGAACAAGCTGCTGCTGTCCCGGTACCCGGTGAAGGGCCTGCGGCTGCTGGTCGACACCGGGCTGGCCGGGTTCGTGCTGCCCGAGCTGCCCGCGCTGCAGCTGGAGCGCGACGAGCACCACCGGCACAAGGACGTCTACGAGCACTCGCTGACCGTCCTGGAGCAGGCCATCGACCTGGAGCAGGACGGCCCGGACCTCACCCTGCGGCTGGCCGCGCTGCTGCACGACATCGGCAAGCCGCGCACCCGCCGCTTCGAGTCGGACGGCCGGGTCTCCTTCCACCACCACGAGGTGGTCGGCGCGAAGATGACCCGCAAGCGGATGCGCGAGCTCAAGTACTCCAAGGAGCTCACCGAGGACGTCTCGCGCCTCGTCGAGCTGCACCTGCGCTTCCACGGCTACGGCGGCGGAGAGTGGACCGACTCGGCGGTGCGCCGCTACGTCACCGACGCCGGCCCGCTGCTGGAGCGCCTGCACAAGCTGACCCGCTCGGACTGCACCACCCGCAACAAGAAGAAGGCCGCGACGCTGTCGCGCACCTACGACGGGCTGGAGCACCGGATCGCCGAGCTGAAGGAGCAGGAGGAGCTGGACGCCGTCCGCCCGGCGCTGGACGGCAACCAGATCATGGAGCTGCTCGCCCTGAAGCCCGGCCCGATGGTCGGCAAGGCGTACAAGCACATGCTCGAACTGCGCCTGGAGCACGGCCCGATGGAGCACGACGCGGCGGTCGCCGCGCTGCGCGAGTGGTGGGCCGGCCAGCAGCAGGGCTGACGGACCCGGGGCGCCGGGACACGACGAGGGGGTGGCCCCGGCACTCGGCCGGGCCACCCCCTCGTCGCGTTCGTCGGTGCGGTCGGCCTCAGCTGATCTGCTTGAGGCAGAGCACGTAGTCCAGGGCCGGCCAGTTGGGGTGCTTGCTGGTGTACCAGCTGTCCGCCTTCGACTGCTTCTCGCAGACCTTCTCGTCGGAGGTGGCCGGGTACTTGTAGACCACCTTGTACTGGGCCTTCGGGTCGCTGCAGGGCAGCATCGTGACCTTCGGGTGGGTGTCGGTGGTCTCGCTGGTGCCGTTCTCGTTGCGCAGGCAGTCGCCGACCTTGGCGTCGTCCACGCTGTCCTTGGGCGTCGGGGTCGGGGTCGGGGTGAAGGTCGGCAGCGGCGGCGGGGTGTACGTCCAGGTCGGCGAGGGCAGCGGCTTCGGGGTGAAGGTGAACGGCGTCGTGGTCGGCGTCGTCACCGCGAACGGCGCGGGGTTGTCCTTGCCAGTCGGGCCGAGCGCGCCGGTGGCGGCCAGCACCACCGTGACGACCAGCGAGACCGGCAGGATCAGCATCGCGATGCTCGGCCGGCGGCCGAGCGGCACGCCCGGGTCGAGCTGCGGGCCGTGGGTGCCCGGGGCGGGCGGCGGCAGCTTGTTGATCTTGCTGTTGGAGAACAGGTTCATCAGCAGGGTGATCGGCGCCATGACCACCGACACCGGGCTCCACCAGCCCTGCACCAGGGTGCGGGAGGACATGTCGCGCACCGTCGCCGTCCCGCAGGTGCGGCAGAACGGGCCGGACATCCGCAGCATCCGGTAGGCCAGGATCAGGCCCTGGTGGCCGCGCACGGTGGTCTCCACGGCCGGCATGCCGCCGCAGAAGCGGCAGGCGGGGCCGTCCATCGGCGGGTAGCCGTAACCGTCGCCGCCGTAGCCGCCGGCCCCTCCGTAGCCGCCGCCGTAGTCGTAGCCGCCGGGCGGCTGGGCGCCGTACGGCGGCTGGGGCGGCGGCGGGGCGCTCGGGTAGCCGTACCCGGGCTGGCCCACGGGCGGGGGCGGCGGGGCGCCGTAGGGGTTTCCGGCGGAGTACGGGTTGCCGTCGGGCGGCGGCGGCGCGCCGTACGGCATCTGCGGCGGCGGAACGGACAAGGGGTCCCCCAGGAGAGCGGTGGTGACGAAGGGTTCAGGACGACTGCACCGGCGGTTTGCCGGTGCCGGTGCCGGGTGCGGCGGGAGTCATCGGGCCGAGGCAGAGCACGTACCGCTTCTTGTTCCAGCGGCGGCCGCTCTTGCCGGAGACGGCGAAGCTGGTCTGCGACGTCTGCCGGCAGCGGTTGACGTCGCCGGTGTTCTCGAACTTCGACACTACGCGGTAATTGGCGCTGGAATCAGAGCACTTGACGACTTTCTCGACGCGGCCGCCGCCCACGTGCACGCAGTCGCCGGGTTTGGCGCTGCTGACGCTGGGGCCGGCCACGAAGTAGGCGACGCCGAGCACGGCGCAGCCGCCCAGCGCGCCGAAGAGCCGCAGCTTGGTGCGGCCGCGCTTGGCGGGGGGAGCGGCGGGAGGAGCGGCGGGAGCCGGTGCCGGGTAGCCGGGCGGCGGCTGCTGGCCGTACGGCTGGGCCGGCTGGCCGTAGCCGGGCTGCCCGTGGGCGGGCTGGCCGTACGGCTGGGCGGGTTGCCCGTACCCGGCGGGCGGGCCGTACCCGGCGGGCGGGCCGTAGGCCGGCGGCGGCCCGAAGCCGGGCGGGCCGGGCGGGGCCGGCTGCGGCGGCACGGGCGACGGCGGCGCGTACCCGGGCGGCGGCCCGTACGGGCTGGGCGGTGTGCTCATCAGTTCGTCCCCCGAGACCGAGTGCTGTCGCTCCGACAGGTCTGAGTACCTTAGCGAGTCGGTCCGACGCCATTTGTCCCGAGGTCCCGCCGGTTTTCCGGCCGGTCGGGGTGCGGCGTCACCGCGCCACCGGGTCAGTGGCCGGCCGGGCCCGTTCCGGTCGGCGGGCGTCGGCGGGCGGCGCGCAGGTAGAGGACGGCGGTGAGCGCGTACACCGCGGCGACCCCGACCACCACCGCGACCGAGCGGCCGGACAGCGGCAGCACCAGCGCGGTGACCAGGGCGGCGGCCACGAAGGCCACGTTGAACAGCACGTCGTAGACGGCGAAGACCCGGCCGCGGTACTCGTCCTCGACCGACTCCTGCACCACCGTGTCGGCGCAGATCTTGGTGCCCTGGGTGACCACCCCGAGCAGCAGGGCCGCGATCAGGCAGGGCACCACGGTGAAGCTCAGGCCCAGCGCTGGCACGAAGACCACCGGTGCCACCAGGCAGGCCGTCATCCACCCGGCCAGGCCCAGCCGGCGGGTGCACCAGGGGCTGACCACCGCGGCGGCGAAGAACCCGGCGGCGGACAGGCCGACCGCCTGGCCGAGGGTGGCGAGGCCGGCCGCGCTGTCGGTCGGGTCGTTGAAGGTGTACCGGGCGAGCATCACCACGACCACGATCAGCACGCCGTAGCAGAACCGGGCCGCGGTGACGGCGGCCAGCGCGTGCACGGCGGGCCGGCAGTCCCGCACCAGGTGGCGCACGGCCGCGCCGAGTTCGGCGGCGGCCCGTCCCAGCGCCTGGCCGAGCCCCGGGCGGTCGCCGTGCTGCTCGGGGCCGAGCAGGTCGCGGTCCATCCGGCGGGCGGCGAGCGCGGCCGAGAGGTAGAGCAGCGCGGCCACCGTGACCAGCGCGGCGTCCGCGCGCGGCCCGGGGGTCATCACCTGGTGCAGCAGGAAGCCCAGGCCCCCGCCGGAGGCGGCGGCGACGGTCCCCAGGGTGGGGGAGAGCGCGTTGGCGGTGACCAGCTGCTCCTGCTCGACCACCCGGGGCAGGGCGGCGGACAGGCCGGCCAGGATGAACCGGTTGAGCGCCGTCACCAGCAGCGCGGAGGCGAAGAACAGCCAGGTCGGCGCCTCGGCCAGGAGCAGCGCGGCGGTGCCCAGGCCCAGCCCGAAGCGGGCCAGGTTGCCGACGTAGAGCACCTGGCGGCGGCGCCAGCGGTCCAGCAGCACCCCGGCGAACGGGCCGATCACCGAGAACGGCAGCAGCATCACGGCCAGCACCGAGGCGATGTCGGCGGGGGAGGACTGCTTCTCCGGGGAGAACACCACGTAGGCGGCGAGCGAGACCTGGAAGACCCCGTCCGAGAGCTGGGAGAGCACCCGGGCGGTCAGCAGCCGCCGGAAGTCGCGTCCCCGGAGCAGGTCGGCGAGCGTGGCGCGGTGCGCGGACTGGTGGGTGCTGCCGTTCTCGGTGATCGCCACCCGCCCAGGGTGCCACGGAACCCCGCGCTGTTTCACGTGAAACATCGGCAGGGAAAAGGTGAAGGGCTCACGATCCGGAGATCGTGAGCCCTTCGGTCACGCTAGAGCCGTCAGCTCAGCGCTCAGCGCTCGACAGTCGCGAACCTCGCTGCGCTCAGCGCTCAGCCCTCGACAGTCGCGAACCTCGCTGCGCTCAGCGCTCAGCCCTCGACAGTCGCGAACCTCGC
>NZ_JZKH01000142.1 GCF_000961885.1 Streptomyces rubellomurinus
CAGCGTGCAACCGCACTCCCGCGCCAACCCCGCCAACCGGCCGTGCAGTTCGGCATCCAGCACCACCGGCACCGACGCCCCCGCATAACTCGCCACCGCAGGCCGCGCACGATCGAACGGCAACGCCAGCTCCACCGGAACACCCGACAACGCCCCACGCCAGAAAGCCAGTTGGCGACTCAGCAGACTCTCCGGATCCTCCTCCCCGCCCAACAGCTCCCGCTGCCACAGCGCGTAGTCCACGTACCGCACCGGCAGCGACGCCCACTGCGGGGGCCGGCCGGCCTGCCGGGCCTCGTAGGCGGCGGCGAGGTCGCGCAGCAGCGGCTCCCACGACCAGCCGTCGGTGGCGATGTGGTGGACGGCGAGCACCAGGTGGTGCTCCTCCGGGCCCGCGCGGAGCAGGGTGGCCCGGAAGGGGGCCTCGGCGGCGAGGTCGAAGGCGCGCAGGGCGGCGTCGGCGGCCGCGGCGGCCAGGTCCGGCTCCGGGCGGTCGACGACGGTCAGGCCGGGCCAGGCGGCGTCGGCGGGCAGCACCGTCTGGCGGGGCCCGTCCGGGGACTCGGGGTAGACCGTGCGCAGCGTCTCGTGGCGGGTGACGAGGTCGCCGAGCGCGGCGCGCAGGGCGTCCAGGTCGATCCGTCCGCGCAGCGCGGTCCGCAGCGTGCAGTGGTAGTCCGAGGTGTGGCCTTCGAGGCGGTTGAGGAACCACAGCCGGTGCTGGGCGAAGGACAGCGGCAGGTCCTCGGGCAGCGGCATGGGGCGCAGCGGGGGCCGCGCCCGCCGTCCGCCGTCGGCCCGGGCGGCGAGCCCGGCGACGGTGGGGTCGGCGAACACCTCGCGAATGCCGAGCTCGGCGCCCAGGGCCCGGCGGGCCTGCGTGACGAGTCGCATGGCGAGCAGCGAGTTGCCGCCCAGGGCGAAGAAGTCGTCCTCGGCGCCCACCTCGGGCAGGCCCAGCACCTCGGCGAACAGGCCCGCGAGGATCTCCTCGCGGCCGGGCCGGGGCCGGCGGCCGGCGCGGGCGGCGCCGTGGTCCGGGACGGGCAGGGCGGCGCGGTCCAGCTTGCCGTTGGCGGTCACCGGGAGGGCGTCCAGGACGACCACGGCGGACGGCACCATGTGCTCGGGCAGCGCCTCGGCCAGTTCCTTCCGCAGCCGGTCGGGCCGCGGGTCGGCGCCGGGGGCGGGCACCACGTAGGCGACCAGGCGCCGGTCGCCGGGCCGGTCCTCGCGGACGACGGCGGCGGCCCGGGCGACGCCGGCGCAGCGGGCGGCGGCGGTGCCCACCTCCCCGAGTTCGATCCGGAAGCCGCGGATCTTCACCTGGTCGTCGGCGCGGCCGAGGAACTCCAGGACGCCGTCGCCGGTCCAGCGCACCAGGTCGCCGGTCCGGTACATCCGGGCGCCGGGCTCGAACGGGCAGGCGAGGAAGCGCTCGGCGGTCAGGCCCGGCCGGCCGACGTAGCCGCGGGCCAGCTGGACGCCGGCGACGTAGAGCTCGCCGGTGGTGCCGGGGGCCACCGGTCGCAGCCGGCCGTCGAGGACGTAGGCCCGGGTGTTGGCGGCGGGGCGGCCGATCGGGACGGTGCTCGCCGCCGGGTCGGGGCGGCAGGGCCACAGCGTCACGTCGACGGCGGTCTCGGTGGGCCCGTACAGGTTGTGCAGTTCCACGCCGCCGAGGGTGTCGAAGAACGCCGCCTGGGTCTCCGGGGGCAGGGCCTCGCCGCTGCACACGACCCGGCGCAGCGTGCCCGCGGTGGCGCGGGCGGCCGGCTCCTGGAGGAAGGCGCCGAGCATCGAGGGGACGAAGTGGGCGGTGGTGACGGCCTCCCGGGTGATCAGGGCGGCGAGGTAGGCCGGGTCCTTGTGGCCGTCCGGCTCGGCGACGACGAGCGCGGCGCCGGTGATCAGCGGCCAGAAGAACTCCCACACCGACACGTCGAAGCCGCTCGGGGTCTTCTGCAGGACGCGGTCGTCGGCGGTGAGGGCGTACTCCTCCTGCATCCACAGCAGCCGGTTGACGACGGCCGCGTGCGGGACCAGGACGCCCTTGGGGCGGCCGGTCGAGCCGGAGGTGAAGATCAGGTAGGCCGGGTGGTCCGGGGTGAGCGGGGTCCGGCGCGGCGGGCCGTCCCACCCCTCCGGACCGTCCGGCTCGTCGATGAGGAGCCTCGGGACCGGGCCCGGCGGCAGGGCGCGCCCCGCCTCGCCGGTGGCGATCAGCAGGGCGGGCGCCGCGTCGGCCAGCATGCCCGCGATCCGCTGCGCGGGCTGCCCCTGGTCGATCGGCAGATAGGCGGCGCCCGCCTTGAGCACCCCGTACAGGGCCACGACGAGGTCGGCCGAGCGCGGCACGGCCACGGCCACGACGTCCTCAGGGCCGATGCCGCGGGCCGTCAGCCGGCCGGCCAGGGCGCTCGCCCGGGCGTCCAGCTCGGCGTAGCTGAGGCGTTCGTCGGCGAAGACCACGGCGGTGGCGTCCGGGGTGCGGGCGGCCTGGGCCTCGAACAGCTCCGGCAGGGTGGTGTGCGGCAGCGGCCGCGCGGTGTCGTTCCACGCCCGCAGGACGCGCTCGCGCTCGTCCCCGTCGAGCGGGTCGAGCTCGCCGAGGGTGCGGCCGGGGTCGGCGGCCCACTGCTCCAGCAGCCGGGCCAGCCGGGCGGCGAGCCGCTGCGCCTGGGCCCGGTCGACGAGCTCGCCGCGGTGGTTCAGCCGCACTTCCAGTCGGGCGCCCGGTTCGACGACCAGGGTGAGCGGGAAGTGCGTCGGGGTGTCCCGGAACCGGATGGACACGTCGAGGTCCCGGCCGGGCAGCGCCGGGGAGGTGTTCACCGGGAAGTTGTCGATGACCACGTTGGTGTCGAACAGTGGCCCCGGGAGGCCGGCGGTGCGCTGGACGTCGGTCAGGGCGAGGTGGTCGTGCTCCAGGAGCCCCATCCGCTGGTCCTGGAGCTGCTCGCCCAGGGCGCGCAGGGTCAGGCCCGGGGCGAGCCGGGCGCGGACCGGGACGGTGTTGATGAGCAGGCCCACCATCCGGTCGGCGCCGGGGAGTTCGGGGCTGCGCCCGCTGACGGTGCAGCCGAAGACCACGTCGTCGCGGCCGGTGGCCTCGCCGAGCACGACCGCCCAGGAGGCCTGGAAGACGCTGCTGAGCAGCACCCCGGACCGGCGGGCGCGCTCCACCAGGGCCGCGCCGGTGGCCTCGGCGAGCGGGACCACGACGGTCCCGTCCGCCGCCGGCGCCGGGGGCGTCGCGGCGCTGCCGGGCGGGGCGAGCAGGGTCGGGTCCTGGAGTCCGGCCAGGGTGGTGCGCCAGGCGCGGTCGGCGGCCGGCCGGTCCCGTCCGGCCAGCCAGCGCAGGTGGTCGCGGTACGGGCGGGCCGGGGGCAGCAGGGCGGCCTCCACGGCCGGCCCGTCCGACTCCTGCGCGTACAGGGCGAACAGCTCGTCGAAGAGGATGGTGAACGACCAGCCGTCGACCACGATGTGATGGGCCGTCACGATCAGCCGGTGGTGCCGGGGGGCCAGGGTGGCCAGGGTGTGGCGCAGCAGCGGCGGCCGGCCGAGGTCCACGCCGAGCGCCCGGTCCTGGTCCGCCAGTTCGTCGGCCCGCGCCTCGGCCGCTCCGGCGCCGGGCCCGCGCAGGTCGACCTCGCGCCAGGCCACGGGGGCGTCCCGGTGGACGGCCTGGACCGGCTCGCCGCTGCGGCGGTGGGTGAACCCGGTCCGCAGCGCGGGGTGGCGGGCCGTCAGGGCGGCGGCGGCCGCCTTCAGCCGCGCCGCGTCGAGCTCGCCGCGCAGCTCGATGACGTACTGGTCGATGTACAGGCCGCCCTGCTCGTGGTCGAGCCGCGTGTGGAACAGCAGCCCTTCCTGGAGCGGGGTCAGCGGCAGGATGCCCTCGATGTCCGGCTGCTGCTTCATGCCCACGTCCCCCCGTCGATGCCGCGCACGATCTCGTCGAACTCGTCCTGGTCGATCACCGGCAGGTCCTCCTCCGCCGGTGCGGGCTCCGGCGCGTCGTCGCCGCCGGCCGTGCCCGCGATCTGCGCGAGCGCCTCGGCGGTGCGGTGCCGGAAGATCTCCCGAGGGGTGATCACCAGCCCCGACTCCCGGGCCCTGGAGGCCAGTTGGATGGAGATGATGCTGTCGCCGCCGAGCTCGACGAAGGAGTCGTCGACGCCGACCGAGGCGAGGCCGAGCACCTCGGCGAAGAGGGCGCACAGCAGCTGCTCGCGCGGGGTGCTCGGCGCGCGGCCCGGGGTGCCGGCGCGCAGGTCCGGCGCGGGCAGGGCCTTGCGGTCGAGCTTGCCGTTCGGGGTGAGCGGCAGGGCCTCCAGCGGCACGAAGGCGGCGGGGACGAGGTGCTCCGGCAGCCGGTCGCGCAGGTGCTCGCGGAGCGCGGAGACCAGCGAGCCCACCTGCCGGGACCCGGCCGGGTCGTTGGCGTACGCGGTGAGCGGGGCGCCGTCCGGCCCGGTGCGGCGGTAGGCGGGCACCGGGTCGGCCACCGCGTCGGTGCGGCCCGAGCCGGCGGCGTCGACGAACAGCGCCTCCATGGCGCCGGTGTCGGCGGCGGCCCCGCAGGTGACGGCCGTCCGGTAGCCGAGCCGCTCGCCCACCCGGTACAACTCCTCGGCGTCCACGCCGTCCAGCGGCACCTCGCCGCGCAGCGCGGCCAGGACGGCGCCGGCGTCCTGGCCGGCGTCCAGCAGCCGCAGCGCGGCCAGTTCGCCGGCGAGCCCGAGGTGCGGCACCCCGGTGACGCGCAGCGCGGCCGGGCGGTGGGTGCCGAGGTGGTCGGCCACCTGCTCGGCGGAGGCGAGGTCGGCGCCCCAGCGCAGCACGGTCTCCTCGACCGGGGCGAGCGGCGCCCGGGGGTGCTTGTGCAGGATCGCGTCGTAGCGGTGGCGGGAGAGCTCGTTGTGGTAGCGGCCCCGCTTGAGCTGGATGTCGACGGCCGCCACCTGCGCCGAGCGCTCGCCGAAGGCCACGAACAGGTCGGGGTCGACCAGGAGTTCCTTCTCCATGACCAGGGCCTGCTCGACCGCGCGGCGCACCGCGTCCAGGCCCTCCGCGCCGCCGCGCCGGTGCAGCTCGACGGCGGTCATCAGGCAGCGGTGCAGCCGCAGGTTGCGGACGTCGCCGACGAAGAGCCGGCCGCCGGGGGCGAGCAGTCCGATCGCCCGCTCGACGACCTCCACCAGGTAGTCGGCGTTCGGGAAGTGCTGGAGGACGGAGTTGAGGATGATGGTGTCGAAGTAGTCCTGCGGCAGGCCGTCGACCACGTCGGCGGCCTGGGCCCGCAGTTCGACCTTCCCGGCCAGGTGCGGCTGCCCGGCGAGGCCCGCGCGGAGCCCGTCGATGACCTCCGCGGAGAAGTCGGTGCCCCAGTACGCCTCGCAGTGCGGCGCGAGGTGGGCCAGGATGAGGCCGTTGCCGACGCCGAGCTCCAGGACCCGCCGCGGTTCGAGCGCGCGGACGCGGTCCAGGATGTGGCCCCGCCAGGTGTTCATCTGCTCCAGCGGGATGGGGGTGCCGTCGTAGACGCTGGTCCAGACGGCGAAGTTCTCGCCGAACTCGCCCGCGGTCGCCTCGTCCCGGTAGACGTCCTCGTAGACCGTCAACCACTCCTGGACCTGCCGGAGTTCGCTCGCCTCGTCGCGCTCGGCCCGGCCGGTGGGCACCACGTAGGCGACCAGCCGCGGCTCGCCGGGGGTGTCCTCGCGGGCCACCACGACGGCCTGGGCGACCCGGTCGTGCTCGGCGAGGACGGCCTCGATCTCGCCGGGCTCGATCCGGTGGCCGCGCACCTTCACCTGCTGGTCGCTGCGGCCCAGGTACTCCAGGTCGCCGTCCGCCGTCCGGCGCGCGAGGTCGCCGGTGCGGTACATCCGGCTGCCGGGCGCGCCGAACGGGTCGGCGACGAAGCGCTCGGCCGTCAGGCCCGGCCGGCCCAGGTAGCCGCGGGCCAGGCCGGCCCCGGCGACGTAGAGCTCGCCGGTGGCCCCGGGGGCGGCGGGGCGCAGGGCCTCGTCCAGGACGTGGACCAGGGTGCCGCGCAGCGGGCGGCCGATCGGCGGGGCGGCGGGGCGCTCGCCCGCCCGCTCGGCTGCCGGCTCGCCGAGCCGCGCCGCGGTGGACCAGATCGTCGTCTCGGTCGGCCCGTACAGGTTGGTCACCTCGCTGCCGGTCGCGGTCATCCTCGCGGCCAGGTCGGCCGGCAGCGCCTCGCCGCCGACCAGCATCCGGAGCCCGCGCAGCGCCTCCGGGGCGTGCGTCAGCAGCAGCCGCCACAGCGACGGGGTGGCCTGCAGGACGGTGCCGCCGGCCGAGGCCACCAGGGCGGCGAGCGCCGCCGGGTCGCGCACCACGTCCCGGTCGGCCAGCACCACGGCGGCGCCGGACACCAGCGGCAGGAAGACCTCCAGGGCGGCGATGTCGAAGGACAGCGTCGTCACCGCGACCAGCCGGTCCTCGGCCGTCAGCGGGAACCGGGCGGTCATGTCGGTGAGGAAGGCGTCCAGCGCGCCGGCGGGGACGACGACGCCCTTGGGCCGGCCGGTGGAGCCGGAGGTGTGGATGACGTACGCGGGGTGCCGGGGGTCGCACGGCAGCCGGAGGTCCTCCGCCCCCGGGTGGTCCGCCGACAGCTGCCGGCACTCCGGGCCGTCCAGGACGATCCGGCGGGGGCCGTCCTCGGCGGCGGGCAGGGCGCCGGCGGCCGCCCGGGTGGTCAGCACCAGCCGCGGGGCGGCGTCGGCCAGCGTGAGGGCGATCCGGGCGGCCGGGTGCTCCGGGTCGACCGGCAGGTAGGCCGCGCCGGCCTTCCGGACGGCCAGCAGGGCCACCACGGTGTCCGCCGAGCGCGGGACGGCCACGGCCACGAACCGCTCCGGCGCGGCGCCGTGCTCGACGAGCAGCCGGGCCAGCCGGTTGGCCCGGGTGTTGAGCTCCCGGTAGGTCAGCCGGGTGTCCCCGGCCACGACGGCGGTGGCGTGCGGGGTGCGGGCGGCCTGGCGCTCGAACGCCTCGACGAGGCGCAGGCCGGTCGGGGCCTCCTCCCGGTCGCCGCCGGCCCCGGGCCGTACGGGGCGGTCGGTGGGGGCGTCGTCGTGCTGGTCGATGGGCATGTCACATCACTTTCGGAAGCGGGCCGGTCGGCCGGCGGATCGAGGAGCGCGGGCGGCGGGGAGCGGGGAGCGGCGGGGCGCGGCGCCCGGGTCGGTCGGGCGCCGCCGGTCAGCCGCTCAGGCCGGCCGTGGACGGGGCCGGGGCCGGGGCCCCGAGCGCCGCGATGCGCTCCGGGAGGGCCCGCCAGACCTCGGGGGTGTAGAAGTGGCCGCCGGGCAGCACGTCGTGCCGGTGGGCGGCGGTCGTGAGGGTGCCCCAGCGGGCCCCGGCGTCGTCGCCGACGACCGGGTCGTCCGCGCCGGAGAGGACCTGCAGGGGGACGGTGGTCCGCGCCCCGGAGTAGCCGAAGGTGTCGCGGACCTTGAGGTCGGCGCGCATCAGCTCGACGGCCATCTCGGTCAGGTCCTCGTCGCCGAGGACGTGCGCGGGCAGCAGCCCGTGGGTGCTCATCCAGCCGAGCAGGCCGTCGTCCGGGTCGGCCTGGGCCGGGAAGCGGTCGCGCTCGGTCAGGCCGCGGTCCGGGGCGTTGCACGAGGACACCACCAGGGCCTCCGGCAGCCGGTCGCCCGCCGCCGCGAGCCGGGTGGCCACGTCGAAGGCCATCCAGCCGCCCATGCTGTGCCCGAACAGGACGTACGGGGCGTCGGTCGCCGCGACGGCGCGGACGGCGCGGGCGCTGTCCTCGGCGAGGGCGTCCCAGCTGTCGGCGAAGTCCTCGGCGAACCGCCCCTCGCGGCCGGGGTAGCAGACGGCGAGGAGGTCGGTGGCGGGCGGCAGCCCGGCGGCCCACGCGTGGTAGGCGGCCGTGCCGCCGCCGCAGAAGCCGAGGCACACCAGGGCCCGCCGGGCCCCCTCGGCCCGGTGCAGGGCGACCAGCGCGGTGTCGGGCGCGCCGCCCGGCGCGCTCCGCCCGCTCATGCCGTCCTCCCGTCGCGCAGCGCGGCGGCGTGCTCGGCGAGGTCGCGCAGGCGCGGGTGCCGGTAGATGTCCTTCGTCGGCAGCACGATGCCGAGCCGCTTGCGGAGCCGGGCGACGACGCGCAGCGCGACCAGGGAGTGGCCGCCGAGGGCGAAGAAGTCGTCGTCGGGGCGGATCCCGTCGCGGCCGAGGACCTCCGACCAGACCCCGGCGATCAGTTCCTCGATCTCGCCGCCGGGAGCGTCGGGGCCCGGGCCGGAACGGTCCGTCGCGGCTTCGGGCTCCGGCAGGGCCCGCAGGTCGACCTTGCCGTTGACGGTCGTCGGCAGCGCGTCCAGCGCAACGAACGCGGAGGGCACCAGGTGGCCGGGCAGCGCGGCCGCGGTGTGCTCGCGCAGGCCGTCCGCCGTCAGCGCCGCACCCGTGGCGGGCACGTAGTGCGCGACGAGGGCGGGCTCCCCCGCCACCTGGCGCACCGTCACCACCGCGGCGGCCACCCCGGCGCAGGAGCGCAGGGCCGCCTCGATCTCGCCGAGCTCGACCCGGAACCCGCGGACCTTGACCTGCCGGTCGGTCCGGCCGAGGAACTCCAGGGCGCCGCCGGCGCCGCGGCGGACCAGGTCGCCGGTGCGGTACATCCGCGAGCCGTCCGCGGCGAACGGGTCGGCGACGAAGCGCTCGGCGGTGAGCGCCGGCCGGCCCGCGTAGCCGAGGGCCAGGCCCGGCCCGGCGAGGTGCAGCTCACCGGCGGTGCCGTCCGGGGCCGGGCGCAGCGCGCCGTCCAGCACGTACGCCCGGACCTGCGGCAGCGGTTCGCCGAGGTGCGGTCCGTCGCCCTCAACGCGGGCGGCCGTGGCGTCGACGGTGGCCTCGGTGGGCCCGTACAGGTTGAACGCCTCGATCCGGCCCTCGGCGCCGGCCTCGGCGAGCGTGCGCCACATCCGCGGCGGGATCGGCTCGCCACCGATGAGCAGGCGCAGCCCGCGGCGCGGCGCGGTCCCCGGCAGCAGCCCGGCGGCCAGGGCGTCCCAGTGGGAGGGGGTGAGGTCGAGGTCGGTGACCTCGTGCTCGGCCAGCAGCGCGGCCAGCCGGTGGGGGTCGGTGCGGTCCTCGTCGTCGAGGACGACCAGGGTGTCGCCGCGGCACACCCGGACCCACTGCTGGACGGAGGCGTCGAAGGACATGCTCGCGTTCCAGGCGACGACCCGGGGGCCGGCCGGGTACACGCCGCGCCGCTCCAGGCCGTCGACGAGCGCGGCGACGGCGCCCCGGCCGACCTCGACGCCCTTGGGGCGGCCGGTCGAGCCGGAGGTGAAGATGACGTACGCCGGGTCGAGGGCGGTCGGTTCGACCGGGGCCAGGGGCGACGCGCCCGTGCCGCCCGTGCCGCCGGGGGCTCCGGGGGCGAGGACCGGCACGCCGCTGAGCCAGCCGGGCGCCGCGTCGTCGCTCACCAGCGCGCGCAGGTCCGCGTCGGCGGCGAGCTCGCCGAGCCGCTGGTGCGGGTAGGCGGGGTCGAGGGGGACGTAGGCCGCTCCCGCGCGCCAGACCGCGAGCGGGGCCGTCACCCAGTCGACGCCGCGGCGCAGGCTCACGCCGACCCGGTCGCCGCGCCCGATGCCCAGGGCGCGCAGCCGGGCGGCGAGGTCGGCGGTGCGGGCGTCCAGTTCGGCGAAGTCGAGGGTGCCGTCCGGCCCGATGACGGCCGGACGCTCCGGGGTGGCCCGGGCGGTCCGCCGGAACCGGACCACCGGGTCGGCGGGCGGCGGCAGTTGACGCGGGTCAGCCATGCGAGCGCACCGCCCCGGCGGCGGGTTCGACGGTGGGGCCGCAGTGCGCGATGTCCACGGGGGCGCCCATCGCCACCACGATGCGCCGGTCGCCGCGGAAGGGGTCGCGGCCGTGGGCGGCCAGGACGTTGTCGACGAGCAGCAGGCCGCCCGCCTCCCAGGCCCGGCGCACGGTGGCCGCCTCGTACGCGGCGCGGACGGCGTCCAGGTCGTCCCGGGTGAGCGGCGGGCCGTCGCCGAAGGCCGTGTCGAAGGGCAGGCCGTCGTGGCCGAACTCCTCGACGAGGGTGTCCAGGATCTCCTCGTCCAGCGACCAACGGCTCCAGAACGCCAGGTGGTTGAACCACACCTCCTCGCCGGTCGCGGGGTGGCGGACGATGCCGGGGCGCAGCTGGGCGGTGCGCAGGTTGCCGTCCGCGTCCCAGGCGCAGGAGATGAGGTTCTCGGCGCAGTAGCGTTCCACCTCGGCCCGGCTGTCGGTGGCGAACGCCGAGCGCCAGTCGGTGGAGATGTGCTCGGAGTAGGCGCGCCTGAGCAGCCAGCCCTGGGTCCGCATCCGCTCCACCAGGTGCGCGGGCAGGGCCCGCAGGACGCGGCGGCAGTCGGCGACGGGGGTGGCGCCGCCCTCCTCGGGGGCGGTCAGGCAGCCGAAGAGCAGCAGCCCGGGGAACGTGAGGGTGTAGCTGTTCTCGTTGTGCGGGGCGATCGCCTGGGCGGCCGGCAGGTCGGTGGAGGAGTAGACGCCGGCGCCGAAGTCGCTGCGGGGCGTGGCCTTCTCCCGGTAGGGGGTGGGCTGCGGCAGCAGCAGGTCGCGGACGCGGGCGAAGTCGTCCACGCCGTGCACGGGCAGGCCGCGCAGGTACACGGCGCCGTGCTCCCGCAGCCCGGCGCGCAGCTCCGCGTGCACGGTGTCGAGCCAGGCGAGGGCGTCCGCGAGGTCCGTGACGGGCGGCGCCGTGAGGGTGGCGGGGCGGCCGGGCTCCAACGTCCAGCGCCCGGTCATCGCGGGCCGCCGGCGGAGGCGTGGCGGATCTCCAGGGTGCAGCACTTGACGCTGCCGCCGCCCTTGAGGAGCTCGGACAGGTCGATGCCGATCGGCTCGTAGCCGCGCGCGGCCAGCTTGGCGGCCAGGGTGGTCGCGGCCTGCGGGAGGATGACGTGCCGGCCGTCGCAGACGGCGTTGAGGCCGAAGACCAGCGCCTCCGCCTCGTCGGCGACGATCGCGTCGGGGTAGAGCTCCCGCAGCACCCGGCGGCTCGCGGGCGAGAAGGCCCCGGGGAAGTACATGATCTCGTCGCCGAGCACGGCGAGCGCGGTGTCGAGGTGGTAGAAGCGCGGGTCGACCAGCGTCAGGCCGGTGACGGGGACGCCGAACAGCTCCTGGGCCTCGGCGTGCGCGGCGGGCTCGGTGCGGAAGCCCGTGCCGGCCAGCACCCGGTCGCCGACGACCAGGTAGTCGCCCTCGCCCTCGTTGACGTACTCGGCGGTCTTCACCACGGCGTGGCCGGCGTCGCGGAACCACTGCTCGTACGCGGGGCCCTCCGCGGCCCGCTCCGGGTGCCGGAAGCGGGCGCCGAGGACCCGGCCGTCGTGGACGGTCGCGCCGTTGGCGGCGTAGACCATGTCGGGCAGGCCGGGGATCGGCTCGATCAGCTCGACGGTGTGGCCGAGGCTCCGGTGGAGCTCGCGCAGCCGCTCCCACTGGAGCACGGCCAGCGCGGTGTCGACGGGCTTGGCGGGGTCCATCCAGGGGTTGATCCGGTAGTCGACGGTGAAGTACGTCGGACGGCACATCAGGTAGTGCCGGGCGGTGGCCGTTCGGGCGGGGTGCTGTGCGGACATGGTGGGCCTTCTGGACGGGAGCCGGTCAGGACTGCGGGGTGAGGGCGGCCAGCGAGGCCGGGCGCATGTCGGTCCAGGTGCGCTCGATGTGGTCGAGGCAGGCGGCCCGGGTGTCCTTGCCGAAGCTGACGGTCCAGCCGGCGGGCACCTCGATGCTCACGGGCCAGAGCGAGTGCTGGTTCTCCTCGTTCGTCAGCACCAGGTAGTCGCTGTCGTCGTCCTCGAAGGGGTTGGCCATGGGAAGTCCTCTTCCGGTGCTCGGAGTTCGGTGGCGGTGCGCCGGCGGCGCGGCGGGCCGTGGAGGGGGCCGCCCGGCGCGGTCTCCACGATGCCGGGCGGGCGGGCGCCCGGCATCGTGGAAGACCACGAACTCCGCGGACGCACCGCCGCGCTCTCCTACGGCACCGCGGTGGTGTCCACCCAGCCCAGGTGGGTGGCGAGTTGGGTGCGGCGGGTCACGCCGAGCTTGCGGTAGGCGTTGGTGAGGTGGGTCTCCACGGTGCGCCGGGCCAGGCAGAGTTCGGCGCCGATCTCGGCGTTCGTCCGCCCCCGGACCGCCAGTTCGGTGATGCGCTGCTCGGACCGGGTCAGCTTGGCGCTGCCGGCCCGGTCCCGCTCGGTCCGGCGGCCGCTCCCGGCCCGCAGCGCCTCCTCGGCGGCCCGGACCAGGCGCCCGGTGGCCCGGGCCGGACCGGCGGTGGCCGGGGGCTCCGGCCGGGCGGCGGGGCCCGGGGCCGCCAGCCGCCGCGCCAGGGCCAGGGCCTCGCGCAGGTCGTCGCGGCCCTGGCGCTCGCTGCCGGCGGCGATCCGGGCGCGGCCGAGGTCGATCAGGGCCTCGACGAGTTCCACGGGTGCCGGCGCGGTCCGCAGCACGTCCACGGCCTCCTCCAGGGCCTCCAGCGCCCGGCGGCCGCCCGCGGCCGCGGCGCGGGCCCGCAGTGCCCGGCCGACGGCGCGGGCCGTTCCCCAGGTCCGGGCGTGGCCCAGCTCCTCCTCGGCGAGGCCCGCGGCCTGCGCGGGTCGGCCGAGCCTGACCAGGGCCAGGGCGGCGCCGGAGCGCCAGGGGGTGGCCGCGGGGCTGACGAAGGCGCGGGCGTCCTGGCCGGCGCCGCAGGCGAGGTGGTCGTCGAGCGCGGCCTGCCAGTGGCCCTCGGCGGCGTGCACCAGCCCACGGGCGTAAAGGAGTTCGTGTCGCGCCCCGGCGTCGTCGGCACTGTCCTGGGCCCGGTCCTCGCCCGCTTCGGCGGTGGCCAGCAGCTGCCGGGCGGTGTCCCGGTGGCCGAGCTCGTGGTGCGCGAGCGCCACCGCCGCCACCAGCCGGGGCAGCCGGACGCCCCGCCCGGCGCACGCGGCGAGCAGCGGGCCGTTCTCGGCGAGGACCTGGTGGAACTCCCCGCCCCGCAGGGCCGCTTCGGCCCGTACGCCGAGCAGGCGGCGCACTCCGGCGTCGGCCAGGTCCGGGAGGGCGGGCGGCGCGGGCAGGAAGCCCTCGGCCAGGGCCCGGGCGGCGTCCAGGCGGTCGGCCCACTGCAGCAGGGTGGCCGCGGATCCCAGCCAGCCGGTGCGCAGCCGGGGGTCCACGGGGGCCGTCAGCCGGGGCAGTACCCGCGCGAGGGCGTCGGCCGCCGACAACGTGCCGTTCCCGGCCTCGTGTTCGGTGACCAGCCCGCAGGCGAACGGCTCGATGGCGGCGGGGGCGGTGGCCGCCAGCTCGCGCATGCGGGCGGGCGAACCGCGCCATCCGGCCGAGTCGCGGCAGGCCAGGAAGGCGGCGGTGGCCTCCACCACGCGCTCGTGGACGGCGGCCGATCGGGGACTGGAGGGCATCACGGTGTCTCACCTCTGATTCGGGGAGGGTGGTTCAGGACGGGCGGGTGGCGCCGCGCTCGGCGCGGCGGCGCGGCGCATCGCCCGTCCGGGCGGCGGCGGGAAGGCGGACCGGCCGGGAGCTCGACTCGGCGGTCCGGCAGCCGGGTTGACGGCCCGGCCGGGCGGCGGGGGCC
>NZ_JZKH01000143.1 GCF_000961885.1 Streptomyces rubellomurinus
GCGCCGGACTGGCGCGTCCCGGTGATCGGCGGCCTCCCCGCCGACCGCCGACTCCTCGGCGGCGCGCGCGAGTTGGCCGAGGCCGTGATCGGCACGCTGGTGGAACGCGTGCCGGTCTACCGCCGTCTGCCCCGGGAGCAGCTGGCCGGCGAACTCACCCGCGACGCCGAACGCCGCATCCGCGCCCTCGCACACACCGCCCGGACCGGACGGCCCGCCCCCGAGGCCGAGTTCACCGCCGTCCGGGAGGCCGCCGCCCGCCGGGCCGAGGAGGGCCTGCCGCTGGACGCCGTCCTGCTCGCCCACCACCTCGGGCTGGAGATCTGCTGGGAGTTCGCCACCCGGCACGCCCTCGCTGGTGACGCCGCCGACCTGCTCACGCTCAACCGACTGCTGCTGGACCAGCTCCGCGAGGCCACCGCCGCGGCCGGCGCCGGCTACCTGGACGGGCGGCGCCGACCGACCGAACACCGGTACGCCGCACGGCAGTCACTGCTCACCGCGCTGCTCGCCGGCACCCCCGCCGAGGACGCCGCCACCCGCGCCGGCCTACGGCTGCCCGCCGCCTACGCCGTACTCTGCCTGTCCGTCGCCGACCACCCCGACGAGCACGCGCCCGAGGTGGACCCGGCCATCGCCGCCCGCCGCAAGCTCCGCCGCCTCGGGGCCGAACTCGACCACCGCACCCGGCGGTCGGCTCTCTACGCGCTGACGTCCTCGGGCGGTCTGGTGCTCGTCCCGCTCACACCCGGCCAGGGCGGCCAGGACGGCCAGGACGGCCAGGACGCCCACCGGAGAGCCGACGCCCCCGCCGAAGCCACCTGGGCGCACCTCGCCGCCGCCGTCACCGCCGCCGCCCGGGCCGCCGGCGCGCCCGTCCAGGCCGGCGCGGCCGCCGCCACCCCCGCCGAGGTGCCCGCGGCGGCCGCGCTCGCCTGCGAAGTCCTGGACGTGGCCCGGGCGTTCGACCGCCCGCCCGGGCTGCACCGGCTGGACGACGTCCTCCTCGAATACCAGCTGACCCGGCCCAGCCAGGCCCGCGCCCGGCTCGCCGCACTCCTCGAACCACTGGTCGACGGCGGCGAGTTGCTCACCACCCTGCGCACCCATCTGGCCGGCGGCCTGAACCGGCGGCACACCGCGAGCGCCCTGCACCTGCACCCGAACACCGTCGACTACCGGCTGCGCCGGATCGCCGTCCTCACCGGCCTCGACCCGACCCAGCCCGCCGACGTCCTGCGGATCACCGCCGCCATCGCCGCCCGCACCGCCAAACAGGCCACCCCCGCCCGGTAGTCACGGCCGCCGCGAGGTCACCCCCCGGCTCTCGGCTCCCGGCGCCGCGAGCGGCAGCTCGACTCCCGGGCACTCGCAGGCACGGGAGGCCCCGCGCCGACCGGCCGAACGCCCTACCCACATCGCCCAGACCGCCACCGCAGGGCACGGGGACCGGCCCCGCGGCCGCGAGGTCCTACGCCCCCGTCTACGCCCCCGCCCTACGCCCCGGCCTGCTCCCCCGGCAGCCGCAGGTCCCAGCCCACCAGGGCACGCAGCTGCTCCGCCGTCACGCCGTCCGGCACCGGCTGCGGGGCCTCGTGGCGCAGCGGCGGCTGCCAGCCGTCCTCCTCCGTCCAGCGGCGCACCACCTTGGCCGGCGCCCCGGCGACCACGCTGTGGTCGGGCACCTCGCCGCGCACCACCGCGCCCGCCGCGACGACCACGTTGCGCCCGATCCGGGCCCCCGGCAGGATCACCGCGCCGGTGCCGATCCAGCTGCCCGCGCCGATCTCCACCGGCTCGTTGCGCGGCCACTGCTTGCCGATCGGCAGGTCGGTGTCCCGGTACTCGTGCGCCTGGTCGCTCACGTACACGCCCGGGCCCGTCCACACGTCGTCGCCGATGACGATCGACTGGTGGCCGACGATGTGGCTGTCCCGGCCGATCACGCAGCCGCCGCCGATCCGCACGATCGGCTCCGGCCCGAGGTCGAGGCCGGGCAGGAAGCCGGCGCTGATGGTGACCCGCTCGCCGATGATCGAGAACGGCCCGATGGTGATCCACTGCTCGTTGAACACCGCCCCGAGCGGGAAGGCGAGCGTGGTGCCGTCGCCCAACTCGCCGAAGCGGTACGGGCCGGGGCGCCGGTTGGTGACCGCGCCGGTCCGCTGCACCCAGCGCCAGCCCCGGTGGACGAGGCGTCCGGCGGCCCGGCGGCCGCCGGCCCGGGCGGCGGCGAGGAGGGAACGGGTTATCGGCATGCGCTCACGTTACCGGCCCGTAGCCTCGGCCCGGACGCCGGGCGGCCAAGATCACACGGTCCGGCCCCGTTCCGCCCGGCGGTCGGGGCACACTGCTGCCATGGAGATCTCCGCGCACATCGACGCACTGCGCCGCGAGGGCGCCCTGCTCGCCGACGCCGCCGCCCGGACCGACCTGTCCGCGACCGTCCCGACCTGCCCGGACTGGCGGCTGACCCACCTGCTGCGGCACATCGGCAACGTCCACCGCTGGGCCGCCGCCCACCCGGCCCGCGGCCTGCGCACGCGGCTGGACGAGGCCGACGCCGCCGAGGTGCTCGGACCGCAGCCGTCCGACGCCGGCCTGCTCGACTGGTACCGCGAGGGCCACGCCGCCCTTCTGGACACGCTCACCAACACCCCGGCCGACGTGGAGTGCTGGACGTTCATGGACGCGCCCACCCCGCTGGCGTTCTGGGCCCGGCGCCAGGCGCACGAGACGGCCATCCACCGCATCGACGCCGACGGGGCGGCCGGCACGCCCGGCCCCGAGGTGGACAGCGCCCTCGCCGCGGACGGCATCGACGAGCTGCTGCGCGGCTTCCTGACCCGCGACCGCTCCACGCTGCGCAGCGACCGCCCGCGCACCGTCCTGGTCCGGACCGTCGACAGAGCCCGCGCCTGGCACCTGACCATCAGCCCGGAGCCGCTGGCCGTCAGCGCCGACGTGGCCAACGAGGCCGGTGGGCAGGACGCACCGGCCGAGCTCACCCTCACCGGCCCCGCCCACGACCTCTACCTGCTGCTGTGGAACCGGCTCCCCGACGAGGCGCGTTCGCGGCTGACCGTCGACGGCGACGCGGACCTGCTCCGGCTGTGGCAGGAGACCTCGGGGATCTGAGGCCGGGCGCCGGCGCGCCGGTCTCGGCACCCGCCGAGCCGGCACGCCGGCCACCGGTCAGCGCACCCAGTTCGCCGGACGCTTCTCCAGGAACGCCCGCATCCCCTCCTGCGCCTCCGCCGAGCCGAACAGCCGCGCCGACAGCTGCACCAGCTCGTCCGCGTCCCGCGCGAAGGAGCGCACCACGTCCGCGTTGGCGAGGCGCTTCGATTCGGCGAGCCCCTGCGGCGAGCCCAGGCGCAGCGCGTCCAGCAGCTCCTTCAGCGCGCCCTCGACCCCCTCGGCGGAGTCGGCCGCGCGGGTGAGCAGCCCGATCCGGGCGGCCTCGGCGGCGTCGAAGACCTCGCCGGTGAGGTAGTAGCGGGAGGCGGCGCGCGGGTCCAGCTTGGGTCGCAGCGGCAGCGAGATGACGGCGGGCGCGAGGCCGAGCCGGACTTCGGTGAAGGCGAAGGTGGCGGCCGGGCCGGCGATCGCGAGGTCGGCCGCACCGATCAGGCCGAGGCCGCCGGCCCGGGCGTGCCCGTCGACGACGGCGATCACCGGCTTCGTGCAGTCGACGATCGCCTTCTGCAGCTCCACCAGGCCGCGCGGGCCGACCGTCGGGTCGGCGCCGGTCGCCTCGGACAGGTCCGCGCCGGCGCAGAACACCTTGCCGGTGTGGGTGAGCACCACCGCGCGGACGTCCCGGTTCGCCGCCGCGACCGCCAGCCCGGCGTGCAGCTCGGACATCAGGCGGGAGGAGAGCGCGTTGCGGTTGTGCGGCGAGTCGAGGGTGAGCGTGGTGACGGCGTCGGCGGTGGTGACGCGGACGAGGGGCGCTGCGCTGGTCATCGGCGGGGCCTGCTTTCCGGCTGAGGGTGGGTCGGACCGCTGGCGCCGTCCGGGGTGCCCGGGCGGCGCCCGGACGACTCTGGCACGCCCACCCGCCCCTCGGCCAGAGCCACCGGGCGCACGGTGCCGCCGACCGGCCGGCTCCCCCGCCGCCGTCCGACCGGCGCCACCCGCCGCGGCCCGCCCACCCGCACGCCGGAAAACCGCTGGTGGCGGCCGCCTCGGGCCCGGCAGCATGGGCGACGTGACCACCGACTCCCCCGTCCTGCTGCTCGCCCCGCGCGTCAACGAGACCGGCCTCCAGCTGCGCACCGCCGCCGGGCTGCGCGGCCTGCGCGCGCGCACCGCCGCCTCCTGGCAGGCGCCGCGCGAGCTGCTGGGCGCCCGGGTGCACGTGTACGGCGGGCCGCTGTTCGGCGACGCGGTCGGGCGCGAGCTCGGCCTCGCGCTGCTGGAGCCGTCCGCGGACTGGCTGGCCCGGCTGCCGCGCGTGTCGACCGGTCGGCGGGTGTCCGCGACGACGCTGGCCGAGGCCCGCGGGCTGCGCGGCCCGGCCTTCGTGAAGCCACCGGCGGACAAGCTGTTCGCGGCCCGCGTCTACCCGGACGGCGGCGCGCTGCCCGGGCCCGAGCTGCTGGACGGCGACACGCCGGTGCTGGTGAGCGAGGTGGTGCGGTTCCGCGCGGAGTACCGGCTGTTCGTGCTGGACGGCGCGGTGCGGGCGGGCTCCCGCTACGCGGTGGACGGTGAACTGTCCGTCGCGCCGTTGGGGCGGGACGACCGCGAGGTGGCGGTCTTCGCCCGCGACGTCCTGGCCGCCTCGGCCTCGGCCGCCCCGCTGCCGAGCGCGGTGGTGGTCGACGTCGGCCGGACGGACGACGGCTGGGCGGTGGTCGAGGCCAACGCGGCCTGGGCCAGCGGGGGTTACGCCGCCGAGCCGGGCGACGTCCTCGACGTGGTGCTGCGCTCGTCCGGTCCGGCCGGCCAACTCGGCGCCGCCGACCGGCCGTTCTGTCGCGAGCTGCCCGACGTGGTGCGCTGAGGGGCCGGATGGCCCGGCGCCGCGGCTTGCGGCGCGCGCGAGCGATGACGCACGATCATGCGCCATGACCACCACGCACCTCACCCACATCACCGAACCGCCCGGCGTCGCGCCCGGCACCGGCTACACCCAGGTCGTCACCGGCAGCGGCCGGCTGGTCCAGGTCTCCGGCCAGGTCGCCTTCGACGAGCAGCGGAACCTGGTCGGCGAGGGCGACCCCAAGGCGCAGGCCCGCCAGGTCTTCGAGAACCTGCGCCGGTGCCTGGCCGCCGCCGGGGCCGACTTCTCCCACGTCGTCAAGTTCACCTTCTTCATGACCGACATCGCCCACCTCGCGGCGATCCGGGAGGCCCGCGACGAGTACCTGGGCGACCTGCCGCTGCCGGCCGCCTCCGCGATGCAGGTCGCGGCGCTCTTCCGGCCGGATGTGCTGATCGAGATCGAGGCGATGGCGATCGTCCAGGAGTAGCCCCGCACCGGGGACGGGTTTCAGCGAACAGATTTCACCTGACAGATGACAGATAACAGATAACAGCTTTCAGATAACAGATGTTGAAATCTGTCATCTGTCAGTCGTTCGCTGAAACCTGAAACCCACCCCCCACCTCCAGTGGTACAGACCTATTGACGTATTGGTCCAGTCCTCCTACGGTGCCCATGCCCCCGCCTCCCCACAGCGCGGGCACCGATCGCACGCGCACCACAACTCCGGTTCTACGTCACCCTGTTCAACCCCCACAGTCACAGGGAGAACCATGTCCGCTCGATCCCGGGCCGGGCGCCCGCGCATGCGCAGCAGACTGCTCGCACTGCTGTCCGTCCTGCTCCTCCCGCTCGCCGTTCTCACCGCGCTCGCCACCCCCGCCACCGCCGCAAATGCCGCCGCCCCCGCCGCCGGAAAGCTCACCGCCACTTTCACCACCGCCGACAACGGCTCCTGGTGGCAAGGCACGTACATCGTCCACAACGACAACGCCACCGCCGTCTCCGGCTGGTCGCTGGAGTTCGACCTCCCGGCCGGCGTCACCCTGGGCAACACCTACAACGGCACCGCCACCGTCAGCGGCCGACACGTGAGCGCCACCGCCGCGTTCTACAACTCCACGGTCAACGCCCACAGCACCACCGAGCCGTACAGCTTCTGGTTCGTCGGCAGCGGCCCGGTCGCCACTCCGCTCAACTGCCGCGTCAACGGCGACAAGTGCGACGGCACCCCGGACGTCCCCCCGGGCGCGCCGGGCACGCCCGCCGTCACCGAGTCCACCGCGCACACGCTCGCCCTGAGCTGGCCGGCCGCGGCCGGCGGGGACTTCCCGGTCGCCTCCTACGACGTGCTGAACGGCAGCACCGTGCTCGCCTGCAGCACCACCACCAGCACCCTGGTCACCGGCCTCACGCCGGCCACCTCGTACACCCTGGCCGTCCGGGCGAAGGACACCCGGGGCAACACCGGCCCGCTCAGCGCGCCCGTCACCGCCGCCACCTTCGACCCGTCGACCGACCGCGTCCCGCCCACCGCGCCGACCAACCTGCGGTCCACGGCGGCGAGTTCGTCCGACGTGACGCTCGCCTGGAACGCCGCCACGGACAACGTCCGGGTCGCCGCGTACGACGTCTACCAGGGCGCCACCCTGGCGGCGACGGTCACCGGCAGCACGCTCACCGCGACCATCGGCGGCCTCTCGCCGTCCACCGCCTACAGCTTCAGCGTCAAGGCCCGCGACCCCGCCGACAACACCTCCGCCGCCTCCGCCCCGCTGTCCGTCACCACCTCGGACGTCGTCGGCGCCGGGAAGTACGCCCGGGTCGGCTACTTCGTCCAGTGGGGGATCTACGGCCGCCAGTACTTCGTCAAGAACCTCGACACCTCCGGCAGCGCCGCCAAGCTCGACATCGTCAACTACGCCTTCGAGAACATCGATCCGGTGAACCTCACCTGCCTCGCGGGCGTCACCAAGGGCACCACCGCCAACCCGCAGGACCCGGACCAGGGCACCGGCGCCGGTGACGCCGACGCCGACTACGCCCGCCCGATGAGCGCCGACCAGTCCGTGGACGGCGTCGCCGACGACGGCTGGGGCAAACTCCGGGGCAACCTCAACCAGTTGAAGAAGCTCAAGGCCAAGTACCCGAACCTGAAGGTGGTCGTCTCACTCGGCGGCTGGACCTACTCCAAGTACTTCTCCGACGTCGCCGCCACCGACGCCTCCCGCCAGAAGTTCGTCAAGTCCTGCGTCGACACCTGGATCAGGGGCAACCTGCCGGTCTACAACGGCGCCGGCGGCGACGGCGTGGCGGCGGGCATCTTCGACGGCATCGACCTCGACTGGGAGTGGCCCGGCTCCGGCGACGGCCACGCCGGCAACCACTGGAGCGCCGGCGACAAGGCCAACCTGACCCCGCTGGCGGCCGAATTCCGCAAGCAGCTCGACGCGTTGGGCGGCTCGCACAAGCTGCTCACCGCCTTCACCCCGGCCGACCCGGCGAAGGTCGCCGCCGGCTGGGACCTGTCGAAGATCTTCGGCTCGCTGGACATCGCCAACGTCCAGGGCTACGACTTCCACGGCTCCGGCAGCGACAACTCCTGGGAGCCCAACCGCACCGGCCAGGCCAGCAACCTCTACCCGGACCCGAACGACCCGTACAACGTCCACTTCAGCATCGACACGGCCGTCCAGACCTACCTGAACGCCGGAGTCAACCCGCGCAAGCTCACCATCGGCTTCCCGTTCTACGGGCGCGGCTGGCAGGGCGTGGCGGCGGGCGGCACCGGCGCGAACGGCGCCTGGCAGTCCGCGAACGGCGCCGCCCCCGGCCAGTTCGCCGAGGAGGCCGGGACGCGCGGGTACCAGAACCTGATCACCGGCGTCCCGAACCTGACCGTCTACCACGACCCCAAGTCCGTGGCCACGTACGGCTACACGGGCCCCGGCGGCCAGTGGTGGAGCTTCGACGACGCCTGGTCGATCGCCCAAAAGACGGCCTACGTCAAGTCCAGGAACCTGCTCGGCGGCATGATCTGGGAGATGTCCGGCGACACCCCGTCCGGCACCCTGATGTCCGCCCTCGACACCGGCCTCACCCAGCCGGCCGCCGCCCAGCCGACCACCACCCAGCCCGGCGTCAGCCAGCCGACCGCCGCCCAGCCCGGCGCCGCCGGCGACCAGCGGCCCGGCCGCACCCGGTCCGGCCCCGAGTAACCACCCCCGCAACCGAGTCGGGACCGGTGGCCCTCCCGCCGCGACGGGCGGGCCACCGGCGCCCCGACACCGGCCTCAGCGCGCGGCCATCGCGAGCAGCTTGCGCGCCGCCCGGTTCTCCCGCAGCAGCCGCGCGAAGTCCGTGTGCCCCTGCGTGGTCCGGGCGAAGGCCCGCCAGGCCGCCGGCACCGTGCAGACCGCCGTGTGGAACAGCTGCGGCCGCCGCTCGAAGGCCGCCAACAGCTGCTTGCCGGCCCGCATTTCGACGCCCAGCCCGGCCTTGATCGCGAACGCGTAGTTCAGCGCCTCGCGCCGCACGCCCGCCGCCTCGCCGGCCTCCGCGACCTTCACCGCCCACTCGCCGGCCAGTCGGCCCGAGCGCAGCGCGTACGAGATGCCCTCGCGGGTCCACGGCTCCAGCAGCCCGGCCGCGTCCCCGGCCACCAGAACCCGGCCGCGGGAGAGCGGCGAGTCCTCGGCCCGGCAGCGGGTCAGGTGCCCCGACTCGACGCTCGGGGTGAACCCGGACAGGCCCAACCGCCGGATGTAGTCGGCGAGGTACTGCTTCGTCCGCTCGCCGTCGCCGCGCGCCGAGATGACGCCGACGGTCAGGCTGGCGGAGTCCGTCTTCGGGAACACCCAGCCGTAACTGCCGGGCAGCGGGCCCCAGTCGAGGTGCACCCGGCCCTGCCAGTCGGCGGCGACCTCCACCGGCACCGGGATCTCCGCCTCCAGCCCCAGGTCGATCTGGTCGAAGGAGACCCCGACGTGCCGGCCGATCCGGCTCGCGCTGCCGTCCGCGCCGACCACCGCGCGCGCCTCGAAGACGCGCCCGTCCGCGGCCGTCACCCGCACCGTCCGCTGGTCGCCGCCGCGCTGCTCCACGCCGGTGACGGTGACGCCGGTGAGCAGCACCGCGCCCGCCTGCTCGGCCGCCTGCACCAGGCGCAGGTCGAACTCGTCCCGGTTGACCAGGCCGAACAGCATCCGCTCGGAGCGGTGCGTGCGGGTGTACCGGCCGTCGTAGGCGAAGGTCACGGCGTGCACCCGGTCCTGCAGCGGCAGCTTGAAGTCCGGCGGCAGGCTGTCCCGGGAGGGGCCGATGATGCCGCCGCCGCAGGTCTTGTAGCGGGGGTGCTCGGCCTTGTCGAGCAGCAGCACCCGGCGGCCCTGGACGGCGGCGGCGTGCGCGGCCGAGGAGCCGGCCGGCCCGGCGCCGACCACCACGACGTCCCAGACGACGCCGTCGAGCCGCGAGTCCGGGGCGGCGGGGGCGCCGCTGTCGTCCACCGCGGTCACGACCTCGGCCTCGGCCGGAGCACCGGCCTGGACGTCCGCCGGAGCATCGACCGGAGTGTCGGCCGGAGTGTCGAGCGGGCTACGGGAATCGGGGCTTCCGGAGTCAGTCACGTCGAGCAATCCTATGCGTCCGACCGACCCGACCGGACGCCGCACCGCCCGGACCGGCCGCAGCGCACCCCGACCGGCCCCGGCCGGCCCAGGCCGCGCGGCCCGCCCCGCCCGCACACACCCTGAGCCGACCCCGCGCCCACCCCACCCACGGCCCGACAGCCTCCGAACCGCGCCGATCGGCTCAGCCTATGATCGGAAACACCCCAACCGACCGCCCCGCCCGCACCCCTCGGACGGCGGCCCTCCCCTCGGAGCACCGATGTCACAGCCCCTGGCCGACGCCGTCCGGTCCCTGATGGACCGTGCCCGCACCGACCTCGCCGAACTGGTCGCCTTCCCCTCGGTCGCCGACCCGCGCCAGTTCCCGGTCGAGGAGTGCGAGAAGGCCGCGCGCTGGGTCGCCGACGCCTTCGCGGCCGAGGGCCTGACCGGCGTCCGGCTGCTGGACACCCCGGACGGCACCCAGTCCGTCTACGGCGAGCTCCCCGGCCCCGAGGGCGCCCCGACCGTCCTGCTCTACTCCCACTACGACGTCCAGCCGCCGCTCGACGAGGCCGGCTGGCACAGCCCCGCCTTCGAGCTGACCGAGCGTGACGGCCGCTGGTACGGGCGCGGCGCGGCCGACTGCAAGGGCAACATCCTGATGCACCTGACCGCCCTGCGCGCGCTGCGCCAGGTGTACGGCGACGCGTACCCGGTCGGCCTGAAGATCATCGTCGAGGGCTCGGAGGAGCAGGGCACCGGCGGCCTGGAGCGCTACGCCGAGGCCCACCCGGAGCTGCTCGCCGCCGACGTCATCGTGATCGGCGACACCGGCAACTTCGCCCCCGGCCTGCCCACCGTGACCGCCTCGCTGCGCGGCATGACGGTCGTCGAGGCCTCGGTCACCACCCTGGCCGGGAACCTGCACTCCGGCGCGTTCGGCGGCGCCGCCCCGGACGCCCTGCAGTGCCTGGTCCGGATGCTCGCCTCGCTGCACGACGAGCACGGCGACGTCGCGGTCGACGGCCTGGCCGCCGACCAGACCTGGGAGGGCGTGCAGTACCCGGACGAGCAGTTCCGCGCCGACGCCAAGGTGCTCGACGGCGTCGCCCTGACCGGCACCGGCACCGTGGCCGACCGGCTCTGGGCCCGCCCGTCCGTCACCGTGCTCGGCATCGACGCCCCGCCGGTGATCGGCGCCACCTCCTCCGTCCAGGCCGCCGCCAAGGCCCTGATCAGCCTGCGCGTCCCGCCGGGCATGGACGCGGCCGAGGCCCAGGCCGCGCTGATCGCCCACCTGGAGGCGCGCACCCCGCTCGGCGCCCGCCTCACCGTCGAGCGCCACGGCAACGGCGCGCCGTTCCGCGCGGACACCAGCGGCCCGGCGTACGAGGCGATGGGCGAGGCCATGCGGGAGGCGTTCGGCACCCCGATGGTCGCCTCCGGTGAGGGCGGCTCGATCCCGCTCTGCAACACCCTGCGCACGCTCTACCCGCAGGCCGAGATCGTGCTGATCGGCGTCGAGGACCCGACCACCCAGATCCACGCCGTCAACGAGAGCGTCGACCCGCAGGAGCTGGAGCGGATGGCCCTGACCGAGGCGCTGTTCCTCCGCCGCTACGCCGAACTGCGCTCCGCCTGACGGGAGTTCGCCACCTGCCCGGGGTCCGGAACCGCACCGGAGCCCGGGCCGGACGCGGAGCCCGCCGCCGGACGCCCGCCGCCGAACCGGCGGGCGGCCGCCGCCACCACGGCCCAGCCGACCGCGCCCACCGCGAGCCCGGCCCCGGCGCCGAAGCACACCTCGGGGACGAGGTTGCGCCGCAGCGGCCCGATCCGGTGCAGCACCCCGGCGGCCGTCGCCGCGCCCAGCGCCGCGACGGCCGCCCGCCGGACCGGGGGCGCCGGCCGGACGGCGGGCGGCACCGGCTCCACGGCCCGCACCGCGCGCGCCGCCCAGCCGCCCATCGCCACCAGGGCGAGCGCCGAACTCCCGTACTGCGCCGCCTCGTAGAGCGGCACGCCGGCCACCGTCCGGTCCAGGACGGGCAGCAGCCGCACGCCCAGCCGGCCGCCGTGGGTGAACGCGTCCCAGCCGACGTGGGTGGCCGCGCCGACCGCCGCCGAGGCCACGAACCACGCCGCGTCCGCGCCGCGACGGCCGACGCGCGTGCCGGCACGCGGGCCACCGCCGCCGGACAGCCGGACCGTCAGCGCCTCGACGCCGCCCGCCCACCGCTCCGGCAGCAGCCCGACCAGCGGCGCCCGCACCAGCCCGTGCCAGCCGGCCACCAGCGCACCGGCCACCGCCACGTCCAGCGTCGGCACCGCCCACCAGCGGTGCGTCAGCCCGCCGAGGCCGTACACCCCGGGCAGCAGCGACTCCGCGAAGAACGGCACGTCCGGCGCCATCGACCCGGCGACCAGCGCCGAGGCCACCAACGGCCCGCGCTGCCCGGCGGCGCGCAGCAGGGGCAGGACGGCGGCGGGGTGGCTGAGCGTGAAGGGCATGCGCCCATCCTCCCGCACGGCCCCGGCCGGCACCCTCCGAGTCCGCCGGCCCCGGGCACGCCCCCGCGACCGAGCGGGCCCGCCCGCCCCCACCGCCCCACCCACTCACGCACGCCCCCGCCCGCCCCCGCCGCCGCACCCCGTCAGGCCGCGTCCGCCGTGCTCGCCAGCCCCAGCGCGACCCGGGCTCCCGCCTCCAGGTACCGCAGCTCCCCGCAGCGCCGCGCGTCCAGCGCGGCCGCGAGCCGCCGGTAGCGGCTGAGCGGCAGCAGGTCGGCGGCCTCGTCCAGGGTGACGAAGCGCCAGCCCCGCAGCTCCTCGGCCTGGAGCAGCACGTTCTGCCGCCCCTGCGCGTCGAGCAGCCCGCCGTCGTAGACGAGCCGCAGCCCGCCCCGGCGGGGGCCGGTGCGCGGCTCCCAGTCGACGGCGAGCAGGCGCAGCGCGGCCGGGTCGAGCCGCAGGCCGAGTTCCTCGGCGGTCTCCCGCAGGGCGGCGTCGGTGGGCGCCTCGCCGCGTTCGACGACGCCGCCGGGGAAGTCCCAGTCGGGCTTGTAGACCGGGTCGACGAGCAGCACGCGGTCCTGTTCGTCGAAGAGGAGGACGGCGGAGGCGACGGTGTCGCCGGTCGGGTCCGGGGTCTGGACGATCGGACAGCGGGCGGCGCCGACCCGGATGAGCTCGGCGATCCGCTGGGCGGTCTCGCGCGGGGTGAGGGCGCCGTTGTCGATCATCCGGGCGTCCTCGACCAGCCAGCGGCGGGCGGCCCGGTAGCGGGGGAGGTGGTCGAGGCACCAGCGGCGGACCCGCTCGCTGGCCGCCGGGTCGCCCGGGCACTCCTCGCGGTGCGCGATGCGGTCACGCAGGATCGTTTCTTCTGGGTCCAGCACGAAGTGGTGCACCGCGATGCCGTGCGAGGCGAGGTCGCCGAAGATCTCGTCCCGGTAGTCCTCTCTGAGCAGTGTCATCGGAACCACCAGCGGCCCGGGGACCTCCCCGAGCAGCGCCGCCGCCGTCTCGGGGACGAGCCGGCGCCAGGCCGGCAGGTCCTGGAAGTCCGACACCGTCGCCAGCCGGTCCGCCGGGAGCATCCGGCGCAGGCCGAAGCCCACCTGCTCGGGATCGAAGAGCACGCTCCCGGGCAGCAGTTCCACCAGCTCGCGGCAGGCACTGGTCTTGCCCGCCCCGAATGTGCCGTTGACCCAGACGATCACAATGCCCCCTGCTTTCGACTCACCCCGGTGCCGTTCGCACCGGGCGGCGGCGGCCCGTCCACCCGGACCGGCGCCACCCGTGGTGGTACCCGCGCCACGCCGCTCCCCAAGCCTGCGAGGCACGCCCTCCGCAGCGCGCCCGCGCGCCCCTTGACAGGGGCATGTGCCCAGGTCGGACGGCCTGCGGGGAAATGTGCCGAGCGGTCCGCATCAAAGTTGCACCCCTCCCCCACGGCTCGCGCACAGCACCTCGGGCGGGTCGCTTTCCGCGTGCGCCCCTCCCGCACCCCCTTCGCGCCCCGCGCCCCCCGCCGGCCCGCACGCCGCACCCCGTACCTC
>NZ_JZKH01000144.1 GCF_000961885.1 Streptomyces rubellomurinus
CGGCGCAGGACCGCGCCCTTCTCACCCTCGGGTGCGGCGTCGTACTCGGCGACGATCCGCAGCTTGTACTCGGGGCTGAACGTGCGGCGCTTCGGCCGGGGAGCCGGGTCAGTGGCGGACGGATTGGTGCTGGTCATCAGGGGTGGAACTCCTACTCGGGCCCTCTCAGGCTAACCCGACAAAGCGGGATGTCTCACCCAAGGCTGACAGAGAGGGCCTTGCCCGGGCCGGCCCGCTGGCGCTGCCTCGCGGAAGCAGAGTTCGGCCCGCTGCTTACCGGTCAGAGGCCGCCGGTGTACAGGAGCCGGTTGGGACTGCTCTTGCTGACCTTCAGTGTGTTCTTGGTGGACTGGTCGGCGAGCCAGAGCGCGACCTTCTCCGGGTCAGCGGTGGGGTTCGCCGCCTTGTAGAGGGGGGAGACGCCCGCCACGTGCGGGGCGGCCATCGAGGTGCCGTCGAGGGTGATGCAGCCTCCGCCGACCTTGGCCGAGGTGATCGCCTTGCCCGGGGCGTAGATCCACAGGCAGGGGCCGAAGTTGGAGAATTCGGTTTCCTGGTCGGATTGGTCGGAGGCGCCGACGGTCACCATCCGGTCCGCGCTGGCGGGGGAGACGCCGCAGGCGTCGATGGCGTCGTTCCCGGCGGCGATCACCCGCAGTACACCCATGATGGACAGGGCGGTGGCCGCGGCGTTGACGGCGAGGCTGCGCGGCCCGCCGAGTGATCCGTTGAGGAGAGCGGGCTGCTTGGCGTTGACGGCCACCCAGTCCATGCCGGCGATCATGCCCGCCAGTGCGCCCCTTCCTGACGGTCAGATGGCTGCTCTGTCAGCTGCGGGGATGAGGCGGGCAGGAAGGAGGGGTACAGGGCACGGTTGAGGACACTGCTTGGCCCACCGTTCCTACCGCGCCCCACAGGGGTCTCGGGACAGCTCGCGGCGTGGGTGTCAGCGGTTGGTGCCGAGTTCCTGCAGGGCGGCTTGGGCGGTGGGGGCTTGGAGCGGGTTGAAGTGGTCGTTGATGGTCAGGGCTTGCCGGAGTTCAGTTCGGGCCTGCTCGGGGTGGCCGAGTGCCTTCTCGATCATTCCCTGGTGGTAGTGGAAGAGGGCGTTGCGGGTGCCGAGGGCGGTTGCTTGGCGGGACTGGTCCAGGGCTTCGGTGTCGCGGCCGTTGAGGTGCAGTGCCCAGGCGTAGGCGTCGTGCATCTCGATGAAGGGGCGGGTGCGCAGGCCGCTCTCGCCGAGGGTCAGGGCCTTGGCTGGGTCTCCGTGGTCGGCTTCGAAGAGGGTCTGGTCGCTGTCGGGGGCGACGCCGTTGTCGGTGAAGAGCGTCTCCTCGCCGCGGAAGACCTGGTACTGCTGCTCGGCGTCCTTGTTGCGGCCCAGGGACTGGAGCAGTTCGCCGAGTTCGAGGACGTAGGAGGGCTGGGGTACTTTGGCGACGGCGCTGGCGTAGTCGGCTAGTGCGGCGTCGGTGTTGCCGAGCGCCGCTTCGGCCTTGGCGCGTCCCTCCAGCAGTTCGGCGGAGCCGGGGGCTGCACGCAGACCGACATTGATCTGTGCCAGGGCCGTCTTGGGGTCGCCGTTGTCGAAGGCGAGTTGGGCCAGATGGTAGAGCGTGAACGCGCGGTCGGCGGGCGTGTTGGCGTCGTTCAGGGGCGCGGCGCATGTTCTCGGTGGCGGCGCTGACGTCGCCGCGCAGTTCCCAGGCGTAGGAGGCGCGGGCGAGTGATGCGGTGCCGGGACGCAGGTCGACCATCCTCTGCACGGCGTCGAAGGATTCCGGGTAGCGGCCGAGTTGGGTGTAGGCGTCGGCGAGGATCCCGTAGAGGGTCGCGTTGTCGGGGTTGACGCCGATGGCACGTTTGGACCAGTCCAGCGCCGAGGTGAAGTTGTGCCGAGCCGCCTCCAGGGCGGCCATGCCCGCCATGGCGGTGAAGTTCTCCGTCGTCTCCAGGGCGAGCGATCGGTTCAGCACCTCCTCGGCCTTGGGGTAGTAGGACGGGTCGACAGTGATCTTGGCCTGCTGGACGTAGTCCAGTCCCAGGGTGCCGAGCGCCGGTGCGTCGCCGGGCTGCTCGCGCAGGTGCTGCTGAAGGCCGGCGATGTCGCCGGCCAGAGCGTCGGACGAAGTGCTCGCCTCACCCACGCTCCCCGCCGGGCGGACAGCCGAGCCGGCGGCGGAATGCCCACCGTCGGAGGGCGGCGCCAGTCCCAGGCCGCCGGCGAGGAACATACCCACGCCCAGGACGCCGACGGCCGCCACAGGCAGGAGCCTGCGGCGGCGCGGGCTCGGTCGGAAACTGGTCATCAGGCACTCCGCTGAGGCGAGGACGGGGATGGAGGCGGGGAAGGGGCGGGCGGTGCGGGTTCGGCGAAGACGACGAGGTTGGAGAGGTACTCGTGGGCGTCGCGGTCGTAGGTGCCGCCGCAGGTGATCAGCCGCAGGCCCGGGGTGGCGGTGGGGCCGTAGACGAGGTCGTTGGGGAAGTTGTCCTTGGTGAAGGCGCGCAGCGCCTGGGACGGTGAAGGTGACGGTGGTGCCGTCGGCCTCGGCGACATCAATTTCGTCGCCTGGTCGCAGGACCGACAGGCCGGCGAACACGGCCGGTCCGGTGAGGGAGTCGACATGGCCGACGAGGACCGCGTTGCCCGGGCCGCCGGGCGTGGGCCCGTTGCTCCACCAGCCGGCTACGTCGGGGGTTGCGGGGGCGGCGAGGTGCCCGTCGTTCTCGACCTGAAGGTCTGTCACCGCGGTGTCGACGCCGATGCGGGGAATGCGGAGCCGGACCGGCGGCGCGTGCCGACCCGGCGCCGGGTCGCCGGACAGCGGCCCCGCGGTGCCCTGGCCGGTCGCGGGCTCGGCCGGGTGGGACGGCATCGGCAGGACGCCGATGTCGGGGGCCGCGACCACAGCGGTCTGCGGGTGCTGGAGCAGTCCTGCGGTTCCCGCAGCCGCTAGCGCCAACCCACTAGCTACCGCGAGGACAGCCAGCCGGTGTTGTTCCGAGACGGTGGCGTGCCCCGGTCGCCCACCTCCGGAGAGGGGCAGGCGACCAGGGCGCAGGAAGCGGGCCACTACGCGGCGGCACGCCGGCGGCGCAGTGCCAGGAAGCCGGCGCCGCTGAGAAGGACGCCGCCACCGAGCGCGGATGCGGCCGCGAGCGGGAAGTGGCCGCCCTTGCCCATGCCGACCAGGCCGCCGAAGCCGGCCGCGACGCCGCCGCCGGGGTTGTCGGAGTCGGCCTGGTTGACTGCTGCGGTGTTGGGCAGCGCGACGTAGGGGAAGTGCTTGCCGAAGGCGTGGTCGGGGGCGTTCACGCCGTCACCGGCGGCCAGTGCGGGAACGATTTTGCCGGTCTGGGCCGCGCCCTCGAGGGCCTGCAGCTCGATGTCGACCACGTCGTCGCCCAGCCGACGGCCGTTCGGGAAGCCGGCGAAGTCCTGGGCGAGGACGCCGAGCCGGTTGGGGTCGGCGGTGGGAGGCACGGCCATGTTGAGGCGCAGTTCCTCGGCCGGGGTGAAGTTCGCCTTGGTGACGTCGGCGTTGAGGAGCTGGGAGTTGAGGTCGGCCTGGATCGGGCCGCCGGAGTTCTTCGAGATCCCGGTGAGGAAGATCTCGACGAGGTCGTTGCGCGGGGTCGCGGGGGCGGGGATGCCGTAGATGCTCTGGATGAGCTTGGGGACGATCGGGTCCTTGACCTTGTCGACCACCGGGGTGACGGTGTGGTCGTTCACCGGGGCCAGCGCGTTGAAGGCGTCCTTGTACTTGAGCGGGACGACGACCTCGTTGACCAGCGGGTTGCCCAGGCGGGAGACCTGGTGAAAGCCCTCGCCGCCCTTGTCGTCCTTCCTCCCCTCGCCGCCCTTGCTCTCGCCGCCCTTGTCGCGGGAGTCGGCGACGACTGCGCCCTTGCGGTCGGTGGTAGACCACACCCCGATCACCGGGTTGCGCGTCGCGTCGCCCTTCAGCGCCAGGTCCTTCTTCGGGACCTGGATGGCGATGGTGTTGACGTTGTACCCGGCCAGCGTGTTGTGGCCACTCTCCTTCAGGTTGCCGCCGTACAGCAGGTCGAAGACCCGCAGGTCGAGGAAGAACGGGTCCGCTGCCTGCCCGGCGTAGGTCTGGCCGCCGCCGGGCAGGTCGAGGGTGGCCTGCTTGCGCAGCCGCTCGTAGTCGGGCATCGAGGCCTTGCCCACGTTGGACGGAGCCGCCTGGACGTCCTTGAGCAGGGTCTGGGTCGAGCCGTCCGCGCGGGTCTCGGTCAGGGTGTACGTCTGCGTGAAGTTCAGCGTCGGGTCGGTGAGGTTGTTCACCACGCCGGTGTTGTACAGGAACTGGTTGGCGTCGTCCTTGTAGTGGTTGGTGAACGTCCAGGTGTAGGTGGTGTCGGGCTTGCCGTCGCCGTCGCTGTCGATCTTGATGTTGTAGTGCGCGTCGTCCGCGAACGGGTAGAAGTTCGGGCCGCCGTTGGGCTCCTCGAACGGGATCCAGTTCGCCACCAGCGTCACCGTGTCGGGTTTGTCCGGACTGACGAAGGCGTACACGTCGGTGTTGTCGGCGCGCGGGTCGCCCGCGATCAGCGGAGCTTCACGGTGGCTGGAAGCGGAGCTGACGCCGGGGGTGAGGCCGGCCAACCCGGCCGCGGCGAGAAGGGCCAGGACTCCAATCCCGGCCATCGGCCGCTCGGCGCGGCGGCCCAGGACCGGAAGGCGGGACGAACGAGTAGGCTGCATGATCCGTCTTTCGTGGCAGTGGCTGCGCCGCGCGGCGCACCGGACCAGGTGGCGCACGCTCGGCAGCGGCCGGCGGGGAGAGCGCCGGCGCGAGAGGGCGCAGACGCGGGCGGGGTTGTAGGGCGACAGTGACGGTCGGTCGTGCGCCCACGGGTTCACCGATCGAACGCCTGGCGGCTTGCGCCGTGCCTTCCGCTGCTGTCACGTCCTTGGGGCCGTGCGACCCACTCACCACCACAGCACGCACTGCAGTCACAACTGAACGTCAGCTCTCCACGGCGCTGGGCTTCCAAGACGGTCGGTGCGTGGTGAGAGCCGCGACGGGCAGGCGCAGGGCCGCGCAATCGAGGTTGCCCAGCCTGGTGCTCTGCTGGCCGCCGAAGCGGTGGGTGGTGATCCCAGCTCGGGCGGCGGCGCGCTCCAGAGCGCTCTGGGCGACGGTGACGAACTGCCGGGCTTCCCCGCGGGCGGCGTGGTCGGCCGCGGCGCCCAGGAGTCGGCGGGCCAGGCCCGTCGTCGTGGCGTCGCGTACGACGCAGAGCCGACTGAGTTCCCAGATCCGTTCGTCGCACGGGGCGGGCGCTCCGCGCAGGGCCTGGGGGAAGACGTCGCGCAGTATGTAGGGACCGGTGGTCGGCAGCATCCGCAGGCAGCCCGACACCCTCCCTGACCGTTGGTGGTAGGCGATGGCGTAGACGGGAGCGGCATCGTCGAAGACGTCTCGCTCGCGGCCGTCGCGGCTACGGACCTGCCAGCGCAGCCGTTCGTGGAAGACCCGGTGCCGCAGGCGGAACATCGCGTCCACCAGCACCTCCGCCAGCTCCGGCTCACCCGCCCGCCCCACCACGATGCGGTGCCCGCTCGGGATGCCGTGCGTCGTACCGCTCACCGCCTGCCTCCGCTCCCGGCCGCGCCACGGTGTCGCCCCCACCGCCTCCGCTGCCGGTGGGCCGGTCGCTCCCGCAGCAGCCGGGTGCACAGGACCAGGGCGGACAGCGCGAACAGGGCGGCGGTCACCAGTAGCCAGCGCGGCAGGAACACCGACTCGTCCAGCCCGGTCGTCGTGCCGAACCCGTCGACCAGGCCCAGGATCAACGGCAGCCACACCAGGAACAGCAGCGCCGAGCCGAAGGCCGGGAACCGCAGGTAGTTGATGTACCGGGGCCGCCCCGCAGCTGCCGCGGTCGTCACCGGGAGCACCTCCTGTGCACCACGGTCCGCAGCCGAGTAGAGCGGGAAGAGCACCAGGTCGTGGACGACTGCGGCGCCGGCGAACCAGATCGCCACCCGCAGCGCCTCCTGGCCGAGCAGCCGGGTACCGGCGTACCCGGCCAGGGCGAAGCTGCCGGCCAGGGCCAGCAGGTGCAGCGGGCTGGAGCCGTACCAGCGGCGGAAGCGTCTCACCACGTCACGTCCGGAAGGTCAGGGCGGCGACCCATTTGGTGTTGTGCACCCCGGGGGCGGCAGGAATGATGGTGCGGGCCGGGAAGCCGTGGTCCGTCGACAGATCGGCGCCGTTCACCTGCAGGGCGAGCAGCGACCGCGGATCGTGAAGCTGATTGCGGGCCAGCACCGCGCTGCGGAACGAGCCCTCGCGCTGGACGGATTCCACCAGCACCTCGGCGGCGTCCGGTACTGCGGCCATGGCCGCCAGCACCGCCAGTGGTACTCCGCTCCACTGTTGGTCATCGGTGGACCAGCCCTCCACGCAGGCGATCGGCAGCGCGGACGTGCGCTGCTGCAGCGCGAGCAGGTCCGCGCGGGTGAGCACCAGCGCAGTGGGGCCGCCCGAGAGCCGAAGGCGCCACGCCGAACCGATCTGGTCCGCTGTCACGCCCACAGCGCGGGCGGTCTTGTTGATCTGGAAGCCATTCGGACCACTGCCGGGATCCTGGCCGCGCGGCGCCAGGAACGCCGTGCGCCGCCACACGCCACCGATGCTCTGACCAGCAGTCAGCACCAGCAGCGTCGCCGAGCCGGCCCCGGTCAGTGCCAGCGCGCCGCGCCGCGAGATCGTCGCCGCGGCAGGCCGTGCTGCGGCGACCAGCCCCTCGGGATCCGCCTCCTCGGGGAGGGTGTGGGCGGTGTCGGTGGCCAGCACCGTGCTCAGCCGGCGCGAGCGCAGGGCCGAGAGCATCCTCGGCAGCTTCAGGGCCACGTGGACGACGAACGCCCCGAGGAACACCCACGCGCCGTAGAAGTGGATCGTGTAGAACGACCCGGGGAAGACGTAGTACAGCTGGATGTTCAGCACACCGGTGACGAACTCGAAGATCGCGCCGCCGACCAGCAGCAGCAGCGACAGCCGCTCCAGTGCCTGGGCGATCGAGCGCACCGGCGGCCAGTCGAACAGCTTAGGCAGCACCGACCAGAGTTTCGCCAGCAGCACGGGTACGAGCACCACCCCCAGCGTCACGTGCACGCCCTGGTTCAACCGGTACAGCCAGTGCGGGTCGGTGGGCCAGGTGAAGAGGTAGAACCCGAGTGCCCCGTGGTCCGGTGTCTGGTCGTTCACCGCGAACCGGGGGTTGTAGGCGGCGTAGGAGAGCAGCCCCGTGACGGCCAGCAGGGTGATCCCGGCGAGCAGCGCCGCGCCGAGCACCGCGGTCAGCCACGGCCCTCGGAGCGGGCTCCGCCAGAACCCGCGCCGGAAGGGCCCCGGCGGAGGGTTGTCGGCGACCCGCGCGTTCGCCTCCCGAACGCGCTCGGCCAGGCCGATGAGGCGTGCGGCGAGCAGACGGCGTACCGACTTCCTGCCGGCGCCGCCCGAACGCGCGTCCGAGGTCGCGCCGGGCTCCCTGTCGTTGCGGGCGCCGTGTTCCATCACCATCCGCCCCTTCGTGACGTCCCGCCAGGCATCCGCGGGCCCCAGAAACCGCCGGCCCGGCCGTCAAACCCCTAGAGAGCACCACGAGACGAGCCCCGGCCGGCCCGCGACATGCCGCCACGGACCGTCAACCACCAGGTCGGCCCACTCTCCCGTGCGCCATGCCGAGCAGTGACCGGGGGATGGACACCGCTCGGCCACGAAGCCCGGCGGGCGGGCCCACTACCGGTTCGGATCAGTCGCAGGGTCCCCCAGAAGAGTGAAATCAGCCCCCGGGCGAATCCCTTCGGCAATCCGGAGCCATCCGTGGAACGAACATCGTCCAGTAGCCCGCGCTCCGCGCGGGAGCCGACCACGAGACGGGGCATGATGGCCACTGAGCACATCGATTCCCGGCTGCTCGAGGAACTCACCGAGCAGTCGCAGGACCTGAACAGCGACGCGCTGCGCATCACGCGTGGTGCGCTGATCGACTTCGGGCAGGCTGCCGAGCCCGTCGGGCGCCGCTGGTGGCAGCGCGGCGGGGCACTGGCAGGAGTCGCCGGCATGGCGGCCCTGCTGGGCGGCAGCCGTGCATTCGCCGCCTCGGCGTCCGCGTCGGCGGACGACATCATGGCGCTGCAGACTGCCGCGTCGATCGAGAACCTGGCGATCAGCGTGTACCAGACCGCCGCGACGTTGCCGTTCATCAAGGACGGCAACAAGACGGTCGCGGCGTTCATCGCCAAGACCACCACCCAGCACCAGGCGCACGCCCAGGCGTTCAACTCCGCCGCCACCCAGGCCGGCGGCCAGGCGCAGAACAGCCCGGACCCGAAGTACAAGGCCGTCGTCGACCAGGCGCTGCCGACGATCAAGACCCCGGCCGACGTGGTGAAGCTGGCCATCACCCTGGAGGACGTGGCCGCGCAGACGTACACCAAGAACGTGTCCCAGGTCTCCAACGCCGACCTGCGCAAGCTGTTCGCCTCGGTCGCCCCGGTGGAGGCGCAGCACCGCGCCACCCTGCTCGCGGTGCAGGCGCTGCTCGCGGGCAACGCCGCCGATCTGATCACGATCCCGGTCGACCCGGCCAAGCTGCCGGCCGCCGCGGGCAGTGTCGGGTTCCCGGACGCTTTCTACAAGACCGACATGGCGTCGCCGATCAGCGAAGGAGCCGTCAAGTGAGCACCGATGACTGGGACATGCAGATCAGCGAGACCCAACTCGCCCGCCTCACGCGCGACATGGACGAGGCGCACCAGGAGACGCTGCCCGCGATGCGGGCCAGTGCGCTGGACCTGGCCGAGGAGATCCGGGCCCGCCGGACGGACGAGCCGCGCGACGCCGGCCGTCGGCGGTTCCTGCTGGGGGCCGGTGGTGCGGCGGTCGCGCTGACCCTGGCGGCCTGCAGCAGCTCCAGCAAGTCGACCAGCGGGTCCTCCCCGTCTGCCGGCGGCTCGCCGGCTTCGGCCGGGGCGTCTGGCCAGTACACCGGCGACCTGAAGGTCGTCGCGCTGGCCACCGCGCTGGAGAACCAGGCCGTCGGCGCCTACCAGGCCGCTCTGCAGGCAGCCCAGGCGGGAAAGCTCGGCACCGTCCCCCCGGCAGTCGCCAACTTCGTCACCACCGCCATGGCCCAGCACGCCGACCACGCCAAGGCGTGGAACGCCGTCCTCACCGGCGCCGGCAAGCCCGCCATCACCGACGTGCCGCTGTCCAACCAGGCCGACACCACGGCGGCCCTCGGCAAGGCGGCCAGCGTCGGCGACGTCGCCAAACTCGCCCTGCAGCTGGAGGACCAGGCCGCGCAGACCTACCTGTTCGCGGCCTACAACGTCACCAGCCCTGCCGGGATCGCCACCGCAGCTACCATCGCCCCCGTCGAGGCCATGCACGCCGCCATCCTCAACTACGTGCTGGGCCAGTACCCCGTCCCCGACGACTTCCTGCCCGTCGACAAGGCCGCCAGCCCCACCCTCCTGACCGTCTGAGCGACCCAGTGAGCAACATGCCAGGGAGCGGGGTGAGGCACCCCGCTCCCTGGCATGCGGTACCCGTGGCCCACCACGAGTTCTCCGATCCTCCTGACGAAAGGCACCATTGTGACGACAACCCGACCAGGCCTCGCCCTCACGGCCACCCTGCTCACTCTGGCCCTCAGCGCCTGCTCCAGCACCAGCACCGGCTCCACTACGCCGAGCACGACCAGCACAGCCTCCACCGCAGCATCAGCCGTCAGCACGGCCACTGTTGGCACCGCACGGATCGTCATCAAGAACTTCATGTTCAACCCGGCCACCACCGCCGTGCACCCCGGTGACACGATCACCGTCGTCAACGACGACACCACTGCTCACACGCTCACCGCGTCGGACAAGTCCTTCGACACCGGCACCATCGCGCCGGGCAAGTCCGCCACGCTCACCGCTCCGGCCAAGCCGGGTAGTTACCCCTACATCTGCACGATCCACCAGTTCATGCACGGCACTCTCACCGTCAGCTGACACCCCCTGTCGCCCCCAACCTGGAGCCGCCGTGTCCCACTCCGCCACCAATCCCAGCCGCCATTCGAACCGGACTCTGGTGCGCGGCGGCCTTCGCGTGGTAGCCGCGGCCGGGCTGGCCGTCGACGTCGCCGTCCACGCCCGCCTCGCCGATCAGTACGACGCGGTGAAGGCAACCGTCAGCGAAGGCACCCTCTTCCGTGCCGAGGCCGCCGCGGCGAGCCTGGCCGTCCTGCTGGTCCTGCTGTGGCGCCACCGCATCGGCGACGCCTTCGCCTGGCTCGTCGCCATCGCCGGACTCGCCGCCCTCCTCCTCTACCGCTACGTCGACGTAGGCGCCCACGGACCGCTGCCCAACATGTACGAGCCGATCTGGTCCACCGACAAGACCACCGCGGCCTGGGCCCAAACCGCCGCTGCAGGAGCCCTCACCCCACTCCTGCTCTGGTCGCGCCTTCGCAGACATACCCCCGCCTGACGGCCGCCCTGCCAACCGGCCTTGCCCACCAGGTCAGGCAAACGCACCCTTGGGCGCCACGTACCAACCGCCCAGCGAGACACCGACGGACAGGCCTTGGGCGGCGCAGCTGGTCGCGTCGGTCGCGCGGCGGGAGCGTGGCGCGTGCGGTCGACCCAGGCGGGGACGGAGAGGGCAACACGCGTTCGGTCCGCCGACGCGTTCGGGGAACTGAGGAGGAGGCACGCCGACCTCCAAGCCCGCTTCCAGATACTCGAAGCAGGGCTTGGGACCTACGCGAGAGCCCTGAACTCTGCTCGCGCCCGGAGAAGCTGAGGTGTCCGGCCCCGTGACGCGGACGTCGAAAAGTGCGACGGTGATGTCCCCTCAGCCCCTGCACCTGCCCTGATCGGCTCCAAGCTGACTTTCCGGAGCAGGAGCAGCCTCGGAGGTGATGCAACAGCCGTGTTGCTCACCCAGACCCTCGACAGGTGCCAACTGAGCTGGATTGCCCTTGCTCCGAAGGAGTTCGCCTCCACGAGAACTGGCGCAATAACCTGCGGCAATGACTTCGCGGTAGGCGACCACAGTGAGTCTAGCTCCGGACCAGCCGTCAAGCTACTGCTCACAGCGGCGACTTCAGGCCCTGGAGAAATCCTTCGAAACGGCCCATCCGACACGATAGCTGCTCCGAATGGGCGTTGTGACCGACACCAGAACGCCCGACGGGGAGCTTCCCGCCGCCACCCACCGCCCAGGGCGCGTGTTGCACGCGGCGGCGGCCGCGGTGATCGGGCTGGCCGCGGCAAGTGCGTCGGTAGCGGTCGGTGAGCTGGTCGCCGTGATGAGCGGTCCGCAGAGTGCGCCGGTAATCGCGGTCGGCTCGGCCGCGATCGACCTGACGCCGACCTGGCTGAAGGAGTACGCCGTCCGGACCTTCGGCACCAGCGACAAGCCGGTGCTGCTGGCCGGGATCTACCTGACGATGGCGGCGATCGCCGCGCTGGCCGGACTGCTGACGGTCCGGCGACCTACGCTGGGAGCGGCCGGCTTCGCGCTCTTCGGCGGCGTCGGGATCTGGGCGGCCCTGTCACGGCCCACCGCGACGATTACCGCCGCCCTCCCGTCGCTCACGGCAGGCCTGACCGGCGCGGTCGTGGTCGTCTGGCTGGCCGGGCTCGCACGTCGCAGCCGCCGTCCACTCGCCGGCCCTCCAGATGCGACGTCAGGTCCTGTGTCCAGCAGGCGGGCGGTGCTGGTGGCGACGGGCGGCACCATGGCAGCGGCCGCGGTGGCGGGCGTGGGCGGGCGCAGACTCGCGGACAGCCGCAGCGACGTGACCGCCGCCCGCAACGCGGTTCGTATTCCGCCTGCCGCGACGCGGGCCAGCCCGGTTCCGCCGGCCGCCCGTCCCGCCATCGCCGGCCTGCCCTCCTTCTACACGCCGAACGCGGACTTCTATCGCGTCGACACCGCGCTCACGCTGCCGCGGATCGACCCGCGGGACTGGTCGCTGCGGGTGCGCGGACTCGTGGACCGTCCGCTGCTGATCAGCTTCGACGAGCTGCTGCGCCGCCCGCTGGAGGAAGTGGACCACACCCTGTCCTGCGTCTCCAACGAGGTCGGAGGCCCGTATGTGGGCACATCCCGCTGGCTCGGCGCCTCGCTGCCCGCCTTGCTCCGTGAAGCCGGGGTACGCTCCGGCGCCGAGCAGCTGGTCGGACGTTCCAAGGACGGGATGACCATCGGCACCCCGCTGGAGGCGGTGCTCGACGGTCGTCAGGCGCTGCTGGCCGTCGCGATGAACGGGGAGACCCTGCCCGTCGCGCACGGCTTCCCGTGCCGCAGCGTGGTCCCGGGCTTCTATGGCTACACCTCGGCCACCAAGTGGCTGGTCGATCTGGAGGTCACCACGTTCGCGGCGCACGATCCGTACTGGGTCAAGCGCGGATGGGATCGCACTGGAGCAGCGAAGACCACCTCCCGCATCGACGTGCCGGCGCCGTTCGCGCGGGTCGCGGCCGGTGACGTGACTGTGGCCGGCACGGCCTGGGCCACCCATCGGGGAATCGCAGCCGTCGAGGTCCGGGTGGACGGCGGCCCGTGGACCCAGGCCCGGCTGGCGGCGGACGCCGGCGTGGACTTGTGGCGGCAGTGGAGCTACGACTGGACCGGAGCCCGCCCTGGCACGCACCGTATCGAGGTCCGTGCCACCGACGCCGGAGGCAACGTGCAGACCGAGGCCCGGGCAACACCGTTCCCCTCCGGATCGACCGGCTGGCACAGCACCGTGGTGATCGTCACCTGACCCCCCTCAGACTCTCCCGCGTCCGCGGGAGTACTACCGGCTCGCCTTTCGCCGGTGATCAAACACGCTCAAATCATCGAACAATGGAGCAATCTGCGATGCCCTCGACCACCGTCACCCGCAACAAGTCGTTCGCCGCTCTGCTGGCCGTCGGCGCCCTGGCGCTGAGCCTTACCGCCTGCAGCAGCACCGGCAGCAGCACGAAGGCCGCCGGTGACTCGGCGTCGTCCGCCGCAGCTTCGGCCATGGCTCCGAGCAGCGCCGCGATGAGCGATCAGCCGTTCGGCACGGCCTGCTCGGCCGTTCCCGCCACCGGCGCGGGCAGCTTCGCCGGCATGGGCCAGGACCCGGTGGCCACCGCGGCCTCCAACAACCCGCTGCTCTCCACCCTGGTTACCGCCGTGAAGGCGGCCGGCCTGGTCGACACCCTGAACTCGGCCAAGGGCATCACGGTCTTCCCTCTCTGTCAGCCTTGGGTGAGACATCCCGCTTTGTCGGGTTAGCCTGAGAGGGCCAGAGTAGGAGTTCCACCCCTGATGACCAGCACCAATCCGTCCGCCACTGACCCGGCTCACCGGCCGAAGCGCCGCACGTTCAGCCCCGAGTACAAGCTGCGGATCGTCGCCGAGTACGACGCCGCACCCGAGGGTGAGAAGGGCGCGGTCCTGCGCCG
>NZ_JZKH01000145.1 GCF_000961885.1 Streptomyces rubellomurinus
CGTCTCACCCCCACCCACCCCCCACCCGTGGAGGAAGCACCATGCGCCGCTCGCTCCGCAGGCTCTCCCTGCTCCTGGCCCCCGCGCTCACCGCCCTCGTGGTCGCCGCCCACCCCGGAACCGCGTACGCCGCCGACCCCACCACCATGACCAGCGGCTTCTACGTCGACCCCGACTCCAGCGCCCAGCAGTGGCTCAACGCCAACCCCGGCGACGGCCGCGCCCCCGCCATCCGGTCGTCGATCGCCAACGTGCCGACGGCGCGCTGGTTCGGCAACTGGAGCGGCACCATCGGAACGGCGACCGGAGCCTTCGTCGGCGCCGCGGCCGCCCACGGCAAACTGCCGGTCCTGGTGGCGTACAACATCCCCAACCGCGACATCTGCGCCGGCCAGTCGGGCGGCGGAGCGGGTTCCGACGCCGACTACGCCACCTGGATCGCCGCCTTCGCCGGCGGCATCGGCAACCGGCCCGCGGTGGTCGTCCTCGAACCCGACTCGCTCGGCGACGAGAGCTGCATGACGCAGAACCAGATCACCGCCCGCAACGCCCTGCTGCGCAACGCCATCGCCCAGTTCAACGCCAAGGCGCCCAACACCTGGGTCTACCTGGACGCCGGGAACCCGGCTTGGCTCAGCGCCGACACCATGGCCCGTCACCTGGCCGCGGCCGGCGTGAGCGGAGCCCACGGCTTCTCGCTCAACGTGTCCAACTTCCTCCCGACCGCGCAGAACACGGCGTACGGGAACGCCGTCAACGCGTCGCTGCGGTCGGCGAACGGGTTCACCAAGCCGTTCGTGGTCGACACCAGCCGCAACGGCAACGGATCGGACGGCGCCTGGTGCAACCCGGCCGGACGCAGGATCGGCACGCCCACGCAGGTCGGCGGCGGCGCCGAGATGCTGCTGTGGATCAAGGCGCCGGGCGAGTCGGACGGCAACTGCGGCACCGGCGCCGGCTCGACGGCCGGACAGTTCCTGCCGCAGGTCGCCTACAACCTGATCCACGGCTACTGACCCCGAGGAACCGACAGAGCTCACGGGGCAAAGTCTGTTAACGCTCACAAAAGAAGGCGCGACCCCGGCCGGACATCCTGCCGGGGTCGCGGTGTGCGCGGGGTGGTGAGAGCCGGTCAGCGGTGCTGGAGGGTCAGCAGGCCCGGGCGCCAGGGCAGCTGGTCGTAGGGGCCGGTCGCGTTGGGGGCCTTGCCCTGGTAGAGGAGCTGCAGGTTGCAGGGGTCGATGGTCATGGTCTGGTCGGGGTTGTTGCGGACCAGGTCGCCGTGGCTGATGTCGTTGGTCCAGTTGGCGCCGCTGTTGGCCTTGCCGGCGAAGGGGGCGTTCTCGCTGCCGGCCTGCGGGGTCCACGAACCGTTGAGGCTGGTGGCGGTGAAGGAGCGGAAGTAGCGCTGCTCGGTCGCGCCCCGGGCTTCGACGATCATGAGGTACTGGTTCCGGTCCTTGACCTTGTAGACCTGGGGGGCCTCGAAGAGGTTCTTCACCGTGTCGGTCATGACGGTGGTGTAGGAGGAGCCGAAGTTGCCCGGGAAGTTCCCGATCGGCATGCTCGCCCGGTAGATGCTGCCGTTGTCACCGGCGAAGAACAGGTACATGTTCTGGCCGTCGGCGATCAGGGTCTGGTCGATCGGCCCGGTGCCGGAGTTGGGGATGCTGCCGGTGAACAGCGGCTGCGGCGCGGACCAGCCGTTGGGGTTCGTCGGGTTGGTCGACGTGCGGTAGACGAAGGGCCACTGGCCCCACTGGTACGCCAGCACCCAGATGTTCTTGGGGGCGAAGTAGAACAGCGTGGGCGCCACCGCGGCCTGGCCCATCCCGGTCTGTCCGGTCGAGGCCATGTCCGACCAGTTGGAGAAGGGGCTGAACATCATCGAGCCGTACGAGGACCCCGACACGTTCGAGGCGTAGATCAGGTGCTTGCCGTTGTAGACCACGTCGGTGAAGTCCTTCACCGAGGCCCACCCGTTCGCCGGCTGCGCCAGCGCACCCGTCGACGACCAGTGGTACGTCGACGGCAGGGCGCAGCCGAGCTCGCCGGCGCCCGTCCGCGCGGTGTCGGCGGCGGCCTGTGCGGTGGTGACGCCGAGCGTGGCGGCCAGCGCCGCCACGGCCGCGACCACGGCGGTGAGCGCCCTGGTCGGCCGACCCGGGCCGGACTTCCGTGCACGCATGGGGATCTCCTTCGTCATCGGGCGCTCACGGTGAGGTCGGAGCTGCCGCTGCTCCGGTAGCCCTCGGTCGCCAGGATTTCGTAGTTCATGGTGCCGAGGCGCATGCCGTGCCCGGCCCAGGCGTCGAAGTGGTTCGCGACGGTGATCGTCCCGCCGGTGCGCGTGCCCCGGCGGACGCTCCAGTACTGGTTGAAGGTCCTGATGCCCTCGATGGACGGGGCGTTGTAGCGCGTCGTCTCGTAGATGTCGTAGGTGCCGCCGTCGCTGGTGACGGTGCCCTTGTACGCGCCGCTCGGCCGGTAGGAGCCGTAGTTGTCGACGACGTAGTACTCGACGAGCGGGTTGGTGCTCCAGCCGTAGAGCGACAGGTAGGCGTTGCCGTTGGTGCTCCAGGTGCCCGAGTAGGAGACCGGCCTGCGCGAGCCGGTGCTCCAGCCCTTGCCGGCCACGAAGTTGCCGGCGTTGGACCAGGAGGTGCCGTAGCGACCGCCGCCGTTGAGCGACATCGAGACCGCGCCGGAGCCCTCGGTCCAGAACGAGTAGAAGTACCCGCCGTCGGTGCCGGTCTGGTTCGTGGTCACGGTGGCGGCGTCGGCGGTGCCGGGCAAGACCAGGACGACGGCGAGGGCCGGCACGATGAGGTGCGCCTTGCGGACGGTCCGCCGGAGGCGGCCGACCTTGCGGCTCTTGGGGTGGGGAGCGTTCACGGAGGTGATCCGTCCTGCCGAATGGGTGGGGGTGGGGCGCCGGTCCTGTGCCACGGGGAGGAAGCCGGCTGGTCGTCAGTTCCGCGCTGCCCCACGCGGATTGGCGACCTCGGGGCCGAGGTCGGGAGCCGCGGCCATTGGCACGACAGTGTTGGCCTGCGCGTGACAAGCTGTCAATGCTTTCGACAGGGTGAGCGAAAGTGTCGGTCCTGTGTGGTCCAGTCCACCTCAGGAGAATCCCTGGTCAAAGGCTTGCCTGTTGAGACATCCGTCGAGACCCTCGCGGATCCTCCACCTGTGAGCGGTAACTTTCGCGGGTCGGTCGAGCCTGGCGAGCGGATCGATCGAAAGTTTCGGGCCTCACCGGGCGGGCGGGACCGGGCTTCCCGTGGCGGCGGCGCGGACGAGCCAGAGCGTCGCCGCCAGGCACAGCGCGGAGACCGTCCCGAGCACCAGCGGCACCGAGCGGACGCCCAGCGACTCGATGGCCCGGCCGAGGGCCGGCCCCGCGACGACACCGCCGACCATCGAGGCGGCGATCACCAGCGCGCCGGCCCGGCGGGCGCGGGGTGCGGCGCGGTGGAGCCAGGGCAGCCCGGTGGGGAAGATCGGCGCGATGAACAGACCGACGCCCGCGTAGGCGTACGGGGCGACGCCCGGCACGGCCGCCAGCGCGAGGCAGGCCGTCATCCCCGCGCAGGACACTGTGATGATCGACTCGGCGGAGAAGCGGAGCGTGATCGGGGCCACCAGGAAGCGTCCGGCGGTCATCATCAGCCAGTACACGGACGTGGCGGTGGCGGAGAGCCCGGCGCCGTAGCCGACGGCCTCCAGGTGCGTCGGCTCCCAGCCGCCCACACCCGCCTCGATGCCGACGTGCAGGACGTACAGGGTGACGAAGACGGCCAGCACCGAGCCCAGGCTGCGCCCGAGCACGCTCCCGGGGGCCCGGTCCGTGTCACCGGCGTCGCGCGTTGGCTGCGGGGCCCGGCCGTGCACACCGCGCAGGCACAGCAGCAACGGCAGGTTCGCCGCGGCGAAGGCGAGGAAGAGCGCCGGGTAGTGGTCGGCGCCGACCGCGCCCACGAGCGCGGGGCCGAGGACGGCGCCGATGCCGAAGTGGGCGTTGAGCACGTTCAGCATCGCCGCCGAGCGGCGGCCGAAGCCCACGGCGAAGAGCTGGTTCAGGCCGTAGTCGATGCCGCCGAAGCCGAGCCCGGCGAGCAGCGCCATCGCCAGGGCGGCCGGCCAGTCGGGGGCCAGGGCGAAGCTCGCCGCGCCGACCGCCATCAGCAGGTAGGAGGCGCCCAGGATCCGGCGGTTGCCGATGCGCCCGAGCAGGCGGTCGAAGACCAGGACGCCGGCCACGCCGCCGACGAAGTGCGCGCTCAGGCCCAGTCCGGCGGCCGCGGGGGAGAGGCCGAAGTCCTCCCGCAGTGCGGGGATCGCCGGTCCGTACAGGGCCTGGAGCGCTCCGATGAGGACGAACCCGGCGCAGGAGGCCACCGTCGCGGTCGGGCTGAACAGCCGGGTGCCGGAGGCGGTGGAGGCCGCTTCGGCGCGCTGGGCGGTCGATCGGTCGGGCACGTGCGCTCCAGGGGGTGGGCAGGGGCGGGTTGACCACGGGTCAGGGATCGTTCTCGACGACTGTGAACGCTCTCATCGCCGTTGTCGTCGACGCAAGGGGATTCGAGCGGGCCGGCCGTGCGCGCGTGCTCAGCCCGACGCCCGGACGACGAGCCGGGTGGGGAGCACGACCGATTCGCCGGGCGCCGGATCGCGCAGCAGCAACTCCAGGGCGCGGGCGCCGAGTTCCTCCACCGGCTGGCGGACGGTGGTCAGCCCGGGGCGGCACCGCGCCGCGACGGGGGCGTCGTCGAAGCCGATCAGCGCCACGTCCTCGGGCACCCGCAGCCCGCGCCGCCGCAGGGTCCGCAGGGCGCCGGCCGCCATCTGGTCGGAGGCGGCGAAGACCGCGTTCAACTCCGGCCGCTGGTCCAGCAGCCGCTGCATCGCGTGCTCGCCGGAGGCGCTGCCGAAGTCGCCGTACGCCACCGCGGGCCGGAGCGCGGCCGCCGCCGCCATCGCCTGCTGGTAGCCGGCCAGCCGGTCCGCGCCGGCCGCGGTGTCCGGCGGCCCGGCGATGGTGGCCACCGCCCGGCGCCCGGAGGCGCACAGCCGCCGCACCGCCTCCCTGGCGCCGGCCAGGTTGTCCGCGTCCACGAACGCCACCGTGCCGGGCTCCGGCGGGCGGCCCAGCGACACCACCGGGACCCTGGCGGCGTGCAGCAGCCGGATGAGCGCGGTGTCCCCCCAGGGGCCGACCAGCAGCACTCCGTCGACGTGGCCGCCGCACAGGTAGCGCAGCAGCGGCGGCCGCCGGGAGCGCCTGGGCACCGTGAAGACGGCCAACTCCCGCTCCGCGCACGGCAGGGAGCGCCGCAGCCCGGCCAGCAGCCGCACCGGGAAGGCGTCCGCGTGGTACTGCGTCGGATCGCCGAAGACCACGACGGCCACCACGCCCGTCCGCCGGGCACTGGGCGCCCGGCGGCGGACGTAGGCGAGCTCGTGCACCGCCCGTTCCACCCGGGCCGCCACGTCGGTGGAGACCCGGGCGGAACGGTTCAGCACCCGGGAGGCGGTCGCGATGGAGACACCGGCCCGGCGGGCGACCTCGGCCAGGGTCGGAGCGGGGTCGGTGCTGGGGAAGGTCTGAGGCATGGGGGCCGTCCTGGATCGACACTCGACACGGGAACTGCACCCCGAACACATCGCGCGGAACTCCATGCGCGGAACTCCATGCGCGGAATTCATCGCACGGAGCACATCGCGCGGAACTCGTCGCGCGCCGGTTGACCCACCGCTGCCAGCTTCGCCGGTCCGCTGACCGGCGTCAAGGGAACGGGCGCGCTCACACACCCAGGTCAGGCAGCGTGCCCCGGCGGATCACCTCCGCGTACCACCGGGCGCTGTCCTTGGCGGTCCGGGCCTGGGTGGGGTAGTCCACGTGGTACAGGCCGAACCGTTTGCCGTAGCCGTGCGCCCACTCGAAGTTGTCCGTGAGCGACCACAGGAAGTATCCCCGCACGTCGGCGCCGGCGGCGATCGCCTGCCGGACGGCGTCCAGGTGTCCGTGCAGGTACGCGATGCGCTGCGGATCGTGCACCGCGCCCTCGGGCGTCAGCCGGTCGTCGAAGGCGGCGCCGTTCTCGGTCACCATCAGCGGGAGCCCGGGGTGTTCGCGGTGGAGGCGCAGCAGCAGTTCGGTCAGGCCGCTCGGGTCGATCGTCCAGCCCATGGCGGTGCGCGGGCCGGGCGCGCGGGTGAAGAGCAGGTCGCCGCAGCCGGCGAAGGGGGACTGGGCGCCGTCGCCGTGGCCGGCCTCGCTCGCGGCGGCGGCGTCCGGGGCCTGGCCCTCCGGCAGGGCCGACACCACGGTGGGGGTGTAGTAGTTGACGCCCAGCAGGTCGATCGGCCGGGCGATCGTGGCCGGGTCGCCGTCGTGGACCAGCTCCGACCAGTCGACCAGGTGCGCGGTGTCGCTGATCAGGTCGGCGGGGTAGGCGCCGTCCAGCATCGGGCCGGTGAAGACGCGGTTGCCCACCGCGTCGATCCGGCGGGCGGCCTCGCGGTCCGCCGCGGAGTCGGTGCGGGGCCGCACCGCGTGCAGGTTGTGCGACACGGCGATCCGGGCGTCGTGGGGCAGCGCCGTGCGCAGCGCCTCGACCGCGAGGCCGTGGCCGAGGTTCAGGTGGTGGGCGGCGCGCAGGGCGGCCGTCCAGTCGGCGCGGCCCGGGGCGTGCACGCCGGAGCCGTAGCCGAGGAAGGCCGAGCACCAGGGCTCGTTGAGGGTGGTCCACAGGCCCACCCGGTCGCCGAGCGCGTCGGCCACCAGGGCGGCGTAGTCGGCGAAGCGGCCGGCGGTGTCGCGGGCCGGCCAGCCCCCGAGGTCCTCCAGGTCCTGCGGCAGGTCCCAGTGGTAGAGCGTCAGCGCGGGCTGGATGCCGTGTTCGAGCAGCTCGTCCACCAGGCGCCGGTAGAAGTCGAGGCCCTGTTTGGCGGCCGGCCCGCGGCCGGTCGGCTGCACCCGGGACCAGGACACCGAGAACCGGTAGGCGCCCAGGCCGAGTTCGGCCATCAGCCGGACGTCCTGCCGGTAGCGGTGGTAGTGCTCGGTGGCGCGGTCTCCGGTGTCACCGCCGGCGATCCGCCCGGGCGTGCGGCTGAAGGTGTCCCAGATCGAGGGCGTCCGGCCGTCCTCGTCGACGGCCCCCTCGATCTGGTACGCCGCCGTCGCGGCCCCCCAGAGGAAGCCGGCGGGGAAGTCGGGGAGGGCGGGCGGGGCGGTCTCGGCCGGGGACACCTCGGTGTGCGCGGAAGTCATGGCTGGCCTTTCCACGTCCAGTGGGGGAGAGAAGATGACTGACTGAGCATCAATTCTTGACCGCACCGGCGGTGATGCCGCCGACGACGTGCCTGCCGAGGAGGGCGAAGACCAGCAGCAGCGGTGCCGTCCCGAGCAGCGATCCGGTGAGGATGACGGCCTGGTCGGAGTCGTACGAGCCGCCGCCGAGGCCGGCCAGGGCGACCTGGACGGTGGGATTGCTCTGGCTCAGCGCGATCAGCGGCCAGAAGAAGTCGTTCCAGGACTGCACGAAGACCAGCATGCCGAGCACGGCCATCCCGGGCCGGGCGATGGGCAGCACCACGCTCCACAGGATGCGCAGGCTGCTCGCGCCGTCCATCCGGGCCGCCTCGACCAGTTCGATCGGCAGTGCCTCGGACAGGAACTGCCGCATGAAGAACACCCCGAACGCGGCCACCAGGTTCGGCAGGATCACCGACTGAAGTCGGTCGGTCCAGTGCAGTTCGGCCATGATCTGGTACAGCGGGATGACGCTCAGCTGGGCGGGCACCGTCATGGTCGCCACCACCAGGCTCAGCAGGGCGTTGCGGCCCCGGAACGGCAGTTTGGCGAAGGCGAAGCCGGCGAGCGTCGCGAACAGCACGGTGCTGGCGGTCACGCAGCTCGCCACCACCACCGAGTTGAGCAGCGCCTCGCCCATGTGGACCTGGTTCCAGGCGATGTCGAGGTTGTGCCACAGGCTCCCGCCGGGCAGCAGGGGCGGCGGGGTCTGCGCGATCCGGCTGCCGGAGGTCGAGGCGCCGACCAGGGTCCAGTACAGCGGGAAGAGGGAGAGGACGGCGACGACGATCAGCACCGCGTACGTGAGCGGTCCGGCTCCGGTGAGGCCGCGTGCTCCCGCACGGCGCCCCGGGTTCCTGGCCATTCTCAACTCCCCTTCCGGGCCCGGCGGATGCGGACCAGGGCGAGGTTGAGCGCGCCGATGGCCAGCAGGATCAGCAGCATCGTCCAGGCCACGGCGGCGGCCCGGCCGAGGTGGAAGGCGTACCAGCCCTGGTCGTACAGGTAGAGCCCGAGGGTCTGGTACTGGTGGGCCGCGCCGCCGCTGTGGCCGGTCGCGCCGCCGCCGAACAGCAGGGGCTCGCCGAAGAGTTGGGTGGCCCCGATGCCGGAGACCACGACGGTGAACAGGATGGTGGGCCGGATGGACGGCACCGTGACGTGCCGGAACTGCTGCCACCGGTTGGCGCCGTCGAGCGCGGCCGCCTCGTACAGGTCGTGCGGGACGGCCTGCATGGCGGCGAGGTAGATCAGGGCGTTGTAGCCCGTCCAACGCCAGGTGACGATCACGGAGATGGCGATCTGGGAGCTCCAGGTGCCGCCCTCCCAGTCGACCGGGCCGAGGCCCAGGTGGCCCAGCGCCCAGTTGATCATCCCGTAGTCCCGCCCGAACAGCAGCGTGAACACCAGGGTCGCCGCCGCGATCGAGGTCGCGTAGGGCGCGAGCATCGCGATCCGGAAGAAGCCCCGGCCGCGCAGGCGGTAGTTGAGGAGGTGGGCCAGGCCGAGGGCCATCAGCAGCTGCGGCACGGTGGAGAGCAGACCGATGGTCAGGGTGTTGCGCAGGGCGTTCCAGAACAGGTCGTCGTGGAGCATCCGGGTGTAGTTCCCGAAGCCGCGCCACTGCATCTGGTCGGACGTCTGGAGGTCGACGCTGTGCAGCGACACCCAGCCGGTGTAGATCAGCGGGAACAGGCCGAAGGCCAGGAAGCAGAGGAAGAACGGCGCGACGTACAGGTACGGCGACGCCTTGAGGTCCCACCGGTAGAGCCGGGTGCGCCAGGGGCGCGGTGGCGGGGGAGCGGGGCGCCTCCCGCCGGGGGCGGTGGCCGGGACGGCCTCGTCGAGCATGGTCGTGACCTCTCTCGGGAGGGCGGGGCCGGCCCCGTTCCGGCCGGTCGGGGCCGGGACGGGTGGGCGCCCGGGACGGGCCGTCAGTCGCTGACCTTGTCGTCGATCTCCTTGACGGCCGTGCTCCACGCCTTGGCGGGGTCGCTCTGGTGCTGCTCGATGCTGAGCAGGGCGCCGTTGGTGAGGGCGTCCTTGACGAGGCCGTCCCACTCGCCGATCACGGTCGGGTTGATGGACTGCGCGGTGGCGGCGAAGATCTGGCCGGTGGGCGTGTCGCCGAAGTAGTCGAGCTTGGCGCCCTGCACCTCCGGCCGGCTCAGCGCCCCGGTGGTGGAGGGCAGGTTGCCGACCGAGGTGAAGACCTTGGCCTGCTGGGCGGGCGCGGTGAGCCAGGCGGCGAGCGCCGCGGCCTCCTTCTGGTGCTTGCCGGCCTTGGGCACGGTGAGGAAGGAGCCGCCCCAGTTGCCGGCGGACGGGGCGGCGGCGATGTCCCACTTCCCCTTGTTGGCGGGCCCGGACTTGTCGGAGACGATGGCCGTCATCCAGGACGGGCAGGCCACGGTGGCGAACTTGGAGTTGGCGAACGCCTGGTTCCACGGGGTGTCGAACTGCTTGAGACCGGCGCTGATCCCGGCCTGGATCGCACTGGTGGACAGGTCCCAGGCGGCCTTGACGCCGGGGCTGTTCTTGTAGTCCAGCTTGCCGCTCGCGTCGTCGTACTGCAGCGGGCTGGAGGACACCACGGCGTTGAACAGGCCGCCGGCGGAGTCGGTGAAGAAGGTGCCGGCGGGCGCCTTGGCCTGGTACTGCTTGCCGGTGTCGAGGAACTTGGCCCAGTCGCCCTGCCAGAGCTTGGCCACCTCGGCGCGGTCGGTGGGCAGCCCGGCCTGCTGGAACAGGTCCTTGCGGTAGCAGATCGCCATCGGGCCGATGTCGGTGCCCAGGCCGATCACGGCGCCGCCCTGGGCGGTGGCCTGCTGCGACTTCCAGGGCAGGAAGGCGCCCTTGTCGACTCCCGCCGCCGTGCCGAGGTCGACGAACTTGTTCGCCTGCTTCTTGACCACCTGGGCGATCCGGCCGACCTCGACCGCCTGGATGTCGTCCAGGCCGCTGCCCGAGGCCAGGTGGGTCTGCAGGGCGGGGTAGTAGTCGCTCTCCTGCTGGACGGTGTGCTCCACGATGGTGATGCCGGGGTGCTCGCGCATGTACGCGTCGAACAGGCCGGCCTCCTTGTAGCCGAAGGTGCCGTAGTCGCCCACGGTCAGGGTGACCTTGCCGCCGGAGGCCGCGCCCGTGCCGGTGCCGGAGCTGCTGCCGGAGCTGCTGCAGCCGGCGACCAGCAGGGCGCACAGAGCCGCGACGGCGGCGGCGGGAAGCGGCTTACGCGCCTGACGGGCGGCGGCTGTTCTGGTGCTGGGGGTGGTGCCGGGGTTCCGCATGGCCGAATCTCCTCGTCCAGGGTGGTCCATGGCAAACGCCGCGCGAATGGCGGCCGGCATAGCTGGGGGAGCGGGGTGGAACACACCTGTGGGAGCGCTCCCACCGCGATGTGGGAAGATTGCTTCGCCGCGCGAGGCGTGTCAAGGGCGTGCATCGGCTCCGTTACCGGACCGTGTCGTCCGGCCGCCCTCGGTGCCGGTCGCCGCAGCCACCACCGCCGTCCGCATTCCGCCGTCCGAGTTCCGCCGTCCGCCGGGAGAACGATCATGAGCCGAGCCGCGCAGCAGCCACCCGCCGCCCGCCCCACCCTGGAGGCGGTCGCGGCGCGGGCCGGTGTGGGCCGGGGCACGGTGTCCCGCGTCGTCAACGGCTCGCCCAGGGTGAGCGCCAAGGCCCGCGCGGCGGTCGAGCAGGCCATCGCGGAGCTCGGTTACGTCCCCAACCAGGCGGCGCGCTCCCTGGTCACCTCCCGGACCGACGCCGTCGCGCTGGTCATCCCGGAGAGCGTGGCGAAACTGAGCTCCGAGCCCTACTTCTCCGACATCATCACCGGGGTCTCCGCCGAACTCGCCGATTCCGACCTGCAGTTGCTGCTGGTGCTGGTCCGCGACGAGCACGAGCGGGAGCGGCTGACTCGCTACCTCGCCGCCCGCCGGGTGGACGGCGTCCTGCTGGTCTCCGTGCACCAGGACGACCCCCTCCCCGAGCTGCTGGAGCGGCTGGAGCTGCCCGCCGTGCTCAGCGGCCGCCGCTCGGCGCAGGAGACGCTCGGCTACGTGCACGCCGACAACGCGGGCGGCGCCCGGGCGGCCGTCCGGCACCTGCTGTCCCGGGGCAGGACGGCCATCGCCACCGTCACCGGGCCGCTCGACATGGAGGCCGCCGCGGCGCGGCTGGCCGGCTACCGGCAGGCGCTCGACGAGGCCGCCGTCCCGGCCGACGAGGGCCTCGTCGCCCACGGGGACTTCACCGAGCACGGCGGACGCGAGGGCATGCGGGACCTGCTCGCCCGCCGGCCGGGCCTGGACGCGGTGTTCTGCGCCTCGGACCTGATGGCGGCGGGCGCGATGCAGGCGCTGCGCGAGGCGGGCCGGCGGGTGCCGCAGGACGTCGCCGTGGTCGGGTTCGACGACTCCGTGGTGGCCCGGCATACCGAGCCGCCGCTCACCAGCGTGCGCCAACCGACCGAGGAGATGGGGCGGTTGATGGTCCGGCTGCTGCTCGAGGAGATCGCCCGGCCGGCCCGGCTCCGCCGGCAGGTGGTCCTGCCGACGGAGCTGGTGGTGCGGGAGTCGGCGTGAGCGGGGCGTGACTACAGGCCGGCGAGGTGGGCGCGGTAGCCGGCGCCGAAGCCGGTCGGCGTGCCGTCGTAGGAGCTGATCAGCGCCGGGCCGCTGCCGCAGTCCCAGGTGTTCCAGGCCCAGGCGAGGTAGGAGACGCCGTGCCGGTCCAGCCACGGCAGCAGGGTGTCCAGGTAGCCGTGGGCGCAGTCGTTCTCGCCCGCCTCGCCGGTGACCACCGGGACCTGGGCCGCCAGCGGGCCGAGCTGGGCGTCCCAGCAGGAACTGGTGCTGCAGGCGTTGAAGTTGTAGGAGTGCCAGGACGCGGCCAGGTTGTGCAGCGGATCATTCGGTCGGTACGCGGCCCACTGGGTGAGGTCGTTGGCGTACTCCAGGCCGCCCAGCAGCAGGACGTTGTCCGCGCCGGTCGAGCGCACCGCGTCGACCATCGCCTGCATGCCGGCGACCCGGAAGCCGATGCCGGCGCAGCTGCCGCCGTCCCGCCAGCAGGCCCAGCCACTGGCCGCGCTCCCGGTGGCGCGTGACGGGTAGGGCTCGTTGAACAGGTCGAAGACGGTGGCGTCGTCGCCCTTGAAGGTCTGCGCCACCGAGGTCCAGAACGGCAGGGCTCCGGCGGCGTCCGGCATGGGCTTCTGGCAGGTGGCGTCGGCGTCGGAGCAGCCGGCGGACGGTCCGGTGTACGCCCCGTCCGTCCAGTGGAGGTCCAGGACGGTCACCAGGCCGTTGCGGTGCAGCAGGTCGACGTAGCTCCGTACGGCGCTGATGTAGGCCGCGCCGGCGTAGGCGGGTTCGACGTTGGAGTGGCCGAGCCAGCAGTCCTCGTTGAGCGGCACGCGGACGGCGTTGATGCCCCAGGACTTCATCGCGGTGACGGACGTCTGGTCGGCCGGCCCGTCGAAGAAACCGTGGCCCTGGACGCACATGAACTCGGCGCCCGACCGGTTGACCCCGTGCAGGGTGATCGGGGTGCCGTCGGCCTTCGCCAGGGTGGCCCCGGCGACGTGCACGGCCGGGGCCTGCCC
>NZ_JZKH01000146.1 GCF_000961885.1 Streptomyces rubellomurinus
CCGACGTCCCCCACCCCGACGTCCCCCACCCCGACGTCCCCGACGCCCACCTCGCCGTCGCCGACCTCGCCCGGGCCCACCTCGCCGTCGCCGACCGCGAGCACCACCTCGCCCTCGGCGAGTTCGAGCACGTCCGGCGCCGGCCCGGCCCCGACCAGCCACCACCCGAGCGGCCACCACACCGGTGGCGGCGGTGAGCTGCCCTCCACCGGCGCGGGCAACGCCCCGGTGGTGTTCGGCCTCGCGGGTGCCGCCCTGCTCGGCCTCGGCGGTCTGGCCGTCCTGGCCGCCCGCCGCCGCGGTCGCCACGGCTGACCGCCCGGTTGACGGCCCGAAGGCCGCCCGCGTCGCTGCTTGCGACGCGGGCGGCCTTCGCCGGGTTCGGGCCCGGGCCGGTCAGGTCACCTCGCCCCGGCGGGAGAAGTGCTCCGCCTGCCACTCGCCGCTCGCCAACACCTCGGCCAAGTGCCGGGCGGCGTCCCAGACTTCGGTGTACGACAGGTAGAGCGGCGTGAAGCCGAAGCGCATCAGGTCCGGCGCGCGGAAGTCGCCGATCACCCCGCGCGCGATGAGCGCCTGCACGACCGGGTACCCGTCCGCGTGCCGCAGCGCGACCTGGCTGCCGCGGCGGGCGTGCTCGCGCGGGGTGACCACCTCGATGCCGTCCAGGCCCTCGACGAGCGAGACGAACAGGTCGGTCAGCGCCAGGCTCTTGGCCCGCACCGCGCCGAGGTCGGCCCGCTCCCAGACGTCCAGCGAGGAGTCCAGCGCGGCCTGGCCGAGCAGCGAGGGCGAGCTGGTCAGGAACCGCCCGATGCCCGGCTTCGGCTCGTACCCGGGCTCGAAGGCGAACGGGCGGGCGTGGCCGAACCAGCCGCTCAGCGGCTGCACCGGGCCGGCCGCCAGGTGCCGCTCGGCGACGTACAGGAAGGCCGGCGCGCCGGGGCCGCCGTTCAGGTACTTGTAGGTGCAGCCGATCGCGAAGTCGGCGTTCGCGGCGCCGAGTTCGACCGGCAGGGCGCCCACCGAGTGGCACACGTCCCAGATCATCAGCGCGCCCGCGGCCTGCACCCGGGCGGTGATGCCGGGCATGTCCAGCAGCTCGCCGGTGCGGTAGTCCACGTGCGAGAGGACGACCGCGGCGACGTCCCCGTCCAGGTGCGCGTCCAGCTCCTCCGGGCGGATCAGCAGGCTGCGGCCGCCGTCGACCAGGCCGGTGACGCCCTCGGCGATGTACAGGTCGGTGGGGAAGGCCTCGCCGTCGCCGAGCACGGTGCGCCGGCCCGGGCGCAGCCGCAGCGCGGCCGACAGCACCTTGAACAGGTTGACCGAGGTGGTGTCGCAGACGATCACCTCCGCCGGGTCTGCGCCGATCAGCGGCGCGATCCGCCGGCCCAGCCGGTACGGCTGCTCGAACCAGCCGGCGTCGTTCCAGCTGCGGATCAGCTCGTGGCCCCACTCCCGCTCGACGACCTGCCGCACCCGCTCCGGGGTGCGCACCGGGAGGGCGCCCAGCGAGTTGCCGTCCAGGTAGATCACCCCCGGCGGCAGGGCGAACTCCGTGCGGAACGCCGCCAGCGGGTCGGCGGCGTCCAGCGCCGCGCACTGCTCGCGCGTGAGCGCGCCCGTGCTGCTGCCCGTGCCCGTGTCCGTACCCGTGTCCGTGATCATGCTCATCCCTTCGGCCACCTCCGCCGTTCCGACCGTCGTTCCGACCGCCGTTCCGGCCGTCCCGCCCGTCCCGCTCACAGCTCGTCCCGGATCGCCCAGAGCTCCGGGAAGACGTCCTGCTCCGCCGACCGGCGCAGCCAGGCCAGCCCGCTGGAGCCGCCGGAGCCGGGCTTGCCGCCCATCGTCCGCTTGACCGTGGAGAGGTGCCGCTGGCGCCAGCGGGTGACCCGCTCGGCGACGTCCAGCAGCGCCTCGCCCAGCGGCTGCAGCCCGGCGAACTCCGGCTCGGTGTACACCCGCCGCCAGGCTGCGGCAACCTCCTCGGACGGGCGGTGGCGCTCCTCGGACGTCTCCGGGCGCACCGCCAGGCCGCGCCGGGCCAGCAGGGCCAGCGCCTCGTCGTACAGGCCGGGGGAGCGCAGCGTCTCGGCCAGCTCGGCCCGGACCCGCGGCATGCCGTCGTACATCTTCAGCAGTGCGGCGTTCTTGTTGCCGATCATGAACTCGAGCTGCAGGAAGGCCGAGGACTGGAAGCCGGAGGCCTCGCCGAACAGCGAGCGGAAGGCGTTGAACTCGCGCGGGGTCATAGTGGCCAGCAGGCCCCAGGACTCCACCAGGACGTCCTGGGTGTGGGTGCCGCGGCGCAGTGCGGCCAGGGCGGCGGGCAGGTCGTCCGCGCGCAGTGCCTGCCGGGCGATCGTCCACTCGTGGCGCAGCAGGTCGAAGAGCAGCTCCATCACCTGCGTGGTGATGATGAACGACAGCTCGGCCGGCTCGTCGCTCTTCGGCCGCTGCAGGGCGTGCAGTTCCTCCAGCCGCACGTAGTCCGCGTACGGGGTGCCCCGGCCCGGCTGGTCGCCCCGTCCGAACGACAGGTTCGGTGTCTCCAGCGCGTCGTGCTCCACCGCGTCGTGCTCCACCGTGTCGTGCACCATCCCGGTCCCTCCTGATCCGTCCGGGCTCCGTCGCCCGGGTCGGCGGACCCGCGCGGACGGCCCGGTTCCACCGAGCCCATTGTGCGGCGGTGCCACCCCCCGGTTGAATGGTCGACGGACACCGCAACGGCGCTTCGGGCTCTCGTGCGCGAGGCGTTTCGCGGAATCGCTTTGTGAATGAAAAACCGCTGATCACCGCCGCCCCGGGAGCCGCCATGGACGCCGTCGACCGCCGCCTGCTGGCCGAGCTGCAGGGCGACGCCCGGCTCTCGTACAACGAACTCTCCCGCCGGGTCAGCCTGTCCGCACCCGCGGTGGCCGAGCGGGTGCGCCGGCTGGAGGCGGACGGCGTGATCAGCGGCTACCACGCGCACGTGGACCTGACCCGGGCCGGGCTGCCGATCACCGCCCTGGTGCAGATCCAGTGCTACGGGCCGCGCTGCGTGCTGCGCGACCCGGAGGTGGCGACCTGGCCGGAGGTGCTGCAGCTGCACCGGGTCACCGGCGGGGCCTGCTGCGCGCTGCTGGTCGCGGTGCCCACGATGGCCGACTTCGAGGCGCTGTGCGACCGGCTCGGCGGCTACGGGCAGCCGTCCAGCTCGATGATCCTCTCCAGCCCGGTGCCGTGGCGACCGGTGGTCGCGCCCTGAGGCTCGGCCCGTCAAGGGCGTATTCCCGATCGACGGCGGATTCGCCCGGATGGCGGCCCCGGCTCGAACGGGCGCGCGGGGTCGGGTGCCATGGAGGCAGGACTCCCTGCGCGGAAGCGAGGATGCGACATGTGCCTGAACCGGAGAGACCTGGGCCTGCTGGCCCTGCGCGGCGCGGTCGGCGGCGTGCTGATCGCGCACGGCACCCAGAAGCTGTTCGGCTGGTTCGGCGGGGGCGGCCTCGACGGCACCACCCAGGCGATGGAGCACATGGGCTTCCACCCGGCCCGGCAGAGCGCCATCGCGGCGGGCCTCGGCGAGGCCGGCGGCGGCGCGCTGCTGGTGGCCGGGCTGGCGACCCCGGCGGCCGGCGCGGTGGTGGCCGGGACGATGGCGGGCGCGGTGTCGGTGCACGCCCCGGCCGGCTTCTTCGCCATGTCCGGCGGCTACGAGTACCCGGCGTTCCTGGGCGCCACCGGCCTCGCGATCGGCCTGGCCGGCCCCGGGCGGTACTCGCTGGACCACCTGACCGGCCACGCCTTCGACCGGCCGTGGGTCGGGCTGCTGTCCTTCGTGGCGAGCGCGGCCGGCGCGTACGGGGTGGTGGCGCGGCGCCGGCACGTGGTGCGGCTGCGCGAGGAGCGGGCGGCGGTGGAGGCGGACGAGCAGGAGGGCTCGGGGCTGTCCTGAGGCCCCTGTCCCGGAGCCCCGTCCCGGCGGTGTCACCTGGAGGGAGCACGCCTGCTGGCGGCCCGGGCCGGCGGCTCCGAGGGTGGGCGGCAGGGCGCGCCGGGCCGCCGGCGCCGGGAAGGAACGAGGAGCGCATGGACCGCCAGCCGCTCACCCGGGCCGGTGCGTCGGCCCGTCCGCCGGCCCCGCCGCGGGTCACCGAACGGCCCCCGGACGCACCGCTGGTGAACCGCCGCCGGGCCGTCGCCGGGGTGCTGGCGGCGGCCGTGCTCGGCGCGGGTGCGCTGGCCGGCTGCTCCTCCGGCAAGAGCGCGAGCAGCGTCGCCTCCTCGGCCGCGGGCGAGATCGAGAAGGGCGTGAGCGCCGCGGCCTCCGCCGCGTCCGCGCTGGCCTCGGCGGCGGGCGGGGCGGGGGCGCTGATCTCCTCGGCGCAGGCGGAGGCCTCGGCGGCGGTGTCGGCGGCCAACTCGGCGGTCGCGGGGATCAAGGGCGGGCTGGACGCCAAGGCGGACGTGGCCGCGGGGGAGGTGTCCACCGGCTCGGACGGGAAGGCGCAGGTGGAGCTGACCGTCACCAACCACGGGCAGCAGTCGTACCGGTACGTGGTCCAGGTGAACTTCACGGACGACTCCGGCACGGTGCTGGACGCCGTCGCGGTGACGGTCGACGACCTGGCGGCCGGGCAGAGCGCCAAGGCCACGGCGCGCAGCAACCGTCAGCTGTCGGGCACCGTCAAGGCCGTGGTGGCGAACGCGATCCGGTACTGACGGCGCGGCTCGGCGCGGCAGCGGAACCTTAAGCGCGGCTCAAGGCCCAACGGGACCCCTTGACGGGGGAGTTGGTCTAGTCCATTTTTATTCCCCAGGTGCAGGGAGCCCCTGAACCGGCGTCAACGGCCTCCGGGCCGGGGGCGCCGGTTCGGCACATCCCGGTGTCCGTCCGTCCAGGCCCGATCACGCTCCCCGCCGACTCCACCCAGACGCTCCAGCCCCGACACCCCACCCCTGATCTGTCATGTCCCGGCCGTCCGGCCCCACCACGGACGCGCGCCCCCGGGGCGACGGAACCCCCACAACCAGGAGTAACGCACCCATGCTGCGCTCACGCATCGAACGGGCCGGGACGCCGGCTCCGCAGGACGGCCGCCGACGCCGGCCGAAGAGCCTGGCCGCCGTCGCGGCCGGCACCGCCGCCTCCCTGCTGCTCGGCGCGGGCCTCGCGCTGACCGGCGGCGGCGCGGCCAACGCCGCGACCACCAACTCCACCGGCGCGGCCGCCACCAGCGGCGGCATCAAGGTCGCCTACTTCGACCAGTGGTCGATCTACGCGAACGCGTACTACCCCAAGACGATCCAGGACACCGGCGTCGCCGGGAAGCTGGACTACATGATCTACTCGTTCGCCAACATCCACCCGACCGACCTCGGCTGTTTCGAGGCCACCAAGGCGGCGAGCGGGGACGACAACAACCCCAACGCGGGCGACGGCGCGGGCGACGCGTTCGCCGACTACCAGAAGAGCTTCGGCCCGGACATCTCGGTCGACGGCGTCGGCGACGCCTGGGGCCAGCCGATCGCGGGCAACTTCAACCAGCTGAAGAAGCTGAAGGCGAAGAACCCCAAGCTCAAGATCCTGATCTCGCTGGGCGGTTGGACCTACTCCAAGTACTTCTCGGCGGCGGCCGCCACGGACGCCTCGCGCAAGCACCTGGTCTCCTCCTGCCTCGACATGTTCATCAAGGGCAACCTCCCCTCGGACGCCGGCTACGGCGGCCCGGGCTCGGCGGCCGGCCTCTTCGACGGCGTCGACATCGACTGGGAGTACCCGGGCGGCGGCGGCCACACCGGCAACCTCTCCAGCCCGGCCGACAAGCAGAACTTCACCCTGCTGCTGCAGGAGTTCCGCAACCAGCTGGACGCGCAGGGCAAGGCGGACGGCAAGACCTACGCCCTGTCGGCAGCGGTCGGGGCCGGCCAGGACAAGATCATGAACGTCGAGACCGACAAGGTCGGCCAGTACCTGACCTTCCTCGACGTCATGACGTACGACATGCACGGCGCGTGGGACGCCCAGGGCCCGACCAACCACCAGGCCCCGTTGTACTCCGGCCCGAACGACCCGATGACCCCGGCCAAGCCGGGCCACGGCAAGTACTCGATCGACAACGCGATCAAGGCGTGGACGGCCGGCGACCCGGACTACGGCATCCCCGGCGGCTTCCCGGCCAACAAGATCAACATGGGTGTGCCGTTCTACTACCGCGGCTGGACCGGCGTCCAGAACAACGGAAAGAACGGCCTCTTCCAGACCGCCACCGGCCCGGCCGCCGGCGCCCCGATGTCCGGCAGCGTCCCCGGCATCCAGATGTACAAGGAGCTGGGCGGCTTCGTCGACAACCCGTCCAGGACCTTCTGGGACGACGACGCCAAGGCGACGTACTTCTACGACGGCACCACCTTCTGGAGCGGTGAGGACGCCAGGTCGATCCAGGCCAAGATCGACTACGCGCACTGCAACGGCCTCGGCGGCTCCTTCGCCTTCTCGCTGTACGACCTGGGCACCAAGACCGCCCTGTTCGACACGATGGTGAACGCCACCAACGGCTCCGCGGCCGGCTGCCCGGCCCCGCCGACCGGCACCCCGACCCCGACCCAGACCCCGACCGGGACGCCCACGGGCACGCCGACCGGCACCCCGACCGGGACGCCCACGGGCACTCCCACCGGGACCCCGACCGGCACGCCGACCTCCCCGGCCACCTGCTCGGCCGCCCCGAGCTGGGACCCGAACACCACCTACGCCGCCGGCGGCACCAAGGTGTCGTGGAAGGGCCACTACTACACCAACAAGTGGTGGACCAAGGGCGAGGACCCGTCGCAGAGCGGGCAGTGGGGCGTCTGGGCCGACAACGGGCCCTGCTGACCCGGGCCGGCGCCCGACCGGCACCCGACCGGCACCCGAAACAGTGAGAGTCCGGCCCGCCGGGGGAATTCCCCCGGCGGGCCGGACTCCTGCGTTTCGGCTCCGGTTCACTGCGCCAGGTCGGCGGTGCGCCCGAGCGCGTCCGGCTGGGTCTCCTCGATCCGCCGCAGCATCCGGGCCAGCAGGCCGGAGAGCGCCGTCCGGTCCTCGCCGGCCAGGTCCTGGAGCAGCTCCTCCTCGAACACCGCCGCCATCCGCATCGACTCCAGCCACTTGTCGCGGCCGGTCTCGGTCAGCTCGATGATCACCCGCACCCGGTTGGACTCGTCCCGCTCCCGGGTGACCAGGCCGTCCGCGACCATCCGGTCGATCCGGTGCGTCATCGCCGCCGGGGTGAGCCCGAGCCGCTTGGCGAGCTCGCCCGGCCCCAGCCGGTAGGGGCTGCCGGCGACCACCAGGGCCTTGAGCACCTCCCACTCGGCGGACGTGATTCCGAGCACGGTCAGCTGCCGGTCGTACGCCACGCCCATCCGCCGGGAGACCCGGTTGAGGGTCTGCACGATCGTCTCCACCTGCGGGTCCACGGTGGGGAACTCCCGCTGGTAGAGCGCCACCTGCTCGGCGATGCCGATCTCCAGCGCGGTGGCCGGCGCGGGCTTGTCGGTCGCCGGCCCCGGCTTGTCCGTAGTCATGCCGAACAGTGTCGCACGGCTGTGCACCCCTTAAGACTTTGACACCGCACTCTTCCGGTGCTAAGACTTTATCTCGTCAAACTTTAGCTCTGAAATCTTCTGGCCTTAAGAGTCCAGCACTCAAGAGTGACCAGTCGACCCAGGAAGGGATGTGCACGGTGACCGGCACGGTGAAGCAGCAGAGGCAGCAGCGACGTGGGGCGGGCAGCCCGCTGCGCCGCGTCCAGATCGGCAACGCGCTCAGTGCGTTCGGCAGCGGGTTCACGATGCCGTACATGTTCGTGTACGTGGACCAGGTGCGCGGGCTGGGTTCGCTGGCGGCCGGGATGGTGTTCACCGTGTTCGCGCTGGCGGCGCTCGTCGTCCTGCCGTTCACCGGCCGCGGCATCGACCGGTACGGCCCGCGCCCGGTGCTGCTGGCCGGTGCGGCGCTGGCCGCCACCGGCGCGTTCGCCTTCGGGCACGCCACCGGCACCCCGGCCCTGCTGGTCTCCTCCTTCCTGTTCGGCGCGGGTGTCACCACCTGCCAGCCGGCGCTCGCCACGATGATCGTCCGCTGCTCCACGGCGGCGACCCGCTCGCACGCCTTCGCGCTGCAGTTCACCCTGGTCAACCTGGGCATGGGCATCGGCGCCCTGGTCGGCGGGCAGATCGTGAACGTCGCCGACCCGGCCAGCCTCACCCGGCTGTTCACCATCGAGGCGGCGACCTTCCTCGGCCTCGCCCTGGTCACCGGCACCGCCCGGATGCCGCGGGCCAACCTGACCGTCGTCCAGGAGAAGCACGACGGCCCGACCGGCCTGCGCGCCCTGCTCGCCGACAAGGCGATGCTGCGGCTCAGCATCCTCGCCGGGCTGATCTTCTTCACCTGCTACGGCCAGTTCGAGTCCGGCGTCGCGGCCTTCGCCACCGACACCGTCGGCACCGCGCCGTCCACCCTGGGCTTCGCGATCGGCGCCAACGCGGTGACCATCGTCGTCCTGCAGATGTTCATGGTGCGGATCACCGCGCGCCGCCGCCGCACCACCGCGATGGCCGCCGCCGGCCTGGTCTGGCTCGCCGCCTGGGGGATGGCCCTGGTGGCCGGCCTGATACGGACCGAGACCATGGCCGCCACGGTCGCCATCGTCTCGATCTACGCCCTGTTCGGCGTCGGCGAGTCGCTGCTCGCGCCGACCATGGGCCCGATGGTCGCCGACCTCGCCCCGGCCCGACTGCTCGGCACCTACAACGCCGGGTACGCCCTGGTGAAGCAGATCGCCATCGCGGTCGGCCCGGCCGTGGGCGTGCTGCTGGTCGGCTCCGGCACCTGGCCGCTCTACCTCGCGGCCATGGCGGGCTGCACGCTGCTGATCGTCGCCCTGGCCGTCCGGCTGCGCCCGCACCTCACGCCGGAGCAGGACAACGCGGCCCCGGCCGTGGTCCGCACGGCGGCCCCGGTCCGGGAGCTGCAGACGGCCGCGTAGCGCCGGCTCGCGCAAGGGTGTTCGAGAGGGCGCCGACCAGGTCACCTGGTCGGCGCCCGTCGCGCTTGGCTTCGCGGGCACCGCCACATAGTGTCGGTGCCTGTCGCCCGTCCGGCCCCGGCCGGCGCGGCAGACCCGGGCGGACCGGTACGGCGGGCCCGGGCAGAGCAGACCAGTCGCACCGGCGAAGACAGGCGAAATCGGCGAGGCTATGACCCAAGCGGCGCTCACGCACCCCCCGGCGGCCCCGGCCCCCACCACCCCGGCCCCGGCACCGACCCCGCGCCGACTGCCGCCCTGGATGGCCCGGCACGCCGGCTGGCTCGGACCGATCGGCGTCGCACTCTTCGCCGGCCTGCTGCGGTTCTGGAACCTCGGCTACCCCAACTCCTTCGTCTTCGACGAGACGTACTACCCCAAGGACGCCTGGTCGCTGCTCCAGCAGGGCTACGAGGGCACCTGGCCGGACCACGCCAACACGGACATCCTGGCCGTCCCGCAGAGCATCCCGCTGAACGCCGCCCCCGAGTTCGTCGCCCACCCGCCGCTCGGCAAATGGGTGATGTCGATCGGCGAGCAGCTGTTCGGGCTGCACCCCTTCGGCTGGCGGTTCATCACCGCCCTGCTCGGCACCCTCTCCGTGCTGATGCTGGCCCGGATCGGCCGCCGGCTCTTCGGATCCACCCTGGTCGGCTGCACCGCCGCGCTGCTCATGTCCGTCGACGGCCTCCAGCTCGTGATGAGCCGGATCGGCCTACTGGACGGCATCCAGATGTTCTTCGTGCTCGCCGCCTTCGGCAGCCTGCTGGTCGACCGCGACCACGCCCGCGCCCGGCTCGCCGCGGCCGACGACGCCGACCGGGCGCGGCTGGGGCTGCGCCCCTGGCGGATCGCCGCCGGCGTGTTCCTCGGCGCCGCCTGCGCCGTCAAGTGGAACGGCGCCCCGATCCTCGCCGCGCTCGGCATCCTGACCGTGCTGTGGGACCAGTCCGGCCGCCGCGGGGCCGGCGCCCGCCGCCCCTGGCGCTCCATGCTGCGCCGGGACGCCGGGCCCGCCCTGCTCGCCGTGGTCGGCTCCGCCCTCGTGGTGTACGTCGGCTCGTGGAGCGGCTGGCTGGCCAGCGGCGCCGGCGGGGACGGCGCGAGCGGCTACGACCGGCACTGGGCGGACGGCCGGGCCGGCCTCTCCCCGGACAGCTTCCTCGGCGTGTCGCTGCCGCAGGTTCCGATGGGCTGGGTGCCCGCGCCGCTGCGCAGCCTGTGGCACTACCACTCGCAGATGCTCGACTTCAACACCGGCCTCAACCAGCCGCACACCTACCAGTCCAACCCCTTCGCCTGGCTGGTCGACGGCCGGCCCGTCTCGATGTACTGGGAGCAGGTGCCGAACGGTCAGCGCGGCTGCACCGCCACCGGCGGCTGCGCGGCGCAGATCCTGGGCCTGGGCACCCCGTTCCTGTGGTGGGCGGCCTGCTTCGCGCTGGCCTACCTGCTGTGGCGCTGGTTCTTCCGCCGGGACTGGCGCTCGGGCGCCGTGCTGTGCGCGGTCGCCGGGATCTACCTGCCCTGGTTCCGCTTCCAGGAGCGGACGATCTTCTCCTTCTACATGGTCGTGCTGGTGCCGTTCCTGTGCCTGGCCGTCGCCCAGATGCTCGGCGCCATCCTCGGCCCGCCCGGCTGCAGCGTCGAGCGCCGCCGCTACGGCGCGATCGGGGCCGGGCTGATCGTGGTCGCGATCGTCGGCTGCTTCGCCTTCTTCTACCCGCTGTACTCGGCGGAGGTGATCCCGATGTCGGCCTGGCAGGACCGGATGTGGTTCACCAGCTGGATCTGATGCCGCTGGTTCCGGTGGCGCTGGCTTCGGTGGCGCAGGGTCCGGTGCGGTCGGCGGCCTCGGGCGGCCAGCTGCTGCCGGTCACCCCGGCGCTCTGGGCGGTGGCGGCGGTGCTGCTGCTGGCCGCCGTGGCGGTCGCCGGGTGGGGCCTGCTCGGCCACGGGCACGCGGTGCTGCGGGCCGGTCTGCGGGCGGTGGTGCAGCTGGCCGGCGTCGCGGCGGTGATCACCTGGGTGGTCGGCTCGCTGTGGTGGTCGGCGCTGTTCGTGCTGCTGATGTTCACCGTCGCGGTGCGCACCGCCGGGCGGCGGATGACCCCCGGCCCCGGCTGGGCCTGGGCGGCCGCCCCGATCGGCGCCGGGGTGCTGCCGGTGCTCGCCCTGCTGCTGGGCGTCGGCCTGCTGCCGCCGAAGGGCCTGTCCGTCATCCCGGTCGCCGGGATCATGATCGGCGGCGCGCTCACCGCGACCTCGCTGGCCGGGCGGCGCGCCCTGGACGAGCTGCGGCAGCGGCGCGGCGAGGTGGAGGCGGCGCTGGCGCTCGGCTTCGAGGAACGGGACGCGCGGCTGGAGATCTGCCGCACGGCGGCCGCGACCTCGCTCGTCCCGGCGCTGGACCAGACCCGCACGGTCGGCCTGGTCACCCTGCCCGGCGCCTTCGTCGGCATGCTGCTCGGCGGGGCCTCGCCCTCCCAGGCGGGGGCGGTGCAGCTGTTCGTGCTGGTCGCGCTGCTGGCGGTGGAGGCGGTGGCGATCGTGGTGGTGCTGGAGCTGGTCGGGCGGGGGCTGGTGACGGCCGGGTCGGTCGGCGGGGTCGGGTAGGCTGGAGCGCGTTGAAGGGGAGTAGCCCTCCACCGGACCGTCGACATACTGGCCCCCAGGGGCCCGGCGCCCGGGGCACCACCCGTACGGTGGGTGCCGGCGAGACCTTCGGCCGCAGTGCTGTGACCATTTCCAGTGCTGTCGGGCCGAAGCGTCCCCCGAGGGAAGTGCGACGGCCTGGCAGCCCGACCGAGGATCCCAACTGATGAGTCTGTCCATCGCCGCCCTGACCTTCGGCGTCATCTTCCTGGCCGAACTGCCGGACAAGACCGCGCTGGCCAGCCTGGTGCTCGGCACCAAGTACCGGGCGAGCTACGTCTTCGCGGGCGTCGCCGCCGCGTTCCTGGTCCAGGTGGTCATCGCGCTCGCCGCCGGCCACCTGCTGTCGATGCTGCCGCACCGCTGGGTCTCCGGCGTCACCGGCGCACTCTTCCTGATCGGCGCGGCGATGCTGCTGTTCCACGGCGGCGGGGACGACGAGGACGGGCACGCCGCCAAGGAGCCGTCCTCGAACAGCTTCTGGAAGGTTTCCGGGGCCAGCTTCGTGGTCGTCGCGATCGCCGAGTTCGGCGACCTGACCCAGATCATGACCGCCAACCTGGCCGCCAAGTACACCGACCTGCTGGCAGTCGGCCTCGGCTCCTGGCTGGGGCTGTGCGCGGTCGGCGGGATCGCGATCGTGGGCGGGCAGAAGCTGCTCAAGGTCGTGCCGATGAAGTGGATCGTCCGGGTCGCGGCGGCGATCATGATCGTGCTCGCGGGCGTCAGCATCGTCGGGGCGATCACGGGCTGAGGTTCTTCGGCTGCTCGGCGGCGCCTGCCGGTCGGCGGGCGCCGCTGTCGTGTCCGGGGCCGGTCAGCAGCCCGGGTCGGCGGAGAGGACGGCCTGGGTCTTGGGGCCGTACACGCCGTCCTCGCCCCGGATGTGGTTGTCGCGCTGGTAGCTGCGCAGCACCGTCCTGGTCCAGTCGTCGAAGGTGCCGGAGACGATCGACTGGTCGACGAAACCGCACTCGGCCACGTACAGGCTCTGCTGCATGGCCTTGACGTCCGGGCCGGTCATGCCGAGCTGGAGCAGGCGCGGGGTCGGCGGCGGCGTCGGGGTGGGCGTCGGCGTGTGGG
>NZ_JZKH01000147.1 GCF_000961885.1 Streptomyces rubellomurinus
CTGCGGCGGCGGCCACGTCCCCAACGTCCTCAAGATGGCGGGCGTGCCGAACGTCATCGGCTCCTCCACCAACCCCACCCTGCCGTTCGGCCGGGACGCGCTCGGCGAACACTTCGACATGATCGTCTCCGCGCACGACCTCAAGACCGACCTGCCCGGCGACGCCGCCATGGCCCGCGACCGCATCCGGGCCGGCACCATGGGCGCCGAGGACGTCCTGCACGACCTCGGCGTCATCGGCATCACCTCCTCCGACGCCCAGGGCATGGGCCGCGCCGGCGAGACCGTCCGCCGCACCTTCGCCATGGCCGGCAAGATGAAGGCCGAACTCGGCCCGCTCGACGGCACCGGCTCCTACGGGACCACCGCGAGCGGCGACGACAACGAGCGGGTGCTGCGCTACATCGCCAAACTGACGATCAACCCGGCCATCGCCCACGGCCTCGCCCACGAAGTCGGCTCGATCGAGATCGGCAAGCTCGCCGACATCGTGCTCTGGCGCCCCGACCACTTCGGCGCCAAGCCGCAACTCGTCCTCAAGGCCGGCTTCCCCGCCTACGGCGTCGTCGGCGACCCCAACGCCTCCACCGACCGCTGCGAACCCCTCGTCCTCGGACCGCAGTTCGGCGCCCACGGCGCGACCGCCGCCGACCTGTCGGTCGCCTTCGTCGCCCAGGCCGCCGCCGACGGCGCCTACCTCGACCGCCCCGCCGACGGCCTGCCCACCCGCCGCCGCCGCGTCGGCGTCCGCGGCACCCGCGGCATCGGGCCGCGCGACATGGTCCGCAACGCCCGCGTCGGCCGGGTCGACGTCACCGAGACCGGGCTGGTCTCCCTCGACGGCTCACCGCTGCGCTCCGAACCCGCCGACAGCGTCTCGCTCAGCCGCCTCTACTTCCTCTGACCCCCTAGGACTCGACGATGACCGCCCCCACCCCCGCCGCCCTCGGCTTCCGGATGCCCGCCGAATGGCACCCGCACGAGCGCACCTGGATGGCCTTCCCCACCGCCAACCCCACCTTCGAGAGCCCCGAGCAGCTGCACGCCGCCCGCCAGGCCTGGGCCGCCGTCGCCGACACCATCGTCCGGTACGAGCCGGTCACCCTGATCGTCAACACCGGCGAGACCGAGCAGGCCCGCACGTACGTCTCCGCGCAGGTCGAGATCGTCGAACGGCCCCTCGACGACGCCTGGATGCGCGACATCGGCCCGTCCTTCCTGATCGACGGCAAGGGCGCCGTCGCCGCCGCCGACTGGATCTTCAACGGCTGGGGCGCCCAGTCCTGGGCCCGCTGGGACCACGACCAGCACATCGCCGAGCACATCGGCGAACTGACCGGCGCACGGCGCTTCGCCTCCCGGCTCATCAACGAGGGCGGCGGCATCCACGTCGACGGCGAGGGCACGGTGCTCGTCACCGAGACCGTCCAGCTCGGCGAGGGCCGCAACGCCGGCTGGACCAAGGAGGAGGTCGAGGCCGAGCTGCACGCCTTCCTCGGCACCACCAAGGCGATCTGGCTGCCGCGCGGACTCACCCGCGACTACGACGAGTTCGGCACCCGCGGCCACATCGACATCGTCGCCTCCTTCGTCCGCCCCGGCACCGTCGTCGCCCACGTCCAGCCCGACCCGGCCCACCCCGACCACGCCGTCTGCCAGGAACTCGTCGCCATCCTGCGCGCCTCCACCGACGCGCGGGGCCGGCAGCTCGAAGTCATCGAACTGCCCGCCCCCACCGTCCTGCTGGACGAGGACGGCGAGCCCGTCGACTACTCCTACATCAACCACTACGTCGCCAACGGCGCCGTCGTGCTGTGCGCCTTCGACGACCCGCGCGACCAGGAGGCCGCCGACCTCCTCGCCGAGGCCTACCCCGGCCGCACCGTCGAACTCGTCGACGCCCGCGAGATCTTCGCCAACGGCGGCGGCATCCACTGCATCACCCAGCAGCAGCCCAAGGCGCTCTGACCCGCCCGCCCCGGGCGGGAGCCACCCGCTCCCGCCCGGGTAGCCTGCTCGGGCCCGTCCGACACGCCCCCGGGCACCGCACCACCGAGGGAGAGCACGAGAGATGGCGGACCCCCGCCCGCGCCGGCCCGCGCGCCCCCGCGAGGAGGTCCTCGCCGCCGCCCGGGCCGCGATCGCCGAACACGGACTCGCCCGACTCACCATGGCCGGCCTCGGCAAACAGCTCCAGATGAGCGCCGGTCACCTGCTCTACTACTTCGGCAGCAAGGACCAGCTGCTGCTGGAAACCCTGCGCTGGAGCGAGGACCAGCTCGGCACCCGCCGCCGCGAAGCCCTCGCCGACCGCACCCGCGACCCCTGGTCCCGGCTCGACGACTACCTGCGCCTCTACCTGCCCGAAGGCCCCGGCGACCCGCGCTGGATCCTGTGGGTCGAGGTGTGGGGCCGCTCCCCCGCCAGCGCCGAGATCCGGCAGGGACAGCAGGACATCGAGGCCCCCTGGCAGGCCGACCTGGTCGCCCTCATCGACGAGGGCACCGCCGCCGGACAGTTCGCCCCCGGCCCGGCCGCCGACCGGGCCGTCCAACTGCGCGCCCTGCTCGACGGCCTCGCCGTCCCCGTCGCCATCGGCCTGCCCGACGCCCACCGGGCCGGCGCCCTCACCCAGGCCACCTCCGCCGCCACCGCCCTGCTGCGCGCCTGAGGGCGGGGGGAGGGCCGGTGGGCTGCGCCGGCGCTGCGGGCGGGGGGCGGCCCGGGCGGCGGCGCAGGAAGTCGGGCGGGCCGACTTCCTGTGCAGAGAGGTGGGCAGGGGGTGGGGCCGCCCGTCACTCGGCCCGGATGGCGGCCACCGGCCCGCCGCCGCAGCGGGCCCGGTCGCCCGCGATCCGCTGCGGCCCGGCCGGCGATCACTCCGTTGGCAGGACCGGCCGTTCGGCCTCGGCAGGCCAGGGCCGGACCTGCCGCCTGCCGCCACCGACCCGGAGGACGACCACCTGGCCGCCGCCCCATCGGGCCGCTCCTCCACGCTCCGCACGGCCCGGCCGGCGATCACCACGAACTCCGTTGGCAGGAACGGCCGTTCGGCCCCAGCAGGCCTCGGCGGCCCGTCACTCGGTCCAGACGGCGGCCGCCGTGCGGTCGTCCGCGTAGCCCTTCGCGCGGACCTGGACCTGGCGCAGGAAGTCCACCGTGCCCGGCGGGTGCGGGTGCGCCCAGTGGGAGGACAGGAAGTGGGCGACGGCCGGCTCGTCGGCGATCGGACGGGCCAGACCCGGGCTGCACAACAGCAGGATGTCGCCGGGCGTCGCGGGCACCAGCCGGAACCGGAACGGGCGCGGGTCCGGGACGGGGGCCTCCGGCACCGGCGGCTGGCCGTCCGGGTGGTGGAGCAGCCGGGCCGCGTACGCGTCGATCCAGTGGCCGGAGCGCAGCAGGTACAGCCCGCCCGGGCCGACCCCGAAGGCCGCCCGGTAGCCGGCCTCCGGATCCAGCGACACCATCAGGCAGTGCAGCGAGGCCGGGGACGGCGCGCCCTCCCCCGCCGACTGCGACTCCGGCTCCGACTCCGGCGCCAGCGCGCGCAGCGGGGCGACGGCGCCGGTGGCCAGGCGCTGGAGGCCGTAGCGGAGCCGGTCCCGGGCGCCGTCGCGCAGGTCGGCGGCGAGCCCCGCACGGCTGCGGCCGATCGCGGCGGCGAGCTGGCGGCAGGCTTCGCCGGTGGCCGTGGCGACGGCCGCCGGGTCGAGCGGCCGCTCGTCGGCGGCGCCCGTCCGGCCCAGGCTGCCGAGGACGGCGAGCAGCAGGCCGTCCGGGCCGTCGCCGAACCTGGTCACCAGCAGGGTGTCGCGGCGCGGCTCGCCCCGGAAGCGGGCGGAGTCGCCCCGGACGGAGACGGCGCGCAGCACGGTCGGGCCGTACTGGGCGCCCTCCAGCGCGGTGTCCGGGGCGAGCAGGCCGAGCACGTCCGGGTCGGCCTCCGGGACGGCGGTCGGCTCGGGCCCGTACGTCGGGGGGCGCTCGCCGACATGGGGGACGGCGGGCGCCTCGGCCGGGAGCGGGGAGCGGGCGAGGGCCTGGCGCGGGTCGGGGACGGGGGCGGAGGGGACGGGGGGTGCGGGCTCGGGGGCGGGATCCGCCTCGGCGACCGGCTCGGGCTCCGGCTCCGGTTCGGGCTTCTCCAGGGAGACCGGGGCGGGGGCCGGCTCGGGCTCCGGTTCCGCTGCGGCGGCGGGCTCCGGCGCCGGCTCCAGCTCCGGCTCCGGCTCCGGTACGGGCTCGGGCGCGGGCTCGGACTCCGGTTCGGCGAAGGAGGGCGCGGGGAACCGATGGGTGTCCGCCGGGTCGCGCGGCTGCCCGATCACGCCGAGCGCGGTCTCGAACCAGTCGTCGATGCTGTCCCCCTGCGCCGCCGGCTGCGCCACCGCCCCGGGCTCAGGCGCAGGCTCCGGCTCGACGGCCGGCTCGGGCTCCGGCTCGACGGCCGCCTCCGCCGCCGGTTCCCCCGTGCGCTGCCGCCCGATGAGCCCGACCGCCGTGTCGAACCACTCGTCGACGCTGCCGCCGCCCGAGTCGGCGTCGGGGGTGTCGGGGAGGGTGCCCGCCGGGCCTTCGTAGACCGCGTCCCACCAGCCGTCGTCCGGCCGGTGCGGCTGTGCGGGGGCACCCTGCTTGCTCATCTGGCGGCTCCTGGTCGTCCGTCCGTGATCACGCCGCCCCCGGCAGGGGCCGGGCTCGACGTCATTGTCTCCAAGCGCAACGACCGTGTCCGGGTTTCGGCGACAACCGGTCACCGAGTGGAGCATCCCGGCCATCGCCCCGACCAGCCGGTTCTCCGCCCGTCCACCGGTGGCTCCACGGACGCGTCCGGCCCGTTCCGTCCGCGTTTGCCGGATGTACCCGGAGCAGGCCGTTTCCGGTCCGTTACGGCCTCGGGGCGGCGGAAATCAAGGGCCCAGGAGGGGCATCCATTCACCCGTTCGGCTGATTAAATGTCCGCATGACCGCGTCGGCCCCCAGCTCCCCCCGACCGGGGTGGGCCGCACCGGCGGGCCGTCCCGCAGGTGCGCCGTGGGTGCTGCTCCTGGTCGTCCTGCTGACCCTGCTGCCCTGCGCGGGTCAGGCGCGGGCCCTCGGTGCCCCCGCCGTCACGCCGCCGCCGGCCGCCGCCGTCACCATCGTCACGGCCACCGGACACGACGCGCACCCGACCCTGCCCGGCCCGGGCTCCGGCGACCCCGCCGCGACCGAGCGCCAGCAGTACGCCGGGACCCAGGGGCACTGGATCCTGTGCACCGCCGACGGTGAGCCGCCGCAGCACAACGGCTGCTCCAGCCACCCGTACTGCACGCAGGACGCCCAGCTGCCGAACCCGCCGCCGCAGCCGCAGCCCGCCCTCTCGACCGTGCCGGTCCTGCCGAAGGCCCCGCCGCGCCTGGTGCCGGCCGGGCTGCGGGACGGCCCGTGCCCCGCGCCCGATCTGCACGTGCTCCAAGTGCAGCGCTCCTGACCGGAACCCACCCCGCCGGCGCCCGCCGGCGGACTCGCTCGCCTTGCCCCCCACCTCAGCAGACCCGCCGCGCCCCGGTGCCCGGCGGAGACAAGGACGACCACTCATGGGTTCCGCCTCCAAGCAGTCCAACAAGTCCGGCGGCAAGCAGGACGGCCTCGACCGCCGCGCCCGGATCGCCGAGCTGCGCGCCGTCGAGCAGCGCCGCGAACGCCGCAACAAGATCATCGCCTCGGTGGCGGCCGGCGTGCTGGTGGTCGGCGCGATCGCCACCGGCACCTGGATCGTGATGGACCAGAACCAGAAGAAGCACGACCGCGAGGCCGCCGCCAACGCGGACATCCCGGGCGTGAAGACCTTCGGCGACCTGAGCCGCAACCACGTCAAGGAGAAGGTCACCTACCCGATGACCCCGCCGGTCGGCGGCGACCACAACGCCGTCTGGCTGGACTGCATGGGCCACGTCTACGACGCGCCGGTCGAGAACGAGCGCGCCGTCCACTCCCTGGAACACGGCGCGGTCTGGGTGACCTACAACGGCAAGGCCACCCCGGACGACCTCAAGACCCTCTCCGACAAGGTCAAGGCCACCCCGTACTCGCTGATGAGCCCCTACCCGGACGAGCCGGGCACCATCACCCTGAACGCCTGGAGCACCCAGCTGATCGTCGACAGCGCCAGCGACCCCCGGGTGAACGAGTTCTTCACCAAGTACGTCCAGGGCAAGCAGACCCAGGAGCCCGGCGCCTCCTGCTCGATGGGGCAGATGTGACCGCCGCCGACTCCTCCCCCGAGGCCTCCGACGACGTCCGCGAGGACCAGGGCGAGGGCCCCGGCCCCGGCGCGGGGCGGCCGCGCCGGCGGCTGTGGTGGCCGGCCGCGCTGGCCGCCGCCGTGGCGCTCGCCCTCGGCGTGCCCGCCCTGGTCGCGAGCGGCACCTCCGCCTCCGGCTCCTCCTCGCTGGCCGTCCCCGCCGACGACTCCCCCGAAGCCGGGTTCGCCCGGGACATGGCGACCCACCACCAGCAGGCGGTGGACCTGTCGTTCATCGTCCGGGACCGCACCACCGACGAGCCGACCCGCACCCTCGCCTTCGACATCATCAACACCCAGGCCAACCAGCGCGGGATGATGATGGGCTGGCTCGACCAGTGGGGGCTGTCGCAGCACACGAGCGCCAAACCCATGGCGTGGATGGGGATGGAGCACGACTACCAGCCCCACGACGGCTCGCTGATGCCCGGTATGGCCACCAACACCCAGCTGGCGAAGCTCCGTTCGCTCAGCGGGCGGGACGCCGAGGTGTTCTACCTGCAGCTGATGATCGAGCACCACAAGGGCGGCGTCGCGATGGCCCAGGGCTACGTGGACGCGGCGAAGAACGACTCCGAGAAGCGACTCGCCCAGTCGATGGTGACCGCCCAGACCTCGGAGATGGCACTGATGACCGACATGCTCAAGGAACGCGGCGCCGCCCCCGGCGTGCCCGCCTCCTGACACACCCGACGACCCCCGGCCGGCCGGGGCGCCGCGACGGTCCCGCACCGTCCGCACGGCGCCCCGGCCGGCCGCCGTCCCACCCCCTGGAGAACCCCCGCATGACCCCCGACGCCCCCTGGCTGATCGCCGGCCTCGGCAACCCCGGCCCCTGGTTCCGGCTGACCCGGCACAACGCCGGCTTCCTGGCCGTCGACCGGCTCGCCGAGCGGCACGGCGCGCGGTTCCGCCGGCGCGGACTCGCCGCCAAGGTCGCGGAGATCGAGGTCGACGGCCGCGAGGTGCTGCTCGCCAAGCCGCTGTGGTGGTCCATCAACCTGTCCGGCCGGCCGGTCGCCGCGCTGCTGCGCCGCTACGGCGTCCCGGTCGAGCACCTGGTGGTCGTCCAGGACGACCTGGACTTCGCCTACGGCGCCGCCAAGCTGAAGCGCGGCGGCGGGCCCGGCGGGCACAACGGGGCGCGCTCGGTGGGCGACGTGCTCGGCACCCGGGACTTCGTCCGGCTGCGCTTCGGCATCGGGCGCCCGCCGAAGGGGCAGAGCGTCGGCGACTACGTGCTGAAGAAGTTCACGGAGGACGAACTCGCCGCCATGCCGGGGGTGTTGGACCGCTGCGCGGACTCCCTGGAGACGCTGGTGCGGCTCGGCCTGAACCGGGCCCAGGACGCCCTGAACGTCACCGCCTGACCGTCGCGGGGCTACTCCCGGCGCGGCCTCACCGCACGGGCGTCACCGCACGGGCGGTGGGCCTCACCGCACGGGCGGTGGGCGTCACCGCCGGACCGCCGCCTGCCGGGTCAGCGGGACCGCGGCCACCGCGACCCCGGCGAGGACGAGCAGCACCGTCCGCCCACCGGACTCGGCGCCCGCCAGGTGGACGCCGAGGACGGGCAGCGCGGTACCGAGCGCGGTGCCGAGGCTGCGCGCCATGTTCACCATGCCGCCGCCCACCGCCGAGCACTCCGCCGGGATCGCCCGCATCACCAGCGCGTTGTTGGCGGGCAGCAGCAGGCCCAGCCCGTAGCCGGCGAGCAGCAGCGGGGCCGCCACGGCCGGGCCCGGACCGGACAGCGGGAGCAGGGCGAACAGGAGCAGCCCCAGGCCGGCGAGCAGCGCCCCGGCCCGGCAGCGGGCCACCTCCGACCAGCCGCGCGGCAGCAGCGCGCCGCCGACCGTCGCGGCGACGGCGAAGGCCGCGGGCAGCACGGTCACCAGCAGACCGGCCCGGCCCACCGGCGCACCCGCGCCGGTGAGCAGCACCGGGCCGATCACCAGCGGGCAGAACAGCAGCAGGTAGCCGATCAGCGCGACCACCAGCCCGGACCGCACCCCCGGGGTGTTGACCAGGCCGGGCGCCAGGATCGGCCGGGCCGCCCGCCGCTCCTGGCGCACCAGCGCGAGCGCCAGCACGCCGGCGGCCGGCAGCAGGACGGCGACGGCCCAACCGGGCAGCGGCAGGCCGGAGGCGGCGGACAGGGCGAGCAGCAGCGCGGTGGTGGAGCCGGTGAGCAGCAGCATGCCCGGCAGGTCGAAGCGGGCCTCCCGCGGCGCGGGCCTGCGGGCGCGGCCCGTACGGGCCCCGGGCATGCGCGCCCCGGGCGTACGGGCCCCGGGCGCGCGCGGTTTCGGGACGGCGGGCGCCCGGCAGTCCCGGGTGCGCGGCAGCAGGTACCGGCCGGCCAGGATCCCGAACACCGCGATCGGCACGTTCACCCAGAACACCCACCGCCAGTCGGCGTGCTCCACCAGCAGGCCGCCGAGGCTCGGCCCGAGCGCCAGCCCGAGGCCCTGGGCGGCGGCCTGGATGCCGAGCGCGCGCCGCATCGCGTGCCCCGGGACGCCGCGCGCGACCAGGGCGACGCTGTTCGCCTGCATCATCGCGGCGCCGACCGCCTGGACGGCCCGGCAGGCGACCAGGATCCCCAGGCCGCCCGCGAACCCGGCGCCCAGCGAGGACAGGCCGAAGACGGCGAAGCCGCCGATGTACATCGTCTTGCGGCCGACCAGGTCGGACAGCCAGCCGATCGGGGCCAGCAGGGCGACCAGGACGAGCAGGTAGGCGAGGGAGACCCACTCGACGGCGGCGAAGCCCGCGTCGAAGTGACGCCCGAGGGCGGGGTAGACCAGGGCGACCACGCTGGCGTCGAGCTGGCCGAGGAAGGCGCCGAGGCAGACCGTGCCGACGGCCAGCCAGTGGGCGTGGCGCCAGCCGGACACGCCGCGCGGCCGGGGCCGCTCGGCGAGCAGGCGCGCGGCGAGGGCGGTGGCGTTCATGCCACGAATATATCGGATGCAGATATGTTCTTTCTACGATCTGATCGCCCTCCGATACGAACCGCCCCACCCCCCGGCCGCTCCCCCGTCCACGCACCGTCCACGGACGTCCACGGCCCGTCCGAGGAGCGGACACCGGCCCGGGCAGGCCCCGTACCAGGGGATACGCTGTCCGCCATGCCGTCGTCACCACAACTTCCCGGCCCCGTCGCCGAAGACCCCGACCCGGCGGTCGAACACGCCCGGCGGCTGACCGACACCGTCACCCGGCTGCGCCGTGCCCTGCGCAGCAGCATCCGCACCGACTACCCGTGGGAATCCCTGCCGATGGCGCAGGTCGAACTCCTGCAGACACTCGCCGCCGCGCCCCTGCGGGTCGGCGAACTCGCCGCCCGGCAGCGACTCGCCCCCAACACCGTCAGCGGACTCGTCGGCAAACTCCTCGACGCCGGCTTCGTCGACCGCCAGGCCGACCCCGGCGACCGGCGCACCGCCCGGATCGCCCTCACCCCCGCCGGCCGGCGCCAGCTCGACGACTGGCAGCACGCCCACGAGCAGCGCATCGCCACCGCCCTCGACACCCTCGACCCCGCCGAGCGCTCCGCCGTCGTCCGGGCCCTGCCCGCGCTGGACCGCCTCGCCCGCGCCCTCGCCCAACCCGGGAGCACCGCCGAGCCGGGGCCCTCCGCCGGATAAAACCGCTGGTCGACACGGCCACCCGGGCACTACCGTCCCGCCATGACCACCCCGGACGTGACCATCGAGCCCTGGACGGACGCCGACCTCGCGCTGCTGCGCCGGGTCAACACACCGGAGATGAAGAAGCACGTCGGCGGGCCGGAGACCGAGGAGCAGCTGCTCCTCCGGCACCGGCGCTACCTCGACTTCGTGCCGTCCGGCCTCGGCTGCATGTACCGGATCGTGCTGCCCGGCGGCGAGGCGGTCGGCACGGTCGGCTACGGCACCCGGTCGTGGCAGGGCGCGACCGTCCACGAGATGGGGTGGAACGTCCTGCCCGGCTTCCAGGGGCGGGGCATCGCGGTGGCCGCCACCCGGGCCGCCGTCGCGGCCGCCCGGCGCGAGGCCGCCCACCGCCACCTGCACGCCTTCCCCTCGGTGGACAACCCCGCCTCCAACGCGGTGTGCGCGAAGGCCGGGTTCACGCTGGTCGGCGAGACCGACTTCGAGTTCCCGCCCGGGCGGTACATGCGCAGCCACGACTGGCGGGTCGACCTGCGGGCGCTCCCGTCCGATTCGGCGGGGCGGGACTGATCAGAACAGTGTGGGGCGGGTGCCGCCGGCGCCGCCGGTCCCGCCGGTGGCGTCGGTGCCGTAGGTGCCGCCCTCCAGCTCCAGCAGCCAGCGCTTGCGGTCCACGCCCGCGGCGAAGCCGGTGAGCGCGCCGTTGGCGCCCAGCACGCGATGACAGGGGCGCACGATCAGCAACGGGTTGGCGCCCACCGCGCCGCCGACCGCCCGCACCATCCGCGGCGGCTCGCCGGCCAGCTCCGCCAGCCCGCCGTAGGTCACGGTGGTGCCGTACGGGATCTCGTCCAGGGCCGCCCAGATCCGGCGCCGGAAGTCCGTGCCCTCCGGCGCGAGCGGCAGGTCGAAGGAGGTGCGCTCGCCCGCGAAGTAGGCGGCCAGCTGGGCCACCGGCTCGGCCAGCGCCTCCGGGTCCAGCACCCAGTCGTCGGCGGGCTCGGCCCGCGCGTACTTCTGACCCGGCGCGGTCACCGTCGCCAGCGCGGCCGTGCTGCCGCCCGCCGGCAGCACGCCGCTCAGCAGCAGGCGGCCGAAGGGGCTCTCCATGGTGGTGTAGACGGTGGTGCTCATGCTGCTTCGGTCTCCGATCGGGTGCTGGTGTTCGTCGTCGCGGGGCCGGCCCACAGCCGGTGGACGGCGTAGGAACGCCACGGGGCCCAGGCCTCGGCCGCGCGGGCCGCGGACTTCGGGTCGCCCGGCGCGCCGAGCCGGGTCAGGCCGTGCTTCACGCCGATGTCGCTCGGCAGGAAGACGTCCGGGTCGGCCAGGGCCCGCATCCGCAGGTAGCCGACCGTCCACGGGCCGATGCCGGGCAGGGCGAGCAGGGCGGCGGCCGCCTCCGCCCGGTCCACGCCGCCGTCCAGGCGGACGACGCCCTCGGCCAGGGCGGCGCACAGGCCGGTGAGCGCGCGCCGGCGGGCCGCCGGCATCGCGAAATCCTCGGGGTCCGCGACCGCCAGGGCGGCCGCGGTCGGGAACAGCAGCCGCAGGCCGCCGCTCGGCTCGGGCAGCGCGGTGCCGTACTTCTCGGCCAGCCGGCCCGCCAGGGTACGGGCGGCGGCCACGGTCACCTGCTGGCCGAGGACGGCGCGCACGGCCAGCTCGTGCGGGTCGACGTGCCCGGGCGAGCGCAGGCCGGGGCGCTCCCGCACCAGCGGGCCGAGCACCGGGTCGGCGCCCAGCTGCTCGTCGACCGCGCCCGGGTCGGCGTCCAGGTCGAACAGCACGCGCAGGCGCTGGACGGCGGTCGGCAGGTCGCGCAGGTCGGCCAGCAGCAGGCGGCAGTCCAGCCAGCCCCGGGTGCGCGGCTCGTCCGGCGGCAGGCCGTCCACCTCGGCGATGCCGTGGCCGTACGGGAGCGCCAGGGTGCGGCGGTAGGTGCGGACGCCCGGGCGCGCGCCGGGGACCACCTCCTCGACGCCGGGGACGGCGCGCAGGGCGAGGAAGTCGATCAGGTGCTCGCTGTCGAGCGCGCCCCGGTAGGCCAGGCGCAGGGTCAGGCCGCCGGCCGGGGTCGCGATGCGACGGCCGGCGGCGACCTCGGCGCGCAGGCCGCTCGGGGTGCGGTCGTAGACCTCGCGGACGGTGTCGTTGAACTGGCGGACGGAGGCGAAGCCGGCGGCGAACGCCACGTCGGTGACGGGCAGTTCGGTGGTCTGGAGGAGCAGCCGGGCGGTCTGGGCGCGACGGGCGCGGGCCAGCGCGATCGGGCCGGCGCCGAGCTCGGCGGTGAGCTGGCGCTGCAACTGCCGGGCGCTGTAGCCGAGTCGGCCGGCCAGGCCGGCGACGCCCTCGCGGTCCACCACGCCGTCGCCGATCAGCCGCATCGCGCGGCCGACCAGGTCGGCCCGGTGGTTCCACTCCGGGGAGCCGGGCACCGAGTCGGGGCGGCAGCGGCGGCAGGCCCGGAAGCCCGCGCCCTGGGCGGCGGCGGCACTTGGGTAGAAGCGGCAGTTAGCGCGCTTGGGGGTCACGGCGGGGCAGCTCGGGCGGCAGTAGATGCCGGTGGAGGTGACGGCTGTGAAGAAGACCCCGTCGAAGCGGGCGTCACGGCTGTCCACAGCCCGGTACCGGATGTCGTCGTCGATCACGCTGTCCAGTCTGCGCTACCGGGGTGGGGAGTGACTGGCGGAATTCGGACACTGCCGTGCGGGGAGCGGCGGGCCGGACCTGGCGCGTCCGCGTGGGGTGGGCGGCGGGGTCGGGGCGGGTC
>NZ_JZKH01000148.1 GCF_000961885.1 Streptomyces rubellomurinus
ACGGCCCCCGCCCCCGGCCCTAGGCCCAAAGGCCGGTGCCCGCCCGCCCCTGGTCGCTGGGTGTGTGACGGCCGTTCGTCGACCCTGGAAGGGGTGCGGTCGGTCGGCCGGCCCGAATCCGCGTTCGACCGGGAATCGCGGCAGGCCGCAGGCTGTTGGCCTGTCCGCCGGACCGGACGATCCGGGCCGCCCGGGCGCGCCCTTCGGCTCCATCGGGGCCGAAAACGCCGTGGCGGCCACCCGACGAAATGGTTAGCATCCCTAAATATGCCCGAGACTCACGGATCTACGGTGGAGCAATCCCAGCCATCCCCGAGCGGCGCCCCGGCCTCGACCCCGGCCCAGGGCCCGGCCGACACGGCCCCCGCCCCGAGCCGGGCCGTACCCGACGACGCCCCGGGCCCGGCCGCCGCCGGTGACGCCCCGGAGGCCGCCGGCTGGCTGCGCCGCCTGCTCGGCTACTGCTGGCGGTCCCGCCGCAGCCTGCTGCTCGCCTTCGGCGCCTCGCTGCTCGGCATGGCCGTCACCGCGCTGGTGCCGCTGGTCACCAAGCTGATCATCGACGACGTCATCACCGCCCACACCCGCCCCCTGGCGCCGTGGGCGGTGGTGCTGCTGCTCGCCGCCGCCGTGGTCTTCGGCTGCACCCAGGTCCGCCGCTACTACGGCGGCCAGCTCGCCCTGGACGTCCAGCACGACATGCGGGCGGACCTGTTCCGCTCGCTCGGCCGGCTCGACGGCCACCGCCAGGACCGCCTGGACACCGGCCAGGTGGTCGGCCGCGCCACCTCCGACCTCCAGCTGGTCAACGGCCTGCTCTCGATGCTGCCGATGATGACCGGCTACCTGCTGATGTTCGGCATGTCGCTGGGCGTCATGGTCTGGCTGTCCCCGCCGCTCACCCTGATCGCCCTGGTGATGGCCCCCGCGCTGTGGTGGATATCGGTGCTCAGCCGCAAGCGCCTGTTCCCCGCCACCTGGGCGGCCCAGCAGGAGGCCGCCGCCGTCGCCGGCGTGGTGGACGGCGCGATCGGCGGCGTCCGCGTGGTCAAGGGCTTCGGCCAGGAGGCGCAGGAGCTCGACAAGCTGGAGGGCGCCTCGCGGAACCTCTTCGCCGCCCGGCTGCGCTCGATCCGCCTCAACGCCCGCTACAACCCGGCGATGCAGGCGATACCCGCGCTCGCGCAGGTGGCAGTGCTGTTCTTCGGCGGCTGGCTGGCCGTCGATGGCCAGGTCTCGCTCGGCACCTTCGTCGCCTTCTCCACCTACGTCGCGCAGATGACCGGCCCGGTGCGGATGCTGACCATGGTCATCACGGTCGGCCAGCAGGCCCGGGCAGGCGTCGAGCGCGTCCTGCAGCTGATCGATGAGCGCCCGCTGGTCCAGGAGCGCCCGGGCGCGCTCACCCTGGACCTCACCCTCGACACCGACACCGACACCGACACCGCCGCCGCGCCCGCCGCCGCCGCGCCCGCCACGACCACCGCGCCCGCCACCACGGCCGGCCCCCGGACCCGGGACGTCGCCCTGGAGTTCGACCAGGTCGAGTTCCGCTACGACCCCGAACACCCCGCCCCGGTCCTGCACGGCCTCAGCCTGACGCTGGCCCCCGGCGAGACCCTCGCCCTGGTCGGAGCCTCCGGCTCCGGCAAGTCGACGGTGGCCCAGCTGGTGCCCCGCTTCTACGACCCGGCCGCCGGCGCCGTCCGCCTCTACGGCCACGACCTGCGCGACCTCAGCCTGGACTCGGTCCGCGCGGCGGTCGGCATCGTCCCCGAGGAGAGCTTCCTGTTCTCGGAGTCGGTCGCCACCAACATCGCGTACGGCCGCCCGGACGCCACCGACGAGCAGATCGTCGCCGCCGCTCGGGCCGCCCAGGCCGACGAGTTCATCCGCGCGCTCCCGGAGGGCTACGACACCAAGGTCGGCGAGCAGGGGCTGACCCTCTCCGGCGGCCAGCGCCAGCGCATCGCCCTCGCCCGGGCGATCCTCACCGACCCCCGCATCCTGCTGCTGGACGACGCCACCTCGGCGGTCGACCCGCAGATCGAGGCGGAGATCCACGACGCCCTGCGGTCCGTGATGACCGGCCGCACCACGCTGCTGATCGCCCACCGCCGCTCGACCCTCCAGCTCGCCGACCGGATCGCCGTCCTGGAGCAGGGCCGGCTGCTGGACATCGGTACGCACGAGGAACTCGACGCCCGATGTCCCCAGTACCGGGCCCTGATCACCGACCCCGAGGCCGGCCGCACCCCGGCCGCCCAGGACGGGCAGCACGACTCCCCGGCCGACCCGGCCCTGGCCGACCGCACCGAGCGGGCCGACCAGACCGACCAGACCGACCAAGCCGACCGGCCCGCCCCGGCCGCCGAGCGGACGCCCGACCTCCCCACGCCCGACCTCCCCACCCCCGCCCTGGCCAAGGCGGCCCGCAGCGCCGACCCCGAGCTGCTGGCCAAGGTCGCCGCCCTGCCGCCCGCGACCGACTCCCCGGCCGTCCCCCGCGCCGAGGCCGAGGCGGGCGACCCCGACTTCACCCTCGGCCGCCTGCTGCGCCCCTTCCGTCGCCCGCTGGCGCTCGCCTTCCTGCTGGTCGCCCTGGACGCGGCCGCCGCCCTGGTGCTCCCGGTACTGATCCGGAACGGCATCGACGAGGGCGTGAGCAAGAGCCTGATGTCCGGGGTCGCGGTGGCCGGGCTCGTCGCGCTGGTCGTGGTGCTGCTGGACTGGCTGGTGCAGGGCGCCGAGAACCGGGTCAGCGGCCGGACCGGCGAGCGCGTGCTGTACACGCTGCGGCTGAAGATCTTCGCCCACCTCAACCGGCTCGGCCTGGACTACTACGAGCGCGAGCTGACCGGCCGGATCATGACCCGGATGACCACCGACCTGGACTCGCTGACGTCCTTCCTGCAGACCGGCCTGGTCACCGCCGTGGTCAGCCTGCTGACCTTCGCGGGCATCTTCGCCGCCCTGCTGATCATCGACGCGGGCCTGGCCCTGGTGGTCTTCGCGGTGCTGCCGCTGCTGGTGATCGCGACCCTGGTGTTCCGCCGGAAGTCCAGGGAGCAGTACGAGCTGTCCCGCGACCTCATCAGCACGGTCAACGCCGACCTGCAGGAGAACGTGGCCGGCATGCGCATCGTCCAGGCCTTCCGCCGCCTGGACACCAACACCGACCGCTTCGTCGCCCGCGGCATCGCCTACCGCGACGCCCGCGTCCGCGCGCAGCTCTACATCTCGCTGTACTTCCCGTTCGTCCAGTTCCTCTCCAGCGTGGCCGCCGCGCTGGTGCTGATCGTGGGCGCGGCCCGGGTCGACGACAAGACGCTGACGGTCGGCGCTCTGGTCGCGTACCTGCTGTACATCGACCTGTTCTTCGCGCCGGTCAACCAGCTGTCCCAGGTGTTCGACGGCTACCAGCAGGCCTCGGTCGGCCTCGGCCGGATCCGCGAGCTGCTGCGCACCCCGACCACCACCGCGCAGGCGGCCGACCCGGTGCCGGTCGACGGTCGGCTGCGCGGCGAGATCGCCTTCGAGGGCGTCGGCTTCGCCTACAACGGCGGTGCGGACGGCGCCCCGGAGGTGCTGAGCGACGTGAACCTGCACATCCCGGCCGGTCAGACGGTGGCGCTGGTCGGCGAGACCGGCGCCGGGAAGTCGACGCTGGTCAAGCTGGTCGCCCGGTTCTACGACGCGACGGCTGGCACCGTGCGGGTCGACGGGGTCGACCTCACCCGCTACGACCTGGCGCAGTACCGCCACCGGCTGGGCGTGGTGCCGCAGGAGGCCTACCTGTTCGCGGGCACCGTGCGCGAGGCGATCGCGTACGGGCGGCCGGACGCCACGGCGGCCGAGGTGGAGGAGGCGGCCCGGGCGGTCGGCGCGCACGACATGATCGTCCGACTGTCGGGAGGCTACGACCACGAGGTCGCGGGCCGCGGGCGAAACCTCTCGGCGGGCCAGCGCCAGCTGATCGCGCTCGCCCGGGCCGAACTCGTCGACCCGGACGTCCTGTTGCTCGACGAGGCCACCGCGGCACTCGACCTGGCCACCGAGGCGGCGGTCAACCGGGCCGCGGACCGGCTCAGCGGCGGCCGCACCACGCTGGTCATCGCCCACCGCCTGACCACCGCGGAACGTGCCGACCGGGTGGTCGTGCTGGACCACGGCCGGGTGGTCGAGGACGGCACGCACACCGAACTGCTCGCCCGGGGCGGGACGTACGCCCGGCTCTGGCAGGCGTTCATCGCGGAGGGCCACCACGCGGCCGAGCCGGTCCCGGCCGGTTAGCCCGCGGAGCGCCGCCGCACCTGACGGCCGGACGGGCCCGGTCGACTCCGACCGGGTCCGACCGCGTTCGACCGCACCTGACCGTGCTCGAACCCGATCCGCCTCGATCCGACCCGATCCGGCCAGATCCGGCCCGTTCCCTCCCGGGCTGCCCGACAGGACGGCCCGACAGGACGGCCCCCGCCGGGCCGGGCCCCGTCGTCAGGCGGCGATCAGCGAGGCCAGCAGCCCGGAGGCGTCGATCCCGTGCGGCAGGTCGCTGACCTGCCCGTCCCCGACCTCGACCACCCGCCAGCCGGAGCCGTCCGCCAGCCGGGCGAGGTCGGTCGTGACGAACCGGCAGCCGAGCGCCCGGACCAGCGCGGAAACGTCGGCGAGGTCGGGCTCGGCGGCGAGGTGCGGGGTGTCCGGGTGCGGCCCGATCAGGACCGGCCGCCCGTCCAGCCACCACACCCGCGCCTCCACGGCGCGCCCGCCTCCGCCTCCGCCGTCGCCCCCGGCCGGCGCACCGTCCGCGCGCTCGAACCGCTCGTACCGCCGCAGCACCACCCCGCCGGCCAGGAACTCGCCCTGCAGCTCGACGAACCGCCCCACCACCCGGCCGACCGCCGCCAGATCCGCCAACTCCGGCACGTAGCAGGCCTCGTGCCACTCGTGCTTGCGCGACTTCACGTAGTCCTTGACGACCGCCGGTCCGCTCCCGCCGAGCCGTGCCACCGCCGCCGCCAGCTCCTCCGGCCCGGGGCCCTCCGCCGAGCCGTCCCACGGGATCCACGTGCTGTCCGGGGTCGCGCCCTCGAACACCCGGTACCAGCCCGGCAGTTCATGCGCCGCCGCGTACCCGGCCGCACTGGTCAGCAGGGTGCCGCTGCGCCCGGCGAGCGCGGCGGCGAACTCGGCGTAGCGGGCCGAGGGCACCATCCAGCCCCGGTACCAGAGCGGGCCGCTGTCCTCCGGTACCTGCCGGACGGCCTCCCGGGCGTCCCCGCCGAGCAGCGCGTCGTGATCCACCAGGTGGTGCCGCCCGCCCAACTCCCGCAGCAGCCGGGCCTCCCAGGCGAAGTGCGGGTCGGGCCGGCGCGGGTTGAGCGGATCGGCGGGGAAGATGATCGCGGGTACACGCATGGCGGTCAGGGTACGGCCGGCGGGCGGGGCGGGGGAGCGGTCGGCACCGTGCCGGAATCCGCTCGACGCCCCCACCGGCCGCTGCGAGAGTGGTCCGATGCGAAAACTGCTGCGCCGCAAGCGCGTTCCCCGTCAGGCCGCCCGCACGGTGGTGCTGGACGGGGACGGCTCGGTCTTCCTGCTCCGGTCCGACAACGACGAGGTGGGCGTGCACTGGACCATGCCGGGCGGCGGCCTGGAACCGGGGGAGACACCGCGGGAGGGCGCCCGCCGGGAACTCTGGGAGGAGACCGGCTGGACCGACCTCGAACCGGGCCCGCTGCTCTGCACCTGGGAGCACGACTTCACCTGGCACGGCACCCCCGTGCGCCAGCACGAGCACATCTACCTCACCACCGGCCCGCACCGCGGCCCGGTCGGCGACGTCAGCGCGGTGCACGCCACCGACCGCATCCTCGACTGGCGCTGGTGGACCCGGGCCGACCTCGCCGACGAGAACGCCGACGCGCTCTGGCCGCCCCGACTGCCGGAACTGCTGGACGCCGTGCGGGAGGGCTGGGTCGTCGAGGGGCGCACCCCGGTGCCGGTCGACCTGGGGTACGTCCCGAACGCCCCGGTGGTCCGCTGACGATCCGCTCGGCCGAGTGACGACGACCGGGCCGCCACGGACGTCCGGGCCGCCGCGGACGGCGGGGCCGCCGCGGACGGCGGGGCCGCCGCGGACGGCGGGGCCGCCGCGGACGCCCGGGCAACCACAGGCGTCCGGCCTGCAGGGGCGGGGTCCGCTAGGGGCGTCCGCCCCGCCGACCCCGTCCGGACGGGGTGGACTCCCAGCCGTGCAGGTCCAACTCCCGGTCGTGCAGCGCGCCGGGGTTCATCAGCACCGTCAGCCGGGCGGTGCCCAGCCGCTCGACGGTGAGCCCGGTCGCGGACAGCAGCTGCTCGGTCGGCACCGACACGGCGATGGCGGGCCGCCAGGACGGCAGGACGACCAGGCTGGTGCCACGTCCGACCCGGACGGTGTGCGCCGCGACCCGGACCGGCGCCCGCTCCTCCGGCCGTCCGGCGGCCTCGGGCTGGCCGGGGCCGGAGCTGATCAGGATGCCCAGCGGCGGCTCGGCACGGCCGAGCCCGGCACCGGGGCCGGCCCCGGCCTCGACGACCCCACCGGCCGCCCAGCCCGCACCCGCCCCCGCCCAGCCCGCGCCCGGCGGCACCCAGGCGGCCACCGCATCGGCGGCCGGAGCCGGTTGGAGGTTCGTGGCGCCGTGCGTCGGGGCGCCTTCGTGGGCTGCTCCGGGGCCGGTACGGAGATCGGCTCGGGGTGCCGTCCCGGCCGGGTCGGTCGCGGCCGTCTCCCGTGCGGCCGCCTCCTGCCCGGTCGGGGCCGACTGGGGGTGCATCCGGCGCAGTCGACGTGAGGGCGAGGGCCGCAACGGGCCGAGCCCGTGCGGCCGCTCGCGCACCGGACGCGGCAGCGCCACCGGGGCCGGCACGGGCCCCGGCGTCGGCGCCGACTGACCGGAAGGCGCAGGCGCAGCCGCCAGCGCCTGGACGTCCCGCGCCCGACCCTCCTGCGGTGCGACGTCCGGCAGTTCGACAGCTCGCGGCCCGGCGTCCCGCACCGCGACCTCCCGCACCGCCGCATCCCGCACCGCCGCATCCCGCACCGCCGCGTCGCGCGGCCCGCGCGGCTGCGGCACCGAGTCGTGCCGGGCGAGGCCGGACGGCTCCGCGTCGGCCGGGCCGGGGTCGGCGGCCGTCGTGATCGAGCAGCGCGCGGCGGGCGGAGGCGGGGCCCCGGCACCGTCCACCGGCGGGCACGGTCGGGACGGGTCGGTGGCGGTGGGGTGGAGCGAAGTCATCGGCGGGCCCTTCGGGGACGGTCCTGATGATCCTCCCGCACGGCGCGACCAGCTCCAAGCGTCATTTCAGGGCGTGTGCCCGCGGGATTCCGCCGCCCCTACGGGGCGTGGCCGCCCAACTGCCGGGCGCGACGGGTCCGCTGGGTTCCCGGGGTTTGCCGGGCGGAGCGTGCGGCGCCGGTCGCGCGCCTGGCGTGCACGCCTACGCGCCGACGCGCGGCCCCGGCGGAGCCCGTGGACGAATACCAACGAAGTGCAAAGAATCACCAAGAGTTGGTCTATTCAACATTTCGCACTCGCACTTAGAGTGCGCTGGTGTCTGATCAGCAGCTCTCAGAGCGCAGAGGTAGCGGCCGGGCAATGGCGCCCGGCGCTCCGCAGGGTGCCCCGGTCAGTGGCACCAGTGGTGACCTCCCCGACCGGGGGACGGCGGGGGGAGCGGGGGACAAGGGCCTGCGGGGAGGCTCGGTCGGCCTGCTGGGCAGCGTGGTGCTGGGCGTGTCGACCGTGGCCCCGGTCTACTGCCTGACCGCGACGCTCGGCCCGACCGTCACCGCGGTCGGCGTGCAGATGCCCGCGGTGTTCCTGGCGGGCTTCCTGCCGATGCTGCTCGTGGCGTTCGCGTACAAGGAGCTGAACAAGGACTTCCCGGACTGCGGCACGTCCTTCACCTGGGCGGCCCGGGCGTTCGGCCCCCGGGTCGGCTGGATGGCCGGGTGGGGGCTGACCGTCGCCACCATCATCGTGCTGTCCAACCTGGCCGGGGTGGCGACGGAGTTCCTCTACCTGATGCTCGGTGAGATGACGGGGAGCGGGTGGATCGCCGAGCTCGACCAGGACAAGGCCGTCCACCTGCTCACCGTGGTCCTGCTGATCGCCGGCGCCACCGCGATGAGCTACCGGGGGATGACGGCCACCAAGTGGTTCCAGTACGGCCTGGTCGGTCTCCAGCTCGCCGTCCTGCTGCTGTTCTCGGGCATCGCGGTCGGCAGGGCCGTCTCCGGCGGCCTGCCCGACTCGATCGGCTTCTCGCCCTCCTGGCTCGACCCGCTCCAGGTCGGCTCCTTCAGCGCGTTCACCGCGGGCCTGTCGCTGTCGATCTTCATGTACTGGGGCTGGGACACCTGCCTCACCATGAACGAGGAGACCCTCGGCAGCGCCAGGACGCCCGGCCGCGCCGCGATGATCTCGATGGTCACCCTGGTCGGCTCGTACCTGCTGGTCGCGGTCGCCGCGCAGATGTTCGCGGGCGTCGGCTCCACCGGCACCGGCCTCGGCAACCCGGCGACCGCCGACAACGTCTTCGCCGCGCTCGCCCGTCCGGTGCTGGGCTCGCCGTGGAGCGTCCTGCTGTTCCTGGCCGTGGTCGCCAGCGCCGCCGCCAGCCTGCAGACCACCTTCATCCCGGTGGCCCGCACGCTGCTCGCGATGAGCGCCTACCGCGCGGTCCCGCCGCGCTTCGGCACCGTCCACCCGCGCTTCCGCACCCCCGGTTACGCGACCGTCGCGGCCGGCGTCGCGACCGCGGTGTTCTACGTCGGCATGAGTCTGATCAGCGAGAACGTCGTCCAGGACACCATCCTGGCGCTCGGCCTGATGATCTGCTTCTACTACGCGCTGACCGCCTTCGCCTGCGCCTGGTACTTCCGCCGCACCCTGCGCACCAGCCCGCGCGACCTCCTGCTCAGGGGCATCGCCCCGCTGCTCGGCGGCGTGCTGCTGACCGCCGTCTTCCTGCAGACCCTCACCGACGCCTGGTCCCCCGACTACGGCAGCGGCGCCGTCCTCGGCATCGGCTCGGTGTTCGTCATCGGCGTCGGCATCCTGCTCCTCGGCGCCGCGCTGATGACCTGGTACGGCCGCGTCCGGCCGGAGTTCTTCCGCGGCGAGACGCTGCGCGAGGACGCCTCCGCCCTCGTCGTCGAGGACTGACGCCACCGAGGACCGGCGCCACCGGGGACCGACGCTACGATGGGCCGCATGAAGCGCTTCACGGGCCTGTGCTGGTGGCCGTCCTAGGACGGCCACCACGCTCGCCTGACCAGGGCCGTCCGGGATTTCGGACGGCCCTGACGCGTTTCTCCGCGGGACGGGCCCCGCGCCCCGGACGGCCGCAGCAACCACCGCAGCCGCACCGAGGAGAAATCCGATGACCACCCAGGCACCCGCCCCGACCTCGACCTTCGACCCGGCCACCCAGCGCGTCCTGACCGGGGACCGCCCCACCGGGCCGCTCCACCTCGGCCACTACTTCGGCACCCTGCAGAACCGGGTCCGCCTCCAGGACCAGGGCGTCGACCTGTTCGTCCTGGTCGCCGACTACCAGGTGATCACCGACCGGGACGTCGCCGACCGGCTCGCCGAGCACACCGAGAACCTCGTCCTCGACTACCTCGCCGCCGGCGTCGACCCGGACCGCGCCACGATCTTCGCGCACAGCGCCGTCCCCGCCCTCAACCAGCTGATGCTGCCCTTCCTCAGCCTGGTCAGCGTCGCCGAACTGAGCCGCAACCCCACCGTCAAGGACGAGATCGCCCACTCCCGCCAGTCCGCCGTCAGCGGACTGATGTTCACCTACCCCGTCCACCAGGCCGCCGACCTGCTCTCCTGCAAGGCCACCCTCGTCCCGGTCGGCCAGGACCAGGTGCCCCACCTCGAAGTCGCCCGCACCATCGGCCGCCGCTTCAACGAGCGCTACCCCCACGCGGACGGCAGCGGCGTCTTCCCCGCCCCCCGGGCCCTGCTCTCCGACGCCCCGCTGCTCCTCGGCACCGACGGCGGCAAGATGAGCAAGAGCCGCGGCAACGCGATCACCCTCGGCGCCACCGAGGACGAGACCGCCCGACTGATCCGCGGCGCCAAGACCGACGCCGAACGCCGCATCGGCTACGACCCGACCGGCCGCCCGGAGGTCTCCAGCCTCGTCCTGCTCACCGCGCTGTGCCAGGAACGCGACCCCGAGACCGTCGCCGAGGAGATCGGGGACGGCGGCGCCGCCGCCCTCAAGCGCGCCGCCACCGAGGCCGTCAACGAGCACCTGCGCCCGCTGCGCACCCGCCGCGCCGAACTCGCCGCCGACCGCGGCCACCTGCGGCAGGTCCTGCGCGACGGCGCCGAGCGGGCCAACGCCGTCGCCGACGCCACCCTCGCCGAAGTCCGGGAGGTGATGGGCGCGATCGCCTGAAGGGCACTCACCCCTCGGGCCGGGACGCCGCCGTACCGGACCCCGGTGCGTCAGCGGATCGGAACATCGAGCGGTCGATGCGAGGGCATATCGTCACGGGCGGCCCCGGCGTGTTCGAGGCCGCCCGAACGCTCGCACCCTCCCCACCTTCCCGAAAGGCGGACCGGCCCATGGCCCAGCACCCGACCCCACCCGGCCCGGGGCTGACCCGACCGCCGCACCTGCGCCCCGGCGACCACATCACCGTCGTCGCCACCAGCGGCCCGATCGACCCCGTGCGGCTCACCGCGGGCTGCGAGATCCTCCGTTCCTGGGGCCTGCGCGTCACCGTCGCCCCGCACGTCCTCGACACCCACCCCACCCTCGGCTACCTCGCCGGCACCGACGCCGACCGGGCCGCCGACCTCCAGGCCGCCTGGCTCGACCCCACCGTCGACGCCGTCATCTCCGCCCGTGGCGGCTACGGCGTCCACCGCATGGTCGACCTCCTCGACTGGACGGCCATGGCCGCCGTCCCGCCCAAGGCGTTCATCGGCTTCAGCGACGTCTCCTCCCTGCACGAGGCCTTCGCCCAGCGCCTCGGCCTCGCCACCCTGTACGGGCCGCTGGCCGCCGGCGCCGCCTTCGTCGACGACGGCCCCACCGCCGAGCACCTGCGCCGCACCCTCTTCGACCCGGCCGCCACCACCGTCCTCACCTCGCCCACCGCCACCCCGCTCGTCGGCGGCCGGGCCCGCGGCGTCACGGCCGGCGGGTGCGTCCACGTCCTCGCCGCCGAACGCGGCACCCCCGCCGCCCGGCCGTCCTTCGCGGGCAGCATCCTCGTCCTGGAGGACGTCAACGAGCACCCCTACCAGCTCGACCGCCTGCTCACCCAGTTCCTGCGCTCCGGCGCCCTGGACGGAGTCGCCGGCATCGCCCTCGGCTCCTGGGAGGGCTGCGGGCGACCGGACCGGGTGCGGCAGGTGATGCTCGACCGCCTCGGGCCGCTCGGCATACCCGTGCTCTGGGAACTGGGCTTCGGCCACTGCCCGTCCAGCCTCACCGTCCCGCTCGGCGTCCCCGCCCTGCTCGACGCCGACGCCGGCACCCTCACCCTGGACCTGCCCGCCCTCGCCGCACCCGCCCCCGCCACCCGCTGAGCGCACTAGGGTGCGGCCATGAACGAGGCCCAGCCCACCGCCCTCGCCCTCGGACTCCTCCGCGGCCCGGGCAGCACCGCCCGCACGATCCTCGGACTTGCCGGCCCGCCCGGCGCCGGCAAGTCCACCCTCGCCCGGCACCTGGTGGCCGAGATCGACCGCATCGAGGGCCCCGGCACCGCCGCCTACGTCCCCCTCGACGGCTTCCACCTCTCCGCCGCCCAGCTCGACCGCCTCGGCCTCGCCCACCGCAAGGGCGCCCCGGCCACCTTCGACGCCCACGGGTACGTCGCCCTGCTGCGCCGCATCGCCGAGGACCGCTTCCAGGACATCTACGTCCCCGACTTCGACCGCACCCTCGACGAACCCGTCGCGGCCCGCCACGTCGTCCACCCGCACACCCGTCTCGTCATCACCGAGGGCAACTACCTCGCCGCCGCCGACGCCCCCTGGCCGGACGCCCGCCGCCGGCTGCGCGAGCTCTGGTACGTCCACACCGACGACGCCGTCCGCGAGCAGCGCCTGCTGAGCCGCCACCGCGACGGCGGGCGCGACGAGACCGCCGCCCGCCGGTGGGTCATCGGCAACGACCACCCCAACGGCGAGTACGTGAAGGCCGGCCGCTCGCTCTGTACCCGGACCGTCTCCGGGAGCGACTTGCCCGCCGTGCCGGACAGGGGTAGTGTTCTCTAGTCGCTCGGCAGGGAGCACCGGACACGCATCGGCGCGGACGGTCCCGGAGCGGCCAATCCTTCGAAACACCACTTCCTGGTTCGCACTGGGTCGCGTTTGCGTTTTCGCGTCGCGGCAGGGTGCTTATTCGGTGTGCGCGTTTTATCGGAT
>NZ_JZKH01000149.1 GCF_000961885.1 Streptomyces rubellomurinus
CCCGCAGACGGCATGGATCAACGACCCCAGCAAGCGCAGGGAACCCGCACCACAAACCTCATAGCGTCACGACCGTCTCACTGGACTTGAAATCTTCCGCTTCGCGCCGACCAACGACGCCTTCGCCAAGATCCCGAAGGACACCCTGGACAAGGTGCTGGCCGACAAGGCCATGCTCACCAAGATCCTCACCTACCACGTCTCGCCGAGCCGCCTGTCGCCCGACATGCTGGCTGGCACCCAGAAGTCCCTGCAGGGCGCGCCGCTCAACGTCACCGGCTCCGGCCAGGACTTCACCGTCAACGGCAACGCCAAGGTGCTCTGCGGTAACGTCCACACGGCCAACGCGACCGTCTACATCATCGACACCGTCCTGATGCCCCCCACCTCCTGACCCGCCTCGCGGGCCGTGCCGGTTCCGGAAGGGAACCCGCGCGGCCCGCGTGTTCACCAGCGGGCATGAGCTGGGCGGTGCCTGTCGCGCGGCAGGATCGTGTCGTCGCCAATCCGCTGCACCCACGGCTCCGAATGGAGTGTGCCCGCGTTTGTCCGACTGTTGCCGCCCGTGTTCACTCTGGAGGTCTCCATGCGCATCTGCCATCCGACCGGCAGGCTCGTCTGCTGCCCGTCGCATCAGGCCGGATGCGCTGCCGACTGCTGCGGGGGGACCTGGTGAACAGGGTGGTCCACCTGGACGCCCCGCAGTGGCGCGGTCCCGATCTGCAGGAGCTGGTGTCCAAGGTCGCGCTCGGCGAGCAGGACGCCTTCGGCCAGCTCTACGATGCGGTCGCCGGACGAGTCCTCGGTCTGGTGCGCCGAGTCCTGCGTGATCCTGCGCAGTCCGAGGAGGTGGCGCAGGAGGTCCTGCTCGAAGTCTGGCGCACCGCCTCCCGGTATCAGCCCGAACGCGGTGAGGTGATGTCCTGGGTTCTGACCATCGCGCACCGCCGCGCGGTGGACCGGGTGCGCTCCGCCCAGGCCGCGAGTGACCGCGAGCAGCGGGTGGCCTCCCAGGCGTACGCTCCAGCGTTCGACGAGGTGGCCGAGCAGGTTGAGGGGCGCCTGGAGCGCGAGCAGGTTCGGCGTTGCCTGAAGACGCTGACCGAGCTGCAGAACGAGTCCGTCACTTTGGCGTACTACCGAGGCTTCTCTTACCGGGAGGTGGCCGACATGCTCAACGTCCCGTTGGGCACCATCAAGACACGCATGCGGGACGGGCTGATCCGGCTGCGCGACTGCCTGGGGGTGGGATCATGACGATCGCGGCCGATCTGCACACGTTCACGGGTGCCTACGCGCTCCATGCGCTCGACGCTGCGCAGAGCGAGGCGTTCGAGCGGCATCTCCTCCAGTGCGAGGCATGTGCGGTCGAGGTGGAGGAGTTTCGCACGACCATGGCCCGCCTCGGCTCGGCCGAGGCCGTGGTTGTGCCACCGGAGATGAAGGCCAGGACGCTGGCGGCGACCTCCACCATCCGTCAGTTGGCCCCGCTGACCTCCGATTCGGATCGCGACGGCGGATCGCGCTCGAAGTCCGCCCGCCGGTGGCCCCGGTTCGCGCTCGCGGCATCGATCGCCGCGACGGCGGCCCTTGGCGGCATCGCCATCGAGCAGCACCAGGCCGCACGTCAGGCAACGATACGGGCCGATCAACTGCATTCTGAGCAAGCAAGGTTGAGTGCTCTTCTCACTGCGCCGGACACGCGGACCGCCACCGGGCGGACCGGAGCCGGTGTCGGCACCATCGTGTGGTCGCAGAGCCGGGGCGAGGTCGGCTTCCTCGCCCAGGGGCTGCCCGCGCTGGCCTCCGGCAAGACCTACCAGCTGTGGTTCAACGACGCGGGAACCATGCGCCCGGCAGGCCTGCTGCCCTCCTCGTCCGGTTCGCTCGTACTGACCGGGCAGATCCACAGCGCGGTGGGCGTCGGGCTGACGGTCGAGCCCGCGGGCGGCTCGCAGCACCCGAGCGGGCAGCCGGTGCTGCTCCTGCCGCTCCGCTGAACGCCACTGCGCGCCGGTCCGATCAGGTGACAGCTACGCCGGCCCGGCGGGATAGCTGCGGTGTCGAAGACCAAGCGCGGGTCGTGATCACCCTCGACGGGACGCGGCCCGCCTGCTTGTTGTCTTTGAACCGTTCGGAGCAATCCGTCCCCGGCTGCGCTCCGAACGATGAGTGAACGCTGGAAGTGACGGCCTGATCCGCATGGCCGGCCCGGCGGATCGGAGGCAGGCTCGTGACCGTATCCCCACCGGCATCGACGGCGGCCCGCCACAGCCTGCCGGCCAGCTCCCCCGCAAGGCGGGTGGCGGTGGTGGGGGCCGGTGTTGCGGGGCTGACGGCTGCGTACGAGCTGCAGCGCGCCGGGGTGCGGGTCGAGCTGTTCGAGGCGAACGACAGGCTCGGCGGGCACGCGCACACCCAGCAGGCAACCGGCGGGGACGGACGCACCGTCCCCCTCGACACCGGATTCCTGGTCCACAACGAGCGGACGTATCCGCAGCTGATCCGGCTCTTCGGGGAACTCGGTGTCGAAACCCGTGAGAGCGACATGAGCATGTCGGTGCGGTGCCAGGGATGCGGTCTGGAGTACGCGGGCGCCCGTGGACCGGCCGGCCTGTTCGCCCAGCCCGGCGCCCTGCTGCGCGGCCGGTACCTGCGGATGCTGGCCGAGGTGCCCCGGTTCCACCGGGCCGCCAGGCGCCTGCTCGCCGACCCGGATGCCAGTGATCCCTCCCTGCGCGAGTTCCTCGCCGCCGGCGGCTACTCGCGCTACTTCGTCCACCACTTCATGAATCCGGTGGTCTCCGCCGTGTGGTCCTGCACACCGGACCTCGCGGGCGCGTACCCAGCCCGCTACCTCTTCGCATTCCTGGACAACCACGGCATGCTCAGCGTCACCGGCTCGCCGCGCTGGCGCACCGTCGTGGGCGGCTCACACACGTATGTGGAGCGGATCGCGCAGCGGATCACCGCCGTGCACCGCTCGGCGCCCGTCCGTGCGGTGCACCGCCACCTGGACGGGGTCGTACTGGTCACCGAGGACGGGCGGCGCGCCGAGGCAGACGCGGTCGTCGTCGCGACCCACGCCGACCAGGCGTTGCGCCTGCTGGCGGACCCCACCCGCGCCGAGTCCGAGGTGCTGGGCGCCTTCGGCCACTCCCGCAACCCCACCGTGCTGCACTGCGACGCCTCCCGGCTGCCCCGCGCCGTGCGCGCCCGAGCCTCCTGGAACTACCTGATGACCAGTTGTCAGGGCAGCGCCGACAGCGTCCAGGTCAGCTACCACCTGAACCGCCTGCTCGGGCTTCAGACAGCCGAGGACTACCTGGTCACCCTCAACGAGGACCGCCACCTGCCCGTCCCATCCGAGCACATCGTCTCCCGGACGGTCTACGAGCACCCGGTCTATACCCGCGAGAGCGTCGCCGCTCAACGCCGCTTGCCCGAACTGACCACCGGACGAACGGCGTTCGCGGGCGCCTACCACGGCTGGGGCTTTCACGAGGACGGCTGCCGCTCGGGCGTCCAGGCCGCCCGGGCGCTGCTCGGGGTGAGCGCGCCATGACCGACCCGTTGCCCGGCCCCTGGGGCGCTGCCCTGTACGAGTGCCGGATCACCCACGTGCGGACCACACCGCTGCGGCACGCGTTCCAGCACCGCACCTACCTGTGGCTGGTCGACCTCGACAGGCTGCCGCGCCTCCCGGCCCTCCTGCGGCCACTGGCCCGCTTCCGGGCTGTGGACCATCCCGGCGAGCCAGGCCTGACAACGCGCCAGAACCTGGACCGCTACCTGGCCGGCCAGGGCGTCGACCTGGCCGGCGGACAGGTGTTGATGCTGGCCCAGGCGCGGTCCCTCGGCCATGTCTTCAATCCGTTGACCGTCTACTGGTGCCACGACCCCGGCGGCCGCCCTGTGTGCACGATTGCCGAAGTGCGCAACACCTACGGCTCGCACCACCGCTACCTGCTCCACCCCGACCCTCGGGGACGTGCCGAGGTCGCAAAGGAGTTCTACGTCTCACCGTTCTTCCCCGTCGACGGCCACTACCGGATGACCCTGCCGCCACCCGGCGCCCGCCTGGATCTGACCATCCACCTGGAACGCGCCACTGGCCGTGCCTTCACCGCAACCGTGCACGGAACCCGTCGCCCGGCGAACCCGACCCAGTTGCTACGCGCTGCCGTGACTCACCCCTGCTCCACCCTCGCCGTCACCCTGCACATCCGACTTCAAGGCATCCGGCTACTGATGCGTGGCCTTCCCGTCCACCCGCGTCCCCGTTCATGCCGAGCACACGACGAAAAGGTGCCCCTCTCGTGACCCAGCAAGCAGCCACGACTACCTCGCCGCGACTGGCCATCGACCCGCGACTGTGGCCCGACGTTGCCCGAGTGCCCCGGGTGCCGGTGCGCGCGGCCGTCGCCGAACGGCTGCTGCGACGCATAGCCCGGCACCGCGGCCTGCGCGTCGAACTGCCCGGCGGCCGGCTGCTCGTCCCGGCACCTCCCTCGACTCCCGTGCTGCGCCTGCACCGGCCCCAGGACTTCCTGCGCCGCGTCGGCGCCACCGGACTGATCGGATTCGGGGAGTCCTTCCAGGCCGGCGACTGGGACTCACCCGACCTCGTCGCCCTGCTGACCGTCCTCGCCACCGCCCCCGAGACGCTCGTCCCCACCGGCGCGCAGTGGCTGCGCCGGCTGTACGCGCAGCGGCCGCCGGCGGCCGAGTTGAGCACGGCGGAAAACGCCCGGCGCAACATCCACCGCCACTACGACCTGTCCAACGACCTGTTCGCGCTCTTCCTCGACCCCACCATGACGTACTCCTCGGCGGTCTTCCCGACCGGCCGCGACGGCCGGCCGGTCGCGAGCGCGCCGGGCCTGGCCGACGCGCAGCACCGCAAGATCGACCAACTGCTGGACCTCGCGCGCGTCGGCACGGGAAGCCGGGTGCTGGAGATCGGCACGGGGTGGGGCGAACTCGCCGTGCGCGCCGCCCGGCGCGGCGCCCGGGTGGTCACCCTCACCCTCTCCGAGGAGCAGCTGGCGCTGGCCCGCCGCCGTATCCAGCAGGCCGGTGTCGCCGACCGCGTCGAGGTACGGCTGTGCGACTACCGCAGCGCCGCAGGCCAGTTCGACGCGGTGGCCAGCGTGGAGATGATCGAGGCGGTCGGACGGCCCTTCTGGCCCGCCTACTTCGCCACCATCGACCGGGTCCTCGCACCCGGCGGGCGCACCGCCCTGCAGGCCATCACCATGCCGCACGAGCGGATGCTCGCCAGTAGCGCCACCTACACCTGGATCCTCAAGTACATCTTCCCCGGCGGTCAGATTCCCTCCGTCGAGGCCATCGAGGACAGCACGGCCCGCCACACCAGCCTGCGGGTCGAGAGCACTCGCGGCTACGGCGAACACTACGCCGAGACCCTGCGCCTGTGGCGCGAGCGATTCACCGAGCGCGCCGACGAGGTCGCCGCCCTCGGCTTCGACCAGGTCTTCCGGTGGATGTGGGAGCTCTATCTCGCCTACTCCGAGGCCGGGTTCCGCACCGGCTACCTCGACGTCCAGCAGATCCTCCTCACCCGCCCGGGGGCTACACGATGAGCGCCGCCCCGCAGCTCGCCGCGCTTCTGACCGAAGTCCTCGACGCGCCGCCCCCGTTCCGGATCCGAGCCTGGGACGGCTCGACCGCCGGGCCGGCAGGCGCTCCCACCGTCGTGCTGCACCACCGGCGCGCACTGCGCAGGTTGCTGTGGCAGCCCGGCGAACTCGGCCTCGCCGACGCCTACATCAGCGGCGAACTCGACGTCGAGGGCGACCTGGCGCACACGCTGAGCCAGGTGCGAAGCTCACTCGCCGGGCACAAGCCGGTGCGGCCGTCCGCGCACCACTGGCCCCGGCTCCTGGCCTGCGCCACCCGGCTCGGGGTCATCGGGCCGCGCCCGGCACCTCCCCAAGGACGGGCGCGGACCCGCGGCACGCTGCACAGCCGCGCCCGGGACAGCGCCGTGATCAGCCACCACTACGACCTGTCCAACGAGTTCTACGCTCTGCTGCTCGGTCCGGCGATGGCGTACTCCTGCGCCTACTGGACGCCGAAGAGCGCCACCCTGGAGGAGGCCCAGCACGCCAAGTTCGACTTGATCTGCCGCAAACTCGGCCTTGAGCCCGGAGCCCGCCTGCTCGACGTGGGCTGCGGCTGGGGCGCACTCGCCGTACACGCCGTCAGGCACTACGGCGCCCAGGTCACCGCGGTGACGCTGTCCGGGCATCAGCACGCCTTCGCCACCGCGGCGGTAACCGAGGCCGGGCTCGCCGATCAGGTGACAGTCCGTCACCAGGACTACCGCGAGATCGCCGACGGGCCCTACGACGCGATCAGTTGCGTCGAGATGGGCGAACACGTCGGCGACCGCCAATACCCCGCTTTTGCCCGACGCCTGCACGGCCTGCTTCGTCCCGGAGGCCGGCTGCTCGTCCAGCAGATGTCCCGCACCTCGACGGCGCCGGGCGGCGGCGCGTTCATCGAGACCTACATCGCCCCGGACATGCACATGCGCCCGGTCGGCGAAACCGTCGGCCTGCTGGAGGCCGCAGGCCTGGAGGTGCGCTCTGTCGAGGCCATGCGCGAGCACTACGCCCGCACCATCGACGCCTGGCACAAGACCCTCCAGGAGCGCCGCACGGACTTCGCCGCCCTGGTCGCAGAGCCCACGGTGCGGCTGTGGCAGCTGTACCTGGCCGGCAGCTCGAACGCGTTCACCGAGCGGCGGATGGGCGTAGACCAGATCCTTGCGGTCCGCCCGACCGCCGACGGCCGAAGCGGCGCCCCGGCCACCTCCGCCCACTGGTACCAGGAGCCGGCGTGAACGCCACCGCCTTCGCCATCAACCTGGCAGCCGCCCTCGCCGCGGCGCTGCTGGTGATGCTGACCGCCTTCGCCATCGGCGTCCGAACCGGCCGCCACCGAGGGGTTGACGTCGCCTGGGGGATCGCCTTCACCGCCGTCGCACTGACCGGCTACACGCTGTCGGCCGGGTACGGCGACCCGGGCCGCCGGCTGCTCGCCACCGCGCTGGTGACCGTATGGGGACTGCGCCTGTCCGCCCACATCTGGCGTCGCTCCACAGGCACCCCCGAAGACCCGCGCTACGAACGGATGCTCTCCCAAGCACCCGCCGGCCGGCGCACAGCCTACGCGCTGCGCATGGTGTACCTGCCGCAGGCCGCCATCGTCTGGTTCGTCTCGCTGCCGGTTCAAGCCGCCCAGTACCTGACCCCGCCGCTCGACCCGCTCGCCTGGGCCGCACTCGCGCTGTGGACCGTCGGGCTGTTCTTCGAGGCGGTCGGCGACTGGCAACTGGCCCGCTTCAAGGCTGACCCGGCGAACCACGGGTCGGTGATGGACCGCGGCCTGTGGCGCTACACCCGCCACCCCAATTACTTCGGCGACGCCTGCGTCTGGTGGGGCCTGTTCCTGCTCGCCGCCGACACCCCGACCGGCTGGGCCTTCATCCTCAGTCCCCTCCTGATGACCTACCTCCTGGCATTCGGAAGCGGAAAACCCCTGCTGGAGCGACAACTCACCTCCAGCAAACCCGGTTGGGACGCCTATGTCTCCCGCACCAGCGGCTTCCTCCCACGGCCGCCACGACACTGAGCACCGGCCAGGCCGGCACTCCGAAGAACAAGCCACGACCCGCAGCCCACAGCCCACAGCCCACAAAGGACCGTATGCCGATGACGGCCCACCCATCGCGCAGCAGGCGCGCCCCCACCGGGAGTCCGCTCCAAATTCGCCGCCACCCGGCCAGCCCCAGAACGGCCGTACTGCTTCTCCACGGAGGCCGAGCGGACGGCCTCGCGCCGCCAACGTGGCTGAACCTGCCGGACCGTCGCCTGCGCCTCTTCGGAACTGCCCTGCTACGGCAGTTGGGGGATCAGGACACCTTGCTCGCCTGCGTGCGCTACCGCCACCGCGGCTGGAACGGGCACCACGCCCACCCCGCACAGGACGCCCGGGACGCTCTCGTCGAACTGGCCGACCTCGTCCCCGCCATCCCGGTGATACTCGTCGGCCACTCGATGGGCGGCCGAGCGGCGCTCGCGGTGGCAGGGCATCCGGCGGTGCGCGGCGTCATCGCCCTCGCTCCCTGGTGCCCACCGGGCGAAGCAGTCGCCCACCTGCGCGGCAAGACACTGGCCTTCCTCCACGACGAGACGGACAGGGTCACCTCCGCGCACCAGACCTGGGACTTCGCCGACCGCGCTGCCGCCTCAGGAGCCCACATCCACACCGTCCCCATGCGGCACGGCGGCCACACCATGCTCCACGGCGCTCGCCGATGGCACCGCCTGACCGCTGACTTCGCCACCGCCATCCTCGACCCTGATTGGCGTGCGCCCTGGTCAACGCTGGCACAGCTGTCACTGAGAACCGGCGGGGCCTGAGGGCATCCGAGACTCAGCTCTCCGATCTGTGCGTCACACCGGGTTCCCATCGCGGAGAGCCTGGCACTACCATCCGGTAACATCTCCCGGCTCGCGGGACACTCCCAAGAAACGAGCAACGATGACGGCATCGCAGAGGTCCGCAACGCTCCTGAGCGGCCTGCTCATCGGGGCCGGTGCGGCGCACTTCGCAGCGCCCCGCCAGTTCGACGCCATCGTGCCGCGCTCACTTCCCGGCAGCCGCAGGACCTGGACCTACGCCAGCGGGTTCGCCGAACTCGCGGTCGGAGCGGCGGTGGCGGTGCCGCGCACGAGGGCATTGGGTGCGCTGGCCGCAGTGGGGTTGTTCACCGCCGTCTTCCCGGCCAACGTCAAGATGGCCTACGACTGGCGCCACCGATCAACGCGGCTGCGTGCAATCGCCGTGGCCCGGCTCCCGCTCCAGGCCCCGCTGATCCTGTGGGCGCTTAAGGTTAGTCGAGACGCGCGTAGGCGATGACCGCCAAGCGGCGGCGCGCCTGATCGGCCTGGCGGTCGGCGCGCTGCTGCTCGGTGACGTCCACCGCCGACAACACGACCCCGGGCACCCCCCGCCGGATTCCTCCGTGCGGTAGTAGAAGACCAGCCACGCGTGCTCGGCCTGCGGGCAGCCCGGGTGTGGCTAGTGGCGAAGGGGTCGAGCAGCGGTGCTCCGTCCGCCAGGACCTGGCGCATCGCGTCCTCGATGGCGTCGGTGTCCTGGGACGGCAGCATCGCACGCACGGCCAAGCCCAGGTGCTCGGCGGCGAGCAGGCCATTGATGTGCTTCAGCGCCAGGTTGACCAGAAAGGAGCGCAGCCGGGTGTCCAGCACGCTCGTGCCGTACTTAATGCTGCCCAGCACCGCCGGTCCCAGGAAGTGCGATGGTGCCCGGATTTTCAAGGTCAATCAACTCGACTGGCGTTTCGAGCCGGTAGGTGTCGCTCTTGGGCGGAAACTGGGTGACCTGCGCGACGAGGACCATCGGTTCCTTGGCGGTCAGGATGGGCGGTGCTCCCCCTGCAGTCTTCTCGAAGCTGGCGGTGAATGAGAGGACATCGCGCTGCTCGAATTCGGGGGGAAGCTCTGGCTCATGCGCAGGCGGCTCTTGGGGTCCACGTCGACGTCGTTCTGCTCCAGGGTGACGGTCATGCCGTCCGCCTGGGCGGACATCCTGAATCCGATGACGCGCAGCTTCACGCTGCTGATCGGATCGTTGGGGTCGACGTCGACGCGTTCCTTGATCCGGCCGCTGAAGGCGAGGGCGAGAGTGTTGCCCTCGTATTCGAGCTTGGCGTCGATGGCGAACATGGAACAGGGGATCTCCATGCCGATGGGCGGCAGCAGGGGAATTGGTCTGGATCCTTGGTCGTCGTTTCCGCCCACGATCGCCGATCTGAGCCTGAAGGTTCGGTAGGCAGTCGGGATCCTCACTCCATCAGGTGTCTTCTTTCCCGACCGCGTTTGAGAATGCAGCTTCCGACGGCTGACCAGGTTCTGGTATTCGCTGCGCCAGGGAGTGGTGATGGCGCCCTGCGCAGATGCGTTCCCAGCTGTATCCACGATCTCCGCCGCCTGCGGCGAAGGTGGCGGACCAGTAGGGCCGAATCAATCCAGGGGCCGGCCTGGCATCAATCCTGAGCGCCCAATCCGGGAGGAATAACCCCGTGTCTTGGTAGCGGCGCCACCGGCCTGACCGATCCGAGTGCTGCTGCTCACACGTCCAGCTCTTCGACGCCGGACACCTCTCAGCGGCGATAAGGGGCGTGCGGAGATCACCATCCGCACAGGTGACGGCGCCGCCGCAGGCGGACGCGCCGCTGCGGCACCGGCCCCGGGGACGGTAGCGTCCCCAGTGACCAGGTCTTCCGAACCTCCGAGGAGCACCACCGTGATTCCCATGACCGTCGCTCAGATCGCCGGTGTCGTCGGCGGCACTCTGCACGATGTGGTTGACACGGATGTGCAGGTCACGGCTGGGATGGACTACGACTCGCGCGATGTGCGGCCGGGCGGGATCTTCCTGGCGCTGGCCGGCGAGCGCGCCGACGGGCACAACTTTGCCGCCGATGCTGTGCAGGGCGGAAGCGCGCTGGTTCTCGCGGCCAGGCCAGTGGGTGTCCCCGCAGTTGTCGTCGACGACGTCCTGGCCGCGGCCGGCACCCTCGCCTCGCAGCTGGCCGCCCGCCTGGCGGCGCGGTTCATCGGGATCACCGGCAGTAGCGGCAAGACCAGCACCAAGGACCTGACCGCCCACGTGCTCACCGCCGCCGGGCCCACCATCGCCACGATCGGCAGCCACAACTCCGAGATCGGCACCCCGGAGACCGTCTCCCGCGCGGACGAGACGACGCGGTTCCTCGTGCTGGAGATGGGTGCCCGCGGTATCGGTCACCTGCGGCAGCTGACCGCCATGGTCCCGCTCGACATCGCCGCCGTACTCAACGTCGGCACCGCCCACCTGGGCGAGTTCGGCAGCCGGGACGCCATCGCCCGGGCCAAGGGCGAGCTGGTGGAGGACCTGCGGCCCGAAGGTCTCGCTGTCCTCAATGCCGACGATGCGGCCGTGCGCGCGATGGCCTCGCGCACCCGGGCACGCGTCGTGCTGACCGGCCGTGACCTGCAGGCGCACATCCGGGCCGAGCACGTCGAACTCGACGACAGGGGCCGCGCCCGCTTCAAGCTGGTCACCCCCGAAGGCCGCGCCGACGTCGCGCTGCGCCTGGTCGGCGAGCACCACGTGGCCAACGCGCTGACCGCCGCCGCCATCGGCCGCGAAGCCGGCCTGGACGTAGACCTGCTCGCCGACCGGCTCTCCACCGCCCGCCCCGCGTCCCGGTGGCGGATGGAGGTGACCGAGCGCCCGACGGCGTGACCGTCGTCAACGACGCCTACAACGCCAACCCCGACTCCATGCGCGCCGCCCTCACGGCCCTGGCCGCCATGTCCCACGGCCGACGGGCCATCGCCGTGCTGGGCGAGATGCGCGAGCTGGGAGCCGACAGCGAACGCGAGCACGCCCGGCTCGGCGAGCTGGTCGCCGAGCTCGGCATCCCGCACCTGATCACCGTCGGCCGCACGGAAGCCCGGTGCATCGAGCAGGCAGCCCGGCACGGCGGCGTCGACGCCGTCCACGTCGCGGACCAGGACGCCGCCTTCACCGAGCTGCAGCAGCGGCTGCGGCCCGGCGACGCGGTGCTGGTGAAAGCCTCCCGCGACGCCAACCTGCAGACCCTCGCGGAGCAGGTCGCCCGGGCCGGCGCCGATCCGCGCGATCACGTAGCGTGACCAGATCGGGTCGGCGAGCGCGGCGACCGAACGGTCGTACGACCCGGAGGAAAACCGGGCACCGCGCCCGGGACGGGAGTGCAAGCCGAAGTAACCACCGGGTCCGGCTCGTCGAAGGCGGCCGGGGAGAGGTGCCCCGCGTAGGTCCGCGTCAGCCAGGGCCGGTCCCGATGGACGTTCATGCCGGAAGCCTCACTCGCCCCGAAAGCGGTTGATGGCACCGATGTGCTGGGCGCGCAGCTCGTGGTCGGTCACGCCCAGGCCCTCCTCGGGGGCCAGGCAGAGCACGCCGACCTTGCCCTGGTGCTTGTTGTGGTGCACGTCCAGGGCGGCCTGGCCGGTCTCTTCCAGGGAGTAGACCTTGGACACGGTGGGGTGGATCTTGCCCTTGGCCACCAGGCGGTTGGCCTCGAAGGCCTCGCGGTAGTTGGCGAAGTGCGAGCCGACGATGCGCTTCAGCGACATCCACAGGTAGCGGTTGTCGTACTGGTGCATGTAGCCGGAGGTGGAGGCGCAGGTGACGATGGTGCCGCCCTTGCGGGTGACGTACACCGAG
>NZ_JZKH01000150.1 GCF_000961885.1 Streptomyces rubellomurinus
GTGCGCTTCGCTCCCGTCGTGCGCCGGCTGCTCGACGACGGCTTCGCCCTGTTCGTCGAGGCCAGCGCGCACCCCGTGCTGACCGTCGGCATCGGCGAGGGCATCGAGCAGGCCGGCGCGCGGGCGGCCGCCGTCGGCACCCTGCGCCGCGAGGAGGGCGGCCCCGAGCGGTTCGCCGCCGCGCTCGCCGAGGCGTGGACGCACGGCGCCGCCGTCGACTGGGCGCGGGTGTTCCCGGCGGGCGCGCCGGTGGACCTGCCGACCTACGCGTTCCAGCGCGAGCGCTACTGGCCGGACCACGCGGTCGGCGCGCCCGGCGACCCGGCCGGACTCGGCCTCGCGGCCGCCGACCACCCGCTGCTCTCCGCCGGCATCGCCGTCGCCGACAGCGGCGAGTACCTGCTCACCGGCCGCCTCGCGCTGCGCACCCACCCCTGGCTCGCCGATCACGCGGTCTCCGGCTCGGTGCTGCTGCCCGGCACGGCCTTCGTCGAGCTGGCGCTGCGCGCCGGCCAGGAGGCGGGCGCGGCCGGGCTGGAGGAGCTGACCCTGGAGGCGCCGCTGGTGCTGCCGCCCGGCGAGGCGGTGCAGGTGCAGGTCCGGCTCGGCGGCCCGGACGACGACGGGCGGCGCACGGTGTCCGTGCACTCCCGGCCCGGCGGCGCGGGCGCGGGCGCCGCGGACGACCCGTGGACGCGGCACGCGACGGGCACGCTCGTGAACGAGCCGGGGGGCGAGCCCTTCGACCTGTCGGCGTGGCCGCCGCCCGGCGCCGAACCGGTGGACCTGGACGGCTACTACGAGGGCCTGGCCGCCGCCGGGTACGGCTACGGCCCGGCGTTCCAGGGCCTGCGGGCGGCCTGGCGGCGCGGGGACGAGGTGTTCGCCGAGGTGGCCCTGCCGGCCGAGCAGCACGGCGAGGCGGAGCGCTTCGGCGTCCACCCGGCGCTGCTCGACGCCGCCCTGCACGCGGTCGGGCTGGTCGGCTCCGTGCGGGACGTCGGCCGGGTGCGGCTCCCGTTCGCCTGGACCGGCGTCCGCGTCGACGCGGTCGGCGCGACCAGCGCCCGGGTGCGGATCGCCCCGGCCGCCGACCCGGTGGACGGGACGGCCGTCGCCGTCACCCTCCAGGTCGCCGACGCCGAGGGCGGCCCGGTCGCCGCCGTGGACGCCCTGGTGCTGCGCCCGGTGTCGGAACACCGCCAGCCGGGCAACGGGGACTCGCTGTACCGAATGGACTGGCAGCCGCTGCCGACCGGCGGCGCGGCGCCGACCGAGCACTGGGCCGTGCTCGGCAGCGGGACCGCCGTGGCCGCCGCGCGCCGCTACCCGGACCTCGCCGCCCTCGGCGCGGCCCTGGCGGCGGGCGAGCCCGTACCGGACGTGGTCGTCCTGCCGCTGCCCCTGCCGCCCGCCGACCGCCCGCTGCCCGCCGCCGCCCGCGCCTGCGCCGACGCCGTCCTCGCCGCCGTCCAGGGCTGGCTCGGCGCCGCCGAACTCGCCGCCGCCCGCCTGGTGGTCCTCACCGAAGGGGCCGTCAGCACCGCGCTCGGCGAGGACGTCACGGCGCTCGCCCACGCGCCCGCCTGGGGGCTGCTGCGCGCCGCGCAGGCCGAGGAGCCGGACCGGTTCGTGCTGGTCGACACCGACGGCCGCCCCGACTCCGCCGCCCGCCTCGCCGAGGCCGTCTCCGGGGCCGTCGCCTCCGGGGAGCCGCAACTGGCGCTGCGCCGGGGGGAGGTGCTGGTGCCCCGGGTGGTCCGGGCCGACCGGAGCGGGCTGCTCACCCCGCCGGACGGCTCGCCGGCCTGGCGGCTCGACACCGCCGAACCCGGCACCCTGGACGCGCTCGCGCTGCTGCCCCACCCCGAGGCCGCCGCGCCGCTCGCCCCCGGCCAGGTGCGGCTCGCCGTCCGGGCCGCCGGGCTCAACTTCCGTGACGTGCTGGTCGGGCTCGGCATGGTGCCCGGCCAGGTCGGCATGGGCAGCGAGGCGGCCGGGGTGGTCGTCGAACTCGGCCCCGGGGTGGCCGACCTGGCGGTCGGCGACCGGGTCACCGGGATCGTGCCGGGCGGCTTCGGCCCGCTCGCCGTCGCCGACCGGCGCACCCTGGTCCGGATCCCGGACGGCTGGAGCTTCGCCGAAGCGGCTTCCCTCCCGGTGGTCTTCCTGACCGCCTGGTACGGCCTGGTGGACCTCGCCCGCACCGAGCCCGGCGAGGCCGTGCTGGTGCACGCGGCGGCCGGCGGGGTCGGCATGGCCGCCGTGCAGGTGGCCCGCCACCTGGGCGCCGAGGTGTACGCGACGGCGAGCCCCGGCAAGTGGGACGCCCTGCGGGCCCTCGGCGTCCCGGACGGGCGGATCGCGGACTCCCGCACCCTCGCCTTCGAACCGGCCTTCCTCGCCGCCACCGGCGGCGCGGGCGTGGACGTCGTGCTCAACTCGCTGGCCGGCGAGTTCGTGGACGCCTCGCTGCGCCTGCTGCCGCGCGGCGGACGGTTCCTGGAGCTGGGCAAGACCGACGTCCGCGACCCCGACCAGGTCGACCTGGAGTACCCGGACGTGCGCTACCGGGCGCACGTGGACCCGGCGCCCGAGCGGATCGGCGAGATCCTGCGCGAGGTCGTCGACCTGGTCGAGCGCGGCGCGCTGCGGCTGCTGCCGCTGCGCAGCTGGGACGTGCGGCGGGCGCCCGAGGCGTTCCGGTTCATGAGCCAGGCCCGCCACACCGGCAAGCTGGTGCTCACCGTGCCGCGCCCGCTCGATCCGGCCGGCACCGCGCTGATCACCGGCGGCACCGGCACGCTGGGCGCCCTCGTGGCCCGCCACCTGGTCACCGCGCACGGCATCCGCCACCTGCTGCTGGTCGGCCGGCGCGGCGCCGAGGCCCCGGGCGCGGCCGAACTGGCAGCCGAACTCACCGCGTTGGGCGCCACGGTGACCGTCGCCGCCTGCGACGCCGCCGACCGTGCCGCGCTCGCCGCCCTGCTGGACACCGTCCCGGCCGACCGCCCGCTCACCGCCGTGGTGCACGCGGCCGGCGTGCTCGACGACGGCGTGCTCACCTCGCTCGGCCCGGACCGGCTGGCGCGGGTCCTGCGCCCCAAGGCCGACGCCGCCGTCCACCTGCACGAACTGACGGCCCGTCACGATCTGGCCGCCTTCGTGCTGTTCTCCTCGATGACCGGCGCGCTCGGCAACCCGGGCCAGGCCAACTACGCGGCCGCCAACACCTTCCTGGACGCACTGGCCGCGCACCGGCGCAGCCGCGGCCTGCCCGCCGGCTCGCTCGGCTGGGGCTTCTGGGTGCGGGCCAGCGGCATGACCGGCCACCTCGGGCAGGGCGCGGTCGGCCGGATGACCAGGCTCGGCCTGCTGCCGCTCGGCACCGAGCAGGGCCTGGCGCTGCTGGACGCGGCGCTCGGCCGGGACGAGCCGTTCCTGCTGCCGATGCGGCTGGACCTGGCCGCCCTGCGCACCCAGGCGGCGGGCCTGCCCGCGCCGCTGCGCGGCCTGGTCCGGGCCCCCGCCCGGCGGGCCGCCCGGGCGGGCGCCGAGGCCGAGGGCGGCACGCTCGCCCGCCGGCTGGCCGGCCTGGCGGCGGCGGCCCGCGAGGAGCTGCTGCTCGACCTGGTGCGCGGCCACGTCGCGGTGGTGCTCGGCCACGGCTCGCCGGAGTCCGTCGAACCCGACCGGGCCTTCCGCGAACTCGGCTTCGACTCGCTGACCGCCGTCGAACTGCGCAACCGGCTGAACGCGGCGAGCGGCCTGCGGCTGCCGGCCACCCTGGTCTTCAGCCACCCGACCCCGGCCGAGCTGGCCCGGCACCTGAACGCCGAGATCGGCGCCGGGGCCGACGAAGTACCGGCCGTCCTGGGCGAGTTGGCCCGGCTGGAGGCCGCCCTGGCGGGCTGCCGGCCGGACGAGCCGACCCGGGCGGCGGTCGGCCGGCGCCTCGAAGCGCTGCTCCGGAGCTGGCGCCGAGACGGCGAAGGCGGCGGGGTGATCGACGACGCGGCCCTCGACGCGGCCACCGACGACGAGATGTTCGAGCTGATCGACCGGCAACTCGGCGCTTCCTGACGCCGACCATCCAGCGGGACCGTGCGGGGAGTGCACACGATGTCAAGCAACACGGTGTCAAGCAACACGGTGTCAAGCAACGAGGACAGGCTCCGCGAGTACCTCAAGCGCGTGACGGCCGACCTCGGCCGGACCAGGCAGCGCCTGCAGGCCGAGCAGGCGCGCGCGAACGAGCCGATCGCGATCGTCGGCATGGCCTGCCGCTACCCCGGCGGGGTCGCCTCGCCCGAGGACCTGTGGCGGCTCGTCCTGGCCGAACGCGACGCGGTCGGCGGCTTCCCCACCGACCGCGGCTGGGACGTCGAGGGGATGTACGACCCGGACCCGGACGCGGTCGGCAAGAGCTACGCCACCGAGGGCGGGTTCGTCCACGACGCCTTCGACTTCGACGCCGACTTCTTCGGCATCTCCCCGCGCGAGGCCCTGGTCATGGACCCGCAGCAGCGGCTGCTGCTGGAAGCCTGCTGGGAGGCGGTCGAGCGGGCCGGCATCGACCCGTGCTCGCTGGCCGGCAGCCCGACCGGGGTGTTCGCCGGCGCCATCTCCTCCGGCTACCTGGTGCGGCTGAACCGGCCCCCGGCGGGCGTCGAGGGCTACCTGGGCACCGGGAACATGGCGAGCATCGCCTCCGGCCGGGTCGCCTACGCGCTGGGCCTGCACGGCCCGGCCGTCACCGTCGACACCGCCTGCTCCTCCTCGCTGGTCGCCCTGCACTGGGCCGCCCAGTCGCTGCGCGCGGGGGAGTGCACGCTGGCCCTGGCCGCCGGGGTGACGGTGATGGCCAACCCCGGCGCGTTCCTCGAGTTCTCCCGGCAGCGCGGGCTGGCCGCGGACGGCCGCTGCAAGTCCTTCGCCGCCGCCGCGGACGGAGCCGGCTGGTCCGAGGGCGTCGGCGTGCTGCTGCTCGAACGGCTCTCCGAGGCCCGCCGCAACGGGCACCGGGTGCTGGCCGTGGTCCGCGGCTCGGCGGTCAACCAGGACGGCGCCTCCAACGGGCTCACCGCCCCCAACGACCGGGCCCAGGAACGGGTGATCCGGGCGGCGCTGGACAACGCCGGCCTGACCGCCGACCAGGTCGACGCCGTCGAGGCGCACGGCACCGGCACCCGGCTCGGCGACCCGATCGAGGCCCAGGCCCTGATCGCCGCCTACGGCCGGGCGCACACCGCCGAACGCCCGCTCTGGCTCGGCTCGGTCAAGTCCAACCTCGCGCACAGCCAGGCCGCCGCCGGGGTGGCCGGCGTGATCAAGATGGTGCAGGCGCTGCGGCACGGCGCGCTGCCGCGCACCCTGCACGTCGACGAGCCCACCCCCGAGGTCGACTGGTCGGCCGGCACCGTACGGCTCCTGACGGAACGTCGGGACTGGCCGCGCGGCGAACAGCCGCGCCGCGCCGCGGTCTCCTCGTTCGGGATCAGCGGCACCAACGCGCACGTGATCCTGGAGGAGGCACCCGCCGTCGAGCAGCCGGACGCCGGGGAACCCGGGCCGGCCGGCCCCGTCCCGTGGATCCTCTCGGCGAAGACCGCACCCGCCCTCGCCGCCCAGGCCGCCCGCCTCGCCGACGCCGAACTCGACCCGCGGGCCCGGCCGGTGGACGTCGCCCGGTCGCTCGCCACCGGCCGCGCCGTGCTCGACCACCGCGCCGTGGTGCTCGCCGCCGACCACGGCGCCGCCCGGCGGGCCCTGCGCGCGCTCGCCGACGGGCAGCCCTCCGCCGCCCTCGTCACCGGCACGGCGGGCGCGGCCCGCAAGGTCGCCTTCGTCTTCCCCGGCCAGGGCTCCCAGTGGGCCGGCATGGGCGCCGAACTCCTCGACACCGCGCCCGTGTTCGCCGAGCGCATCGCGGAGTGCGAGGCCGCGCTCGCGCCGCACACGGACTGGTCGCTGACCGAGGTGCTGCGCACCGGCACCGGCCTGGACCGGGTCGACGTCGTCCAACCCGCCCTGTGGGCCGTGATGGTGGCGCTGGCCGCACTCTGGCGCTCCCACGGCGTCGAACCCGCGGCCGTCGTCGGCCACTCCCAGGGCGAGATCGCCGCCGCCTGCGTCGCCGGGGCGCTCACACTGGCGGACGGCGCCCGCGTCGTCGCCCTGCGCAGCCGCGCCCTGCTCGCCCTCTCCGGCAAGGGCGGCATGGTCTCCCTCCCGCTGCCCGCCGAGGAGGTGGCGCGGCTCCTGGAGCCGTACGGTGACCGGATCTCCGTCGCCGCGCTCAACGGCCCCTCGTCCACGGTGGTTTCGGGCGACGCGGACGCCCTGGAGCACCTGCTCGCCGAGCACGAGCACGAGCACGAACGCGCCCGCCGCATCGACGTCGACTACGCCTCGCACAGCGCCCACGTCGAGGCGATCCGCGACGAGCTGCTCACCGCGCTCGCCGGGATCACCCCGCGCGCCGCCGACATCCCCTTCCACTCCACCGTCACCGGCGGCGAGCTGGACACCACCGTCCTGGACGCCGCGTACTGGTACACCAACCTGCGCGAGCCCGTCCGCTTCGCGCCCGTGATCGAGCACCTGGCGCGGCACGGTACCGGCGTCTTCGTCGAGGCGAGCCCGCACCCCGTCGTCGCGGTCGGGATCGGCGAGACCGTCGACCAGGCCGGTGCCACCGCCGCCGCCATCGGCTCGCTGCGCCGCGACGAAGGCGGCCCGGGGCGTTTTCTGCACTCCCTCGCCGAGGCCTGGACGCACGGCGCCCCGGTGGACTGGCGGGCCGCGCTCGGCGCCGGCCGGCCGGTCGACCTGCCCACCTACCCCTTCCAGCGCCGGCGCTACCTGCTGGAGGTCGGCGCGGACGAACCCGCGCCCGCCGACCCGGCCGAGGCCGCGTTCTGGGCGGCCGTCGAGGACGGCGACCCGGCCGGGCTCCCGGCCACCGTCACCCCCGACGCCTGGCGCGCGGTGCTCCCCGGCCTCGCCGCCTGGCGGCGCGAACGCCGCGAACGCGCCCAGCTCGACTCCTGGCGCTACCGGATCGCCTGGCGCCGCCGGGCCGACCCCGCCACCGCGCCGCGGCTCACCGGCCACTGGCTGCTGGTCGCGCCCACCGGCGAGCCCACCGCCGACGTCGAGCGCGAGCTGACCGCCCGCGGCGCCGCCGTCACCGCCCTCGCCGTGGACACCGCGAGCACGGCGGACCGCGCCGCCCTCGCCGACGCGCTGCGCACCGCCGCCGCCGAGGCCGGGGTCCCCGTCGCGGGCGTGCTCTCGCTGCTCGCCCTGGCCGAGGCCCCGCACCCGGCCCACCCGGCCGTACCCGCCGGCTTCCCGGCCACCGTCGCGCTGATCCAGGCGGTCGGCGACGCCGACCTGGGCGCCCCGCTCTGGTGCGCCACCCGGGGCGGCGTCACGGTCGGCGCCGGCGACCGGCTCGGCAACCCGTTCCAGGCCCTCTACTGGGGGCTCGGCCAGGTCGCCTCGATGGAGCACCCCAAGCTCTGGGGCGGCCTGGTGGACCTGCCCGCCACCGGCTGCGGCCCGGCCGAACTGGGCCGGCTCGCCGCCGTGCTGGCCGAGGGCGCGGACCGGGGCGGCGAGGACCAGACCGCCGTGCGCGCCGACGGCGTCCACCTGCGCCGGATCGTCCGCGCCCCGCTGACCGGCCGCCCGCCGGCCCGCCCCTGGGCGCCCACCGGCACCGTCCTGATCACCGGCGGCACCGGCGGCCTCGGCGCCCAAACCGCCCGCTGGCTGGCCCGCAACGGCGCCCCCCGGCTGCTGCTGGCCAGCCGGCGCGGCCCGGACGCCCCCGGCGCCGCCGAACTGCACGCCGAACTCACCGCCCTCGGCGCCGAGACGGTGATCGCCCGCTGCGACGTCGCCGACCGCGCCGCGCTCGCCGCCCTGCTCGCCGGCATCCCCGCCGAGCAGCCGCTGACCGCCGTGGTGCACACCGCGGCGATCCTGGACGACGCGGTGATCGACCGGCTCACCCCCGAGCAGGTCGACCGGGTGCTCCGGGTCAAGGCGCACGGCGCCCTGCACCTGCACGAACTCACCCGCGGGCTGGACCTGGCCGCCTTCGTGGTGTTCTCCTCCTTCGCGGCCACCTTCGGCGCCCCCGGCCTCGCCAACTACGCGCCCGGCAACGCCTTCCTGGAGGCCCTGGCCGAGCAGCGCCGGGCCGACGGGCTGCCCGCCACCGCGATCGCCTGGGGCACCTGGGCCGGCGGCGGCATGGCGGCCGACGGCATCGGCGAACGCGCCCGCCGGCACGGCCTGCACGAGATGGACCCGGACCTGGCCACCGAGGCCCTCGGCGACGCCCTCGCCCACGACGAGACCCGCTCGGTGGTCATCGACGTGCGCTGGGAGCGGTTCGCCGCCGTCTTCGCCTCGGAGCGCACCGGCCGGCTGCTGGACGAGATCCCCGAGGCCCGCAAGGCCGTCGAGAGCGCCGAGCGCGACCCCGCCGCCGACGCCGCCGCGCCCGCCGACCTGCGCCGGCGCCTGGCCGGCGCGCCGGAGGTCGAACGTGACCGGATCCTGCTGGAACTGGTCCGCTCGCACGTCGCCGCCGTGCTCGGCCACCCCGACGAACGGGCGGTGGCGCCCGCCCGCCCGTTCCGGGACCTCGGCTTCGACTCGCTGACCGGCGTCGAACTGCGCAACCGGCTCGGCTCGGCCACCGGGCTGCGGCTGCCCGCGACGCTCGTGTTCGACCACCCGACCCCGGCGGCGATGGCCCGCCACCTGCGCGGCGAACTCCTCGCCGACACCCCCGCCGTGCTCCCCGGGCTCGCCGAACTCGACCGGCTGGAAGCCGCGCTCGCCGCCGTCCCCGACGACGACGCGGCCCGCACCCGGATCACCCACCGCCTCAACGCCCTGCTGGCGAAGTGGCACACCGGCCACGGCCCGGAGGCCGAACCGGCCGACGACCTGGACGCGACGAGCGACGCGGAGCTCTTCGACCTCCTCGACGACGAACTGGAGTCGCCGTGACGGCCGGGCCGCCCGCAGGCGGCGAACCGCAGCCCCCGCAACCGCAGAGATGGGTGACCGAGTCGTGACCAGCAACGAAGCGAAGCTCCGCGACTACCTCAAGCGCGCCACGACCGACCTGCGCAAGGCCCGGCGGCGGGTGCAGGAACTGGAGGAGGCCGAGCCGATCGCGATCGTCGGCATGGCCTGCCGCTACCCCGGCGGGATCGCCTCGCCCGAGGACCTGTGGCGCCTGGTGGCCGAGGGCGGCGACGCCGTCGCCGGGTTCCCGGCGAATCGGGGGTGGGACCTGGAGGCGCTCTACGACCCGGACCCGGACCGCCCCGGCACCTCCTACACCCGCGAGGGCGGCTTCCTCTACGAGGCCGACGCCTTCGACCCCGAGCTGTTCGGCATCCCGCCGCGCGAGGCGCTGGCCATGGACCCGCAGCAGCGGCTCGTCCTGGAGACCTCCTGGGAGGCCTTCGAACGGGCCGGCCTGGACCCGCTCTCGCTCGGCGGCAGACCGATCGGTGTCTTCGTCGGCATGGTCGCCCAGGGCTACGGCAGCCGGCTGGACCGGGTGCCCGAGTCCGTCGAGGGCTACCTCGGCACGGGCAGCGCGGCCAGCGTCGTCTCCGGCCGGGTCTCGTACACCTTCGGCCTGGAGGGCCCGGCCGTCACCGTGGACACCGCCTGCTCCTCCTCCCTGGTGGCCCTGCACCTGGCCTGCCAGGCGCTGCGGGCCGGCGAGTGCACCATGGCGCTGGCCGGCGGCGCCACCGTGATGGCCACGCCCGGCCTCTTCACGGAGTTCAGCCGCCAGCGCGGCCTGGCCGCAGACGGCCGCTCAAAGGCCTTCGCGGCCGCCGCGGACGGCACCAGCTTCGCCGAGGGCGCGGGCATGCTGCTGATCGAGAAGCTGTCCGACGCCCGGCGCCACGGACACCCGGTGCTGGCCGTGGTGCGCGGCTCGGCGGTCAACCAGGACGGCGCCTCCAATGGCCTCACCGCGCCCAACGGCCCCGCCCAGCAGCGGGTGATCGAGGCCGCGCTGGCCCACGCCCGGCTGACGGCCGGCCAGGTCGACGCCGTCGAGGCGCACGGCACCGGCACCACGCTCGGCGACCCGATCGAGGCCCAGGCCCTGATCGCCGCCTACGGGCCGGCACACTCCGCCGAACGGCCCCTGTGGCTGGGCGCGTTGAAGTCCAACCTCGGCCACACCCAGGCGGCGGCCGGGGTGGCCGGCGTCATCAAGACCGTGATGGCGCTGCGGAACGGCCTGCTGCCGCGCACCCTCCACGTGGACGCGCCGACGCCCGAGGTGGACTGGTCGGCGGGCACCGTGCGGCTGCTGACCGATCCGGTGGCGTGGCCGCGCGGGACGGAACCGCGCCGGGCCGGGGTCTCCGCGTTCGGCGTCAGCGGCACCAACACCCATGTGATCCTGGAGGAAGCCCCGGCCGAATCGGCTCAGGAACCCGCCGAGCGGGCGGCGCCGCTCCCGCTGCGGGCGGACGTCCTGCCCTGGCCGGTCAGCGGCCGCACCGACGCGGCGCTCACCGCCCAGGCCGCCCGGCTGGCGCCCTTCGTGGCGCAGCATCCCGAGCTCGCACCCGCCGACCTGGGCCGGTCCCTGGCGACCACCCGGGCCGCGCTGGACCGGCGGGCCGTGGTGCTCGCCGCCGACCCCGCCCAGGCCCGGCAGGCCCTGGACGCGCTCGCGGCCGGCCGGACCACCGCCGCGACCGTGCGCGGAGCGGTGCTGGCCGAGCCGGGCGTGGTCTTCGTCTTCCCGGGACAGGGCTCGCAGTGGGTCGGCATGGGGGCCGAACTGCTGGACGCCTCGCCGGTGTTCGCGGCGCGGATCGCGGCGTGCGAGGCGGCGCTGGCGCCGTACGTGGACTGGTCGCTGACCGAAGTGCTGCGCGGCGGCGCCGGGTTGGACCGGGTGGACGTCGTGCAGCCGGTGCTGTGGGCGGTGATGGTGTCGCTGGCGGGGCTGTGGCGGTCGTTCGGGGTCGAGCCCGCGGCCGTGGTCGGGCACTCGCAGGGCGAGATCGCGGCGGCGTGTGTGGCCGGGGCGCTGTCGCTGGAGGACGGCGCGCGGGTCGTCGCGCTGCGCGCCCGGGCGCTGCCGGCGCTGTCCGGCGAGGGCGGCATGGTGTCGCTCCCGCTGCCCGCCGAGGAGGTGGCGCGGCTGCTGGAGCCGTACGGTGGCCGGATCTCGATCGCCGCGCTCAACGGGCCTTCGTCGACGGTGGTTTCGGGTGACGCGGACGTGCTGGAGCAGCTGCTGGCGGAGCACGAGCGGGCGCGTCGGATCGAGGTCGACTACGCCTCGCACTCCGCCCACGTGGAGGCGATCCGCGAGGAGATCCTGACCGCCCTCCAGGGCATCACTCCGCGCCCGGCTCAAGTCCCGTTCTACTCCACGCTGGTGGGTGAGCCGATCGACACCCGCACGCTGGACGCCGCCTACTGGTACCGCAACCTGC
>NZ_JZKH01000016.1 GCF_000961885.1 Streptomyces rubellomurinus
AGGTGGCCATGCAGACCCCGACCCGGCCGGTGGCCTGGGCGTAGCCGGTGGCGGCGTGGCCGGCGCCCTGCTCGTGCCGGACCAGGATGTGGCGGACCTCGGTGGAGTCCATCAGCGGGTCGTACGCGGGGAGGATGGCCCCGCCCGGGATGCCGAAGACGGTGTCCACCCCGACCTCTTCGAGGGAGCGGATCAACGCCTCGGCCCCGGTCACCCCGGCCGCCGGGGCGGCGCCCTCCGGGCTGACGGCCTCCAGGGCGGGGGACTCCAGGGCGGCGTCCTCCGGGGGAGCGGCCTCCGGGGCGGGCGCGGCGAACGTGCTGAGCTGGGACATGCTGACAACCTCTCGGTTTCGTCGACGAGTTGGTCCCGTGGGACCGGGTGGTGTCCACGGCCGGGGCCGCCGCGGTGGGCGGCGGCCGGGTCGGCCGTGGACGTCGTGTCGGGAAACCGGGGCAGCAGGGTCTCTCTCCGCGCCGGTCGTCGGTCGTCGCGGTCTGAGGGGTGACTCAGCGCTGGGTGCGACGCCGCACCGTCAGGAAGCGGTGGCCGGAAGGGCGTTGTCCGGCCCCGCGGGGGAATCGTCCCGCGTGTCAGCCCTTCCGCGCGGACGCGCGCCGGGTGAACAGCAGGAAGAGCAGGGCCAGGGCGCCGATGCCCGAGGCCAGGCCGTACACGGTCGTGGCGCCGGCGCCGAGGGCGGCACCGCCGATGATGCTGCCGAGGCCGATGCCGAGGTAGATGCCGGAGGAGTTGAGCGAGATCACCAGCGGCGCCTCCTGCGGGGCGACCTCGATCAGCCGGTGCTGCTGCGGGGGCGTCTGGGACCAGCTGCTGCCGCCCCAGAGCATGCACAGCAGGCCGACCAGCGGCTTGACGTCGGCGTCGGTGGAGGCCAGCCAGGCGAGCGCGCCGAGCGCGACCGCCATCACGGCGCAGCCGACGATCAGGACGTTGGTGGAGCCCCAGCGGTCGGTGGCGTGGCCGGCGGCGAGGTTGCCGATCACCGCGCCGATGCCGTACAGGAAGAGCATCCAGAGCACGCCGCTCTCGGGGATCTGGACGGCGTCCAGCATCGGCACGGCGTAGGCGTACGGCACGTAGGTGGCGCACATGCCGAGCACGGTGAGCGGCAGCACGGCGAGCACGGCCGGGCGGCGCAGCACGGCCATGCGGGTGCGCAGCGGCACCCGGGCGGCGCCGGGGAGCCACGGCATGATCAGCCGGAGTATGACCGCGACGAACAGGCAGAGCCCGGCGACGATCCCCAGGGCGGTGCGCCAGCCGAACCAGTGGCTGGCGGCGTTGCCGAGCGGCACGCCGAGGGCGGTGGCGATGGTGAGGCCGCCGATGACCACGGCGAGGGCGCGGGCCCGCAGTTCGGGCCGGACGAGGGAGGCGCTGACGGCGCCGGCGTTGGGGGTGTACGAGGCGGCGCCGGCGGCGGCGAGGATCCGGCTGATGATCAGCACGGCCATGTTGGGGGCCAGTGCGGAGCCGAGGTTGGCGATGCCGAGGGTGAAGAGGGCGCCGATCAGCAGGGTGCGGCGGGGAAGCCGGGCGAGCAGGGTGGCCAGGACGGGGGAGAGGATCGCGTAGGCGGCGGCGAAGACTGTGATCGACTGGCCGGCGGTGGCGGAGGAGACGTGGAGGTCCTTGGCCATGGAGGGGAGGAAGCCGGCCACCACGAAGGCGTCCGTGCCGACCGCGAAGGTGCCCAGGGCGAGGACGAGGGTGGACGAGAGTCCGCCCTGGGGTGGTGTGCCGGGCTCGGCCGCGGCCTTCCGGTCGGTCGGAACCGAGACACTGGACATCCGGATTCTCCTTGCAGTTCGGTCGGGGTTCGGTCCGGGCACGTTCCGGCGGCCCGGTCGGGTGGTCGGGTGGTCGGGGTCAGCCCGTCATGCGGGCGTAGTGGCGTCGGGTACGGGCGGCGGCGCCGCCGGGGGCGGAGGCCATCAGGTCGGCCACCGTCTGCCCGGCGAGCTCGCGGCGCCAGGCCAGTTCGGCCCGGCGCATCGCGGTGGCGATCCCGCAGGGGCTGCGGAACTCCCGTTCGGGGGCTCCGCCGCCCTCGGCGCGCTGGCGGATCTCGGTGCAGCGGAAGGCGTCCTCGGGGCCCTCGATGGCGGTGACGACGTCCATCAGCGAGATCCGCTCCGGCGGCCGGGCCAGCCGGAAGCCGCCCTTGATGCCGGGGGTGGAGCTCAGGATGCCGGCCCGGACCAGGGCCTGGAGGCGCTTGGTCAGGTAGGCCGGCGGCAGGTCGAACCAGGCTGCCAGCCGGGCTGTCGGCACCGGTTGCTCGCTGTCGAGCCAGGCCAGTGTGAGGCAGCAGTGGAGGCCCCATTCGACCCCTTCGCCCATCCGCATAACCAGGACGATACACATCCAGGTTCCGCCCGCGCAGGTCGGGCGCCCGATCGGCCGAAAGTATGTCAAGTTGCGGTCAGGACAGGCCATTGCGGACCTGTCGGACCGTCAGGTACAACAAGCGCTAGGGCCGGAGGACGACCCGGGTGCCGTGCAGTTCGCCGCGTTCCATCCGTCCGTGGACCTCGGCGGCGGCGCTCAGCGGGAGGGTCTCGACGGCCCGGGGCCGCAGCCGTCCGGCCGCGAGCAGGCGGTTGAGGGTGGCGGCGGCCTCGGCCAGTTCGGTGCCGGTCGCGTGCGAGATGACGAAGCCGGCGATCGAGCAGTCCTTCATGTACAGCGGCCCGACCGGGAGGACCGGCCGCGAACGGGCGCCGGCCAGCAGGACGATGCGTCCGCGCGGGGCGAGCAGGTCGACGGCGGCGGCCAGGTCGTTCTCGCCGGAGGTGTCGAGGTGGAGGTCGACGCCGCCCGGGCAGGCGCGGGTGAGGCGCTCGGCGAGCTCGGGGTCGCGGTAGTCCAGGGCCTCGGCGGCACCCAGCGCGCGGCAGTGGTCGAGGTCGCGGGCGGAGGCGGTGGCGACCACCCGGGCCCCGGCTTCGACGGCGAGGGTGACCAGCGCGGAGCCGACGTTCCCGGCGGCGCCGGCCACCAGGACGGTCTCGCCGGCCCGCAGGCGGCCGTGCGTGAACAGCCCGAGGTAGGCGGTCGCGCCCGGGTGGACGACGGCGACGGCGTCCTCGGGGCGCACGCCAGGAGGGAGGTGGTAGAGGCGGTCGGCGGGGACGACGGCCTGTTCGGCGGCGGCGCCCTGGCGCCCGCCGTGGCCCAGGCTGTTGGTCCAGACCCGGTCGCCCACGGCGAAGCCGGCGGTGCCGGGACCGGTCGCCGCGACGGTGCCGACGAGGTCGCGGCCGATCACGAACGGGAACGGGAGGGGGGTGCGGAAGAGCCCCGAACGGACGAAGGTGTCCACCGGGTTGACGGTGGTGGAGGTGACGTCGACCAGGACGTCGGTCGGCCCCGGCCGGGGGGTGGGCAGTTCGCCGTACCGGATGTTCTCGGGGCCGCCGAGGGTCTCGATGAAGGCTGCTCGCATGATCGAAGAGTCTTTCACCGGGCCGCGCGCGGAGGTGCCGACACGGTGATTGTTCGTCAACTCGCCGGAACCGCTTCACGTCCGGGCCGCCGGCGGGACGGGTCGGCGGGCCGCGGGCGGCCGCGTCCGCTCCGGTTGCGGGTTGGCCGGAGGGCGGTTTTGCCTGCTCAGGCGGCCTGTCCGGTGGTCCCGCCATAGGTCTCTACCGCAGTCGTGTGGTCGGTGCACCTGGGCCGGGTGCGGATCCTCCGTTTACCGTCGAACCATTCGGAGGAGACGGCTGCCATGCGGAGGTTGGTCCACGTGCGCGACTTTGACCTGCACATGATCGATACGGGAACGCCAGGGCGCGCGCCGGTGCTCGGCAGTTCCCACGACATCGTCCTCTCCGAGCTCTGTGCGGTGCTGTTCGCCTCGCTGCCCCGGTCCGACCAGCGCCGCAAGGGCGTGGAGTACCTGCGCGGGCTGCTGGGCGCGCAGGGCCGCAAGTCGGTCCGCAACATCGCGCGGCTGATCGGCGGCCAGGCCACGGAGCAGAACCTGCACCACTTCATCAGCAGCTCCACCTGGGACTGGGACCCGGTCCGCGCGGCGCTGGCCCACTACGTGACGGCCGTCGCGCCGCCGCAGGCGTGGGTGGTGCAGCAGACCGTCATCCCGAAGGCGGGGGAGCACTCGGTGGGCGTGGACCGCCGGTTCATCTCCTCGCTCGGCCAGGTGCTCAACGCCCAGCAGGCGGTGGGCGTCTGGTCGGCGTCCGAGGAGGCGAGCATGCCGGTCAACTGGCGGCTGCACCTGTCCCGGGCGTGGCTCGACGACGTCCCCCGGCGCAGCCAGGCGTCCATCCCGGCGAGCGTGAACACCCGGACCCTGGGCGACTGCGCGGTCGAGGCGGTGCTGGAGCTGACCCGCTCCTGGGGCCTGCCCACCCTGCCGGTGGTGATGGACGTGCGGGAGCTGGACGGCATGAAGGCGGTGCGGCGGCTGCGGGCGGCGGGGGTGCCGTTCGTCGTCCGGATCAACAGCACGCTGCCGCTGAGCCCGGCCGAGGGCGGGCCGACCGGGCACGGCGCGGAGGCGCTGCCGGCCCACCGGATCATCGGGGCGTGCCGGGACCGCCGGCGGGTGGTGACCTGGACGGACCACGGGCCGGAGGGCGCGCCGCACGCCGCCCTGGTCGGCGCCGTCCGGGTCCGGACGGCGGCCGGCGCGGCCCGCACCCTGCGCTCGCCCGGGCGTCCGGGCGGCGTCGCGGGCGACGACCTGCTGCTGCTCGGCGCGGGCACCCCCGGCCGGCGCTGGCCGCAGGAGCTGTGGCTGGCCGACGTGCCGCACGCCTCGCCCGCCCAGCTGTTCCGGCTGAGCCTGCTGACCGGGCGGGTCGAGCGGGACTTCCACGAGATCGCCGACCGCACCGGCGTGCGCGACTACACCGGCCGCTCCTTCAACGGCTGGCACCGCCACGTCACGCTGGCCTCGGCCGCCCACGCGGTCGCGGCCCTCGCCCACGGCGGCGGCCGCTCCCCGCGCCGGGTCGGCTGAGGTCTCGGGCGCGCGACCTGCTCACTCCGGCGGCGGGCCGTCCTGGGTGAGCAGGTCGCGGACGCGGGAGAGCCGCAGGGCGAGCTGGACTTCGAGCGCCTGGGCCGGGTCCTGCCAGTTCGGGCCGATCAGTTCGCCGATCCGCTCCAGCCGGCGGGCGACGGTGTTCGGGTGGACGTGCAGCTTCTGGGCGGCCCGGGTCGGGCTGCCGCCGGTCTCGAAGTAGGCGTCCAGGGTGCGGCCGAGGTCGGTGAACCGCTGCCGGTCGTAGTCGAGCACCGGGCCGATCACCGAGTCGACGAAGGGGCGGACGTCCCGCTTCCCGGCGAGCAGGACGCCGAGGAAGCCCAGCTCCCCGGGGGAGGCCGAGCAGCCGGTGCTGCCGAGGGCGATCATCGCGTCGAGGCAGCGCAGGGCCTCCTGGTGGCAGTGGAACACCGAGGCGGCGTCGGTGACCGGCCCGGCCCCGGCCACCGTGACGGGTTCGCTGAGCAGCGGGGCGAGTTCGTTCAGGACGGTCCGGGCGGCGGCGCCGGCGTCGGTGCCGGGCAGCAGCAGGACGACGTTGCCGTCGTGGGCGACCCGCAGGCCCTTCAGCCGCGGGGCCAGCGCCATGAGCAGGGCACAGGCCCGGCCGACCGCGCGGGTGTCGGGGCGGGCGACCACCACGACGTGCGGTGCGCTCAGGTCGAGGCCCAACCGGCGGGCGCGTTCCTCCAGTTGCTGCGGCGGGCGCTTGGTGCCGGAGAGCAGGTCCTCCAGCAGCTCGTCGTGGGCGCGGCCCTGGGTGACGGTGGCGTCGCCGGTGCGCAGCAGCTGCACCGCCACGGCCTGGGCGGTGAGTTGCAGCAGTTCGTCGGTGTCGGAGGCGGCGTCGGGCCCGGGCCGGCACACCAGGGTGCCGAGCACCTCGCCGCCGGCGGTGACCGGGACGGCCCGCAGGCCGTCGGCGGTGTCCACCGGGCGCCCGGCGGCCTGCGCGCCCGCGGCGGCGGGGGCCGTTTCGGGCAGCCTGCCGACGCTGGTCAGGACGGTGCCGTCGGCGGCGTGGATCCGCAGCCCGTCGCCCAGTTGCCGGCTCGCGGCCTCGGCGACCCCGTACAGGTCGCTGTCGGTCAGCGCCCGTTCGGTCAACTCGCGCTGCAGCAGGCGCTGTTCGCGCAGGTCGCGGAGGGCGGTGACGGTGCGGTCGTGCTCCTCGCTCAGCTGGCGGGCGGCGGCCGCGGTCTCCTCCAGCTGCTGGGTGCGCAGGACGGCCAGCCCGGCGAGTTCGCCGAGCAGGTTCATGGTGGAGATCTCCTCCGGCGTGAAGTGCCGCACGTTGCGGTCGGCGACGTAGAGCGCGCCGTAGGAGTCCGGGCCGTGGCTCAGCGGGACGGCCATCAGGGCGCGCAGCGCCTCGGCGCGGACCACGTCGTCGATCGCGTGGGTGTGGCGGATCCGCTGGTCGACGAGGTAGTCCGGGGTCCACATCGGGGTCAGGCCGGCGACGGCGGCGTGGCCGAGGCCGGCGCCGTCGGTCAGCCGCAGGCCCACGTTGAGGGCGGAGGTGTGGCCGTCCGAGGCCCGGACGTAGGACTGGCCGTCCTGCTCCCCGGGGAAGCTGACGCAGGCCATGTCGGCGCCGAGGAGCAGCCGGGCGCGGCGGGTGACGACCTTGAGCACCTCGTCCAGGGTGTTCGGGACGAGGAGGTCCCGGGCGGTGTCGAGCAGCGCGGACAGCCCGGCCTCGCGCTGCTGGCGGCCCCGGCGCTGGGCGCAGATGCCGAGTCCGAGCCGGACGGCCTGCTCCAGGGCCGCCGCCTCGGCCTGCCCGGCGCCCTCGCGGGCGGCCTCGGCGGGCAGCGACTCGATGCGGGCCGCCGGGGCCTCGGCCACGAGCAGGCTCAGTACGGACAGTGCGTCGGGCCGCTTGCGGGCCTCCTGTTCGGTCATGTCCCATCCCTGCCTGTGCGCCGAGGTCGTCGGTTCGGCATGTCGGTTTGGCATGTCTGTTTGGCATGTCGCAGTCGAATGATGATGTGTTTATCACGTCACTTTGTGTGGATGGCAGGCGATTTCACAGTTCGGACGGTGGAGCCCACCTCCCGGGGCGCCCTCCGATGTGGTGCCGGGCCACCTTCCCGCCACCCCCGCCGATGGGGCCGGCCCGGGCGCGGACGGTGGTCCGCCCACCCCCGGGGTGTGCCGGGACCACCGGGGAACGGCGGCATCTGACGGAGTCTGCCGTCACCTGATGGAGTATCCGCCCACCTGACGGAGTGCGGCGGCCGGCGTTGGCGGGGCGGGAGGGCGCGGCCCAGGATCGGGACCGACCAGTGCCATCCGCAGCCTCTCCACGACGCCCCCCGTGCGCGCCGCCGAGCCGACGCACCTTCGCCCCGGGAGACACCCATGGCCACCGCCCTGTCCACGCTGCTGTCCCGGCCGGCACTCCACCAGCCGGACTGGGGCGACCACGAGCAACTGCCCGAGATCAAGGACCGGTTGGCCGGCCTGCCGCCACTGGTCGGCCCGGCCGACGTGCGGCGGCTGCGCGCGGTGCTGGCCGAGGTCGCGGCCGGGCGGGCCCAGGTGGTGCAGATCGGCGACTGCGCCGAGGACCCGGCGGAGTGCACCGCGGAGGACGTCGCCCGCAAGGCCGGACTGCTGGACGTGCTGGCCGGCATCGTCACGATGGCCACCCACCGCCCGGTCGTCCGGGTCGGCCGGATGGCCGGCCAGTTCGCCAAGCCCCGCTCCAGCGACACCGAGCGGGTCGGCGGCGTCGACATCCCGGTGTTCCGCGGCCACCTGGTCAACAGCCCCGAACCCGACCCGGAGCTGCGCCGCCCCGACCCGCAGCGGCTGCTGCACTGCTACTGGGCGGCGGCCGAGGCGATGACCCACCTCGGCTGGCCGGACCCGGACCGCCGCTCGCCGCTCAGCGCGCCGGTCTGGACCAGCCACGAGGCGCTGCTGCTCGACTACGAACTGCCGCTGATCCGGCAGGTCGGCTACACCGAGAGCATGCTGACCTCCACGCACTGGCCGTGGATCGGCGAGCGCACCCGCGACGTGACCGGCGCCCACGTCGCGATGCTCGCCTCGGTCGCCAACCCGGTCGCGTGCAAGGTCGGCCCCGGCATGACGCCCGAGGAACTGCTGGCCCTGTGCGAGCGGCTCGACCCGCGCCGCGAGCCCGGCCGGCTCACCCTGATCGCCCGGATGGGCGCCGAGGCGGTCGCCGACCGGCTGCCCCCGCTGGTCCGGGCCGCCCGGCTGGCCGGCCACCCCGTCATCTGGCTCACCGACCCGATGCACGGCAACACCGTGACCGCGCCCGGCGGGCTGAAGACCCGGTTCGTCGAGACCGTCGTCCGGGAGGTCCAGCGCTTCCGGTACGCCGTCCGCTCCGAGGGCGGCGTGGCCGGCGGCCTGCACCTGGAGACCACGCCCGACGACGTCACCGAGTGCGCCCACGACGCCTCGGGGGCGGCGCAGGTGGGCGACAAGTACACCAGCTTCTGCGACCCCCGGCTCAACCCCGGCCAGGCCATCACCGTGGTCTCCGCCTGGGAGGGATAGCGCTCGGGCCGTCGCAGCGGCACACCACCACACCCAGAGCAACGGGCCGGCCTCGCGCCGGCCCCGAGGGAGGTCCGGCAGTGACGAACACGATCGCCCTGGTCACCGGGGCAGCAGGCGGCATCGGCGCGGCCGTGGTCCGCGCCCTCGCCGAACAGGGCACCACCGTGGCCGCGCTGGACCGCGACGAGGAGGGCCTGCGCGCGATGGCGGACGCCCTCGCCGCGGACGGCCTGCGGGCCGAGCCGTACCCGGTGGACGTCAGCGACCACCGGGCCGTCGAGCAGACCGTCGACCGGGTGGAGCGCGAACTCGGCCCGGTGGACCAGCTGGTCAACGCCGCCGGGATCCTTCGGCTCGGCGAGGTCCGCGACTTCAGCGTCGAGGACTGGACGGCCACCTTCGCCGTCAACGTCAACGGCGTCTTCCACGTCTCCCGGGCGGTGATCGACCGGATGATCCCGCGCCGGCGCGGCGCCGTCGTCACCGTCGCCTCGAACGCCGCCAGCACCCCGCGCACCGAGATGGCCGCCTACGCCGCCTCCAAGGCCGCCGCGACGATGTTCACCAAGAGCCTCGGCCTGGAGGTCGCCAAGTACGGCATCCGCTGCAACCTGGTCGCCCCCGGCTCCACCGACACCCCGATGCTCAGCTCGATGTGGCACGACGAGACCGGCCCCCGGAACACCCTGCGGGGCCGCCCGGACGCGTTCCGGGTCGGCATCCCGCTCAACAAGCTGGCCCGCCCCGCCGACATCGCCGCCGCCGTGCTCTTCCTGCTCTCCGACGCGGCCGGCCACATCACCCTGCACGACCTCACCGTCGACGGCGGCGCGAGCCTCGGCGCCTGAGCCCCTCCGTCCGTCCGCCCAACGGCCGGGCCGCTGTGGCCGACCCCCACCGGCCGCAGCGGCCCAACTCGCCCCTTTCCCAGGAGAGTCCATCCCCATGGCAGGCATTCCGCCCATCGCGCCGTACCCGATGCCGACCGCCGGCGAACTGCCCGACAACACCGTGTCGTGGACCGTCCACCCGGACCGCGCGGTGCTGCTCGTGCACGACATGCAGCGCTACTTCCTGCGCCCCTTCCCGGCGGACGCCTCCCCCGGCGGGGAACTGCTGCGCAACGCCGCGCTGCTGCGCCGCCGCGCCGCCGAACTCGGCGTGCCCGTCGCGTACACCGCCCAGCCCGGCGGCATGACCCCCGAACAGCGCGGCCTGCTGCGGGACTTCTGGGGCCCGGGCATGCGGGTCGACCCGGCCGACCGCGAGGTGGTCGAGCCGCTCACCCCGCAGCCGGGCGACTGGCTGCTCACCAAGTGGCGCTACAGCGCCTTCTTCCGCTCCGACCTGCTCCAGCGGATGCGCGAACACGGCCGCGACCAGCTGGTGCTGTGCGGCGTGTACGCGCACGTCGGCGTGCTGATGACGGCCGTCGACGCGTTCACCAACGACATCCAGCCGTTCCTGGTCGCCGACGCCGTCGCGGACTTCTCCGCCGCCGACCACCGGCTCGCCCTGGAGTACGCCGCCGCGCGCTGCGCCAAGCTGACCACCGCCGAGGAGACCTTCGTATGACCGACCGGACGACGGAGCGGACGACGGACCGGCCCCGGACCACCGACCGGCCCCGGATCACCGACCGGACGACCGAGGCGCTGCTGCGCCGGGTGCTCGTCGAGCAGCCGCCCGCCTTCGCCCTGCTGCACCGGCCCGAGACCACCGGCCCCGGCAGCCTGGACGTCCTGTTCGGCGAGGTCGCCGCCGCGCGCACCCTGGCCGAGGTCCCGCTGGCCGGGCCCGCTGGCGCCGCCGGCCCGGACGTGCTGCTGCTGGTCCCGTACCGGCAGCTCGCCGAGCGCGGCTTCGAGGCCCCGGACGACGGCGCCCCGCTGCTCGCCATGACGGTCGCCGAGCACGCCGTCGTCCCCCTGGCCGAGGCGCTGGCGCTGATCCCGGACCGGCCCACCGCGCTGACCGGCGCCCGCTTCGACCTGGCCGACGAGGAGTACGCCGACATCGTCCAGCGGGTCGTCGCCGAGGAGATCGGCCGGGGCGAGGGCGCCAACTTCGTCCTCCGCCGCTCCTTCCTGGCCGAGATCACCGACTACACCGTGCCCGCCGCGCTGGCCTTCTTCCGCCGGCTCGCCGAGCGCGAGGCGGGCGCCTACTGGACCTTCGTGGTGCACACCGGGGAGCGGACCTTCGTCGGCGCCAGCCCGGAGCGGCACCTGAGCCTCGTCGACGGCGTCGCCGTGATGAACCCGATCAGCGGCACCTACCGCTACCCGGCCTCCGGCCCGACCCTGAGCGGCGTGATGGACTTCCTCGCCGACCGCAAGGAGACCGACGAGCTCTACATGGTGGTCGACGAGGAGCTCAAGATGATGGCCCGGATCTGCCCGGGCGGCGGCCGGGTCGTCGGCCCGTACCTCAAGGAGATGGCCCGGCTCGCGCACACCGAGTACCTGATCGAGGGCCGCACCGACCGCGACCCGCGCGAGATCCTGCGCGAGACGCTGTTCGCCCCCACGGTCACCGGCAGCCCGCTGGAGAGCGCCGCCCGGGTCATCCGCCGCTACGAACCCGCCGGGCGCGGCTACTACAGCGGCGTGGCGGCGCTGATCGGGCGGGACGGGCGCGGCGGGCGCACGATGGACTCCGCGATCCTGATCCGCACCGCCGACATCGACGCCGCCGGCCGGATCCGGATCGGCGTCGGCGCCACCCTGGTGCGCCACTCCGACCCGGCCTCCGAGGTCGCCGAGACCAGGGCCAAGGCGGCCGGCCTGCTCGCCGCGCTGGAGGGCGGCGGCCGGACCGGCTTCGCCGACCACCCGCAGGTCCGGGCCGCCCTGGCGGGCCGCAACACCGGCATCGCGGACTTCTGGCTGGCAGACGGCCCGGACCGCGGCCGGGAACTGGCCGAACTCGCCGGGCGCCGGGTCCTGGTGGTCGACGCCGAGGACACCTTCACCGCCATGATCGGCCACCAACTCCGGTCCCTCGGACTTGAGGTGACGATCAGTCGGTTCGACCGGCCGTACGCCTTCGAGGGTTACGACCTGGTCGTGATGGGCCCGGGGCCCGGCGACCCGCAGCGGGTCGACCACCCCAAGATCGCCCATCTGCGCGCCGCGGTGGCCGAGTTGCTCGACCGGCGGCTGCCGTTCGTCGCGGTCTGCCTCAGCCACCAGGTGCTGGCCGCCCGGCTCGGCCTGCCGCTGCGCCGCCGCGACGTCCCCAACCAGGGCGTGCAGCGCGAGATCGACCTGTTCGGCGCCCGGGAGCGGGTCGGCTTCTACAACACCTTCGCCGCGACCAGCCCGCGGGACACCGTCGAGGTGCCCGGCGTCGGCACCGTCGAGGCCAGCCGCGACCGGCGGACCGGCGAGGTGCACGCCCTGCGCGGCCCGCACTTCGCGTCCATGCAGTTCCACGCCGAGTCGGTGCTCACCCAGGACGGGCCCCGGATCACCGGCGGCCTGATCGCCGGCGTCCTGCGGGCCGCCGCCCTCCCGCTGGCCCGGTAGTTCCCCGTCCGGCGACGCGGAAGGCGTGGACCCCGCCCGGGCCCACGCCTTCCGTGCTGTGCGGTGCTTACGCCTCTTCGGCCGCCAGCTCCCGGGCCAGCTCCAGCCGCTTCACCTTGGTGGTGGCGGTGTGCGGCAGCTCGTCCAGCCGGCGCTGCACCGGCGGTGCCAGCGCGGGCAGGCCGGCCACCGCGCGGTTCCACCGGTCGACGTCGAGCGGCCGGTCGTCCCGGGTGCAGACCACCGGTATCGGCGCCCGGTCCCCGCCCGGGACGATGATCACCTCCAGCAGCTCGGGCAGCCGGGTGAACAGCTTGTCCTCCAGGTCGAGGGTGCTGTTGATGCCCGGGATCTCGTCGACCTCGCGGTCCAGCAGGTGCAGGCAGCCCCACCGGGTGCGGTAGCCGAGGTCGCCCATCCGCCACCAGCCGTCCGGCGAGAACTGGCCGTCGAAGCGCTCCTGTTCGCCGTGGTAGCCGATGATCTGCCCGCCGGTGCGCACCTCGATCCGGCCGGGGGAGTCCTTGGTCACCGGCCGGCCGTCCCGGCTGACCACCCGGACCTCGGTCATCCCGGGGAAGTTGCGGCCGACGCAGCGGCCCTCGGCGTTGGCGTTGCGGTACCGGGTGTAGGTGCGGGCGGCGACGGCGCCGGTCTCGCTCTGCCCGTACGTCTGGGCGAAGAACGGCAGGCTGCGCCGGGAGGCGCCCAGCAGGGTGTCGACGGTGCGGGGGTGGATGGCGTCGAAGGTGTTGCTGAAGCAGCGCACCTTGGCCAGCGGTTGTGCCGGGTGGTCGGCCAGCACCTCCCAGCCGAGCAGCGTGTTGGGGTGGGACTCGATCACGCCGGGCGGGATCCGGGCGAACAGCGCGGCGGCGTGCTCCGGCTCGTCGTCGCGCATGATGATCATCGGGTGGCCGCGCAGCGCGAACAGCGCGGCGCCGCTGATCATCCGGGAGTGGACGAAGGAGACGTGCACGGCGATCGGCTCGCGCCGCCCGACCGGGGCGAGCAGCACCGACTGCGGGCGGCAGCGGGCCTGGATGGTGATGCCGGTCTGGACGGTGAGCTTGGGCAGCCCGGTGGTGCCCGAGGTGTGGGTGATCAGCGCGGGCTGGTCCTGCGGCATGGTCACCGGCCTGATCCGCTCGGCCCCGGCCAGCGCGGGCAGCGAGGTGGCGCCCGGGAACTCCCCGGTGGCGACCAGCACCCGCTCGGACAGCTCGAAGACCTCGGACGGCAGCTCCTTCTCCAGCTTCGCCGCGTCGGTGAGCAGCGTCGGCCGCGACAGCCGCCCCAGCAGCCGGGCGACGGTGGTGCCGTCCAGCTTCGGGGAGAGCAGCACCGGCACCGCGCCGACCCGGGCGACGCTGTAGGCGAGCAGCGAGATGTCGAAGCCGTCCGCCTTGTGGATCACCACCCGTGCGCCCGGCCGGACGTCGGCCGCCCACAGCCGGGCGGCGAAGTCGTCGACCAGGTCGGCGACCTCGGTCAGGGTGATCCGCCGGCCCAACTCGGGGGCGATGTCGAGGTCGTGGTCGAGGTAGACCGGGTTCGCCGGGTGGCGGGCGGCCGCGCGGTCGAAGACCGTGCCCAGCCGGATGCCCCGGTTGCCGACGCGTTGCAGGAACATGCTCCTCTTTCCCTTCGATTGGTCGCACTGCGCACCCGGCGGGGCCTTGGTGCCGGACCAGCCCCAGGGCTCGTCTGACAATTCCCGCCGGGCACGCGACGCCGGGCATCCCGCCTGGACGCACCGGCGAATCGCCCAAGTACACCCAGTACGAGGACGATCCGCCGGCACGCCCAGCCGGGCGCCCAACGCCGCGCGCTGATCCGACGCGAATTGTCAGACGAGCCCTAGTGCTCGCGCAGGGCCCGGTCGACGAGGGGGCCGGCGGCCCCGGTGTAGGCGGTCGGGTCGCACAGCCGGGTGAGCTCGTCCTCGCTGAACACGCCCTTCAGCGCGGGGAGTTCGGCGAGCACCAGGGCCAGCGGCCGGTGGCCGCGGTCGGCCTCGGCGGAGGCCTCGGTGAGCAGCTGCTTCGCCTCCGCCTTGCCGAGCCGCGGCGCCAGGACGGCCGCGATCCGCTCCGAGACGACCTGACTGCCCGTCAGGTCCAGGTTGGCCCGCATCCGTTCGGGCCGGACCTCCAGGCCCTCGGCGAGCTCCACCGCGGTGTGCGCGGCGCCGCCGGTGAGCCGCAGCGCCTCGCGCAGCAGCTGCCACTCGGCGTGCCAGGCGCCGGCCGAGCGCTCGTCCTCGGCCAGCAGGCACTGGGTGAGCCCGGTGGCGATCACCGGCACCTGCAGCGCGGCGCTGCGGATCAGGGTGGCGAGCACCGGGTTGCGCTTGTGCGGCATCGCGGAGGAGCTGCCCCGCCCGGCCGCGGTGGGCTCGGCGACCTCGCCGACCTCCGTCCTGGTCAGCGACTGCACGTCGACCGCGAGCTTGCCGAGGGCGCCGGCCGTGAAGGCGAGCGCGCCGGCGAGGTCGGCGATCGGGGTGCGCAGCGCGTGCCAGGGCAGCACCGGGCGGGCCAGTCCGGTCTCGGCGGCGAAGGCGGCGACCAGTCGGTCCGGGTACCCGTCCGGGTCCCCGGCGTCGCCGCCGTCGATCCGGGCGTACTCCAGGTAGCCGGCGAGGGTGCCGGCGGCGCCGCCGAGCGAGACCGGGAGCTGGTCGGCGACGGCGCCGAGCCGCCGTTCGGCGTCCAGCACCAGCTGCCGCCAGCCGGCCGCCTTGAGGCCGAAGGTGGTCGGCACGGCCTGCAGGGCGAGGGTGCGGCCCGCGAGGGCGGTGTCCCGGTGGCGCCCGGCGAGGACGGCCAGCGCCCGGGCGGTGCGGGCGAGGTCGGCGCGGACGGTGCGCAGCGCGCGGGCGGCCACCAGCATCGCGCCGGTGTCCAGCACGTCCTGGCTGGTGGAGCCGCGGTGGACGTACTCGGCGGCGGCCCGGTCCTCGGCCGCCACCACCCGGGTGAACGCCCGGACCAGCCCGACCACCGGGTTGGCGGTCTCCCGGGCTTCGAGCGCGAGGGCGCGCAGGTCCAGCCGGTCCGCCCGGGCCAGCCGGGTGATGGTGTCGGCGGCGGCTCGGGGCACGGTGCCCAGGGCGGCCTGGGCCCGGGCGAGGGCCGCCTCGGCGTCCAGCATGGCCTGCAGCCAGGCCAGGTCGCTGACGGCGGCCTCGACCGGGGTCCCGGCCCGGACCGGGGAGAGCAGGCCGCCGTCGGTCAGCGCGTCGGCGGCGCCGTGCGGGTCGGTCATACCAGTACTCCGGTCAGGTCGGTCACGTCCGCGCCCGGCCGGACGGCGGCCGGCACTTCGGCGGCGGGCGACAGGGCGAGCACCGCGCGGGCGATCGCGTCCGAGTCGCCGAGGGTCACCGAGTCCACGCCGGGCCGGATCCCGGCGGCCGTCACCCAGTGCACCGACTCGGTGGGCACCCCGTAGGCGTAGCGCCGCGGGTGCGCGCGGCCGCGGGTGTCCAGCAGCCGGTACGGCCGCTCGGTGACGGCCAGCCCGCCGGTCTCGTAGCTGCTCCCGTCCTGGGCCGGGATCCGGTACGCGGTGGCCTGCTCGGTGCTCAGCAGGTGCTGGAGCAGCGGGTCGGTGGTGCGCCGCAGGTCGGGTTCGGGCAGCCGCGCCTCGATCAGGACGGTGGCCCGCACGGGCGTGCGCGGCACCTTGGTCGAGCTGAGCACGTAGCAGGGCGTGCCGGTGTCGATCCGGATCTCGGTGCCCGGGCCGGAGAGTTCGACGACGCCGGCCTCGATCAGGGCGATCAGCTCCTCGATCCGGGAGACCGGCGGGCCGATCGACAGGAAGGCGTTGAGCGGGGTGTACCAGCCCTCCAGGTCGTCCCGGTGCGAGGTGCCCTCCAGCCCGCCGTGGTCGACGGCCTGCCGGATCTCGTTGCGCAGGTCGCGCAGCACGTCCAGGGCGGCCTTGAGCGGGCCGCTGAGGTTCCCGGCCCGGGCCGCCTCGACGTCCAGGGCGAGGTAGTCGAGGAGCCAGTCGCGGAAGTCCTCCGGGCCGGTGAACTCCCGGTCCCCGTACGGGCGGAAGAGCCGGTCCCAGTCCCAGCGCTCGGCCTCGGTGATGCCGTACTCCTCGCACAGGAACGCGAAGCCGTCGCCGCGCGCGACCGTCAGGTAGCGCTGGACGAAGTCCTCCCGCTCGGCGCCGCGGCCCCGGGCGTCCAGCAGCGTGCCGTAGTAGACGCTCTCCACCTCGCGGGAGATCAGCGGCCACAGGTCGGTGCGGAAGTGCACCGGTTCGCCGGCCGCGGCGCGCCGGCGCAGCCCGGCGATGTACTCGGCGGTGAGCAGCCGCGGGTAGTAACGGCCGTACGCGCCCTTCTCGTTCTCGCCGCGGGCGTGGTACGGGATGCCGCGCCGCGACCAGGCGAACAACTTCGGCTCCCGGCCGGAGGGCCGGTAGACCAGCCGCTCGTCGACGCGCTCGAACGAGCCGCCGCGGCCGATGGTGAAGAGCGCCATGTGGTCGAAGAAGTTGAGCCCGAGGCCGCGCAGCAGCACGTTCTGGCCCGGCTCGATGCCGCTCAGGTCGAGGTCGGCGGGGTTGGCCGGGGTGAGGTAGGTGAGGTGGTGGATCCGGGCGAGGCTCGCCGTCCGCTCCTCGTGCGGGGTCGGCCGGGCGGCGACGTGGCCCTGGGCGAGCACGATGGCGTCCAGCTCGTTGAGCCGGCTGCCGTCCTCCAGCCGGATGCCCTGCGGGCCGCCGGGGATGCCGTGGGTGTCCGCCATGGCGACCGCCCGCGAGCGGTGCACCACGACGGTGACGTGCGCGGGGGCGCCGTCGATCACCTGGCGGAAGCAGGCGTTCAGGTAGCGCCCGTAGAAGGCCCGGCTGGGGTAGGTGTTGGGCCCCAGGGCGCGGGCCTCGGCGAGGCAGGCCTCGTCCTGCCCGGAGGCGGCGCCGGCGGCGGCGATCTCGGCGGCCCACCCGTACAGGCTCGGGCCGGGCTCGATCGGGCCGTCGATCCGCGAGCTGTCGTCGGTGTACACGGTGATCTGCGAGGCGACGGTGTTCATCAGCAGGTGCTGCGACTGGTCCTGGCGCCAGACGGCGCCGGCGCCGGGCGCCGCCGGGTCGATCACGTGCACGGTGACGGCGTCGTGCGAGGGCCGGGCGCGCTCGTTGGCGCACAGCCGCTCCAGCACGGACAGGCCGCGCGGGCCCGCTCCGACGATGCAGACCTCCAGGCCCGCCTGCTTCCTTCCGGTCATGGCTGTCCGCCCTCCGCGTCCGATGCGTGGTCCGATCCGTCGTCCTGTGCGTCGTGCTGTGCGTCCTGCCGTGCGTCGTGCTGGGTGTCGTGCCGTGCGTCGTGCTGGGTGTCGTGCCGTGCGTCGTGCTGTGTGTCGTGCTGGGTGTCCTGCTGGGTGTCGTCCACCGGCTCCGCGGCGAGCAGCAGCCGGGCGAGCTCCAGGCGCTTGATCTTGGTGGTGGCGGTCCTCGGCAGGTCGGCCAGCCGCCGGTGGACCGGCTCGGCCATCGGCGGCAGCGAGGCGGTGGCGCGCCGCCAGGCGGCGAGGTCCAGCGGCGCGTCGTCCTTGGTGCACACCACCGGCACCACCCGGCCGTCCGTGCCGGGGATGATGATGACCTCGGCGAGGCCGGGCAGCCGGCCGAACAGGGTGTCCTCGACGGCCAGGGTGCTGCCGAAGCCCTCGATCAGGTCGACCTCGCGGTCCAGCAGGTGCACGCAGCCCCACCGGGTGCGGTAGCCGACGTCGCCCATCCGCCACCAGCCGTCCGCCGACACCTGGGCGTCGTAGCGCTCCTGCTCGCCGAGGTAGGTGACGATGCGCCCGTCGCTGCGCACCTCGATGAAGCCGGGGTTCTGCGGGGACGGCGGCCGGCCGTTGCGGCTGACCACCCGCACGTCGGTCATCCCGGGGAACGGCATGCCGACGCAGCGGCCGTCGTCGTCCAGCGTGCGGCGGCGGCTGAAGCCCCGGACGATCGCCGGGCCGACCTCGCTCTGCCCGTACAGCTGGCCGAACACGGGCGCCCGCCGCTTGGTGGCGCGCAGCAGCCGGTGCACGGTGCGCGGGTGGATCGCGTCGAAGGTGCTGCTGAACAGCTTGACGTTGGACAGCGGCCCGCGCGGGTCCTCGGCCAACTCCTCCCACTCCATGAAGGAGTTGGGGTGGGCCTCCAGGATGCCGGGCTTCAGCCGGGCGAACAGGTCGCCGATCGCCTTCGGGTCCGAGCCGCGCAGCAGCACCAGCGGGAAGCCGCGGTACAGCGAGATCGCCAGGGCGGTGATCAGCCGGGAGTGGACGAAGGAGACGTGGATCGCGATGGTCTCCCGGCGCCGGACCAGCGGGGCGATCACCGAGGCCTGCGGGCGGTAGCGGGACTGCAGGCTGAACCCGGTGTGCACGGCCAGCTTGGGCGTGCCGGTGGTGCCCGAGGTGTGGGTGATCAGCGTCGGGTGGTCGGCCGGCATGACGACCGGGGCGACCCGCTCCACCCCGGCCAGCGAGCGCAGTTCGACCGCGTCGCGGTAGGAGCCGGAGGTCAGCACGACCCGGCCGGCGAGCTCGAAGACCGTCCCGGGCAGGACGTTCTCCAGCTTCTCCTGGTCGGTCACCAGGTACGGCCGGTCGGTCCGGCGGACCAGCTCGGCGACGGTGGCGCCGTCCAGCTGCGGGGACAGCAGGACGGGTACGGCCCCGATCCTCGCCGCCGCGCAGGCGAGCAGGGTGATGTCGAAGCCGTCGGCCTTGTACACCACCACCCGCCGGGCCGGTCGGACGCCCGCCGCCCAGAGCCGGGAGGCCAGGTCGTCCACCAGGTCCGCGACCTCGGCGACGGTCGCCCGGCGGCCCAACTCCGGTGCGACGTCCAGGTCGTGGTCGAGGATGAGGACGTTGGCGCCGTGTCTCGCCGCGGCGCGTTCGAACAGCATTCCGAGGTGGATCCCCCGGTTTCCGATACGTTGCAGAAGCACCTGTCCGCCTCCCGGACCGCGGCATGCCGCCGACGGCGCTCGACGTGGAATGTGATGGGGGCCGTGCGGGGCGAAGGGGGCCGGTCGGCGACCGGGCCCGGTGTCACGTCCGAGCGACGCTCACGCCTGCTCGACGACGGCCTTGATGCGCCGCAGCGTGACGGCCAGGTCGGCGGAGATCTTGTCGCCCCATTCGGCGAAGAAACGTTCCTTTGCGCCGGCGTCCATCTCCGCGGTGATGCCCTTGATGCCCTCGGTGGCCGCGTTCATCCGGAAGTGGTGGGTCAGCAGGCTGCCGCCGCCCTCGGCCGGCTCGATGTCGAAGCCCCACACGCTCTGCTGCGGCTCGCCCGCCGAGTCGTGCATCGCCCACCGGAAGGTGCGGCCGGGCTCGGCGGCCACCACCTGGGCGTGCGTCGTCCACCGGCCGCGCACCACCGGCGCCCAGGCGACCACGTCCTCGCTGCGGAGGTTCTCGCCGCGGAACACCGAACCGACCTCGGCCGGGGCGCCCACCACCCACTCACCGCCCTGGCACTCCGGGCTCCACTCGCCGCTGCGCGGCAGGTCGCTGAGCACCGCGTACACGTCCAGCGGGGCCGCGGCGACGCGGATGTCGGCGTCGGCGGAGAAGATCGGCTGCTGCTTGTCGTTGCTGGTTTCGCCCATGCCGGGAATCGTCCCAGCCGGGCCCCGGCGGGGGTCAAGGCCGGGCCGGCGGGTCCGTCAACTCCATGATTCCGTGTCAACTCCCTGCTGGGAAAAGGGGCGGACGGGGCGGCCGGACCGTGCCCTGACCTGGGCTCTAGCGGCCCGGCCGCCCCGGCCGCCCCCGGCTGCCGTCACGGACCGGCGGGCACCTCGCGGGCGAAGTGCAGGGCCACGATCGCCATCCGGCCCGCGTGGTAGAAGCGGTGGGCGCCGTGGTTGGACACCCCGGAGTCGAGCTCGATCCGCACGCACCCCGCCCGCCGGGCCCGCCCCTCCAGCTCCGCCATCAGCCGCCGCCCGACCCCCGCCGAACGCACCGCGCGGTCGGCCACCAGGTCCTCCACGAACAGCAGCCGCCCACGGCTGGTGGCCAGCACCCGGTGCGCCGCCACCCCGACGCACCGCCCGCCCCCGTCGTAGGCGGCGGTGAAGACCAGCCCCTGCCGGTGCGCCTCGGCGGCGAAGTCCGCGAACTCCCCGGCCGTCAGTGCCGGCCTCAACTGTCTGATCAGCGGCCCGACATCGGCCGCCATCGCGGCCTGCCCCGGGACGACGTCAACCATCGTCAGCTCCATGCGGGGCACTCTAGAGCCTGCGGCCCCGCCTCAACTCGTCATCGCCCGCGACGTCCTGGCGCCCCGGCCCGGCCTGTCGTACCGTCCCCCTGTGACCCTCTCGCAGGCGGACGTCAACCGGATCTTCCTCCCGGCCACCTACGCGGACGGCGTGCCGTACGGCCTGTTCCGCGAGCTGCGGCGGGCCGCCCCGGTGTGGTGGGTGGAGGAGCCGCCCGTGGCGGGCTGGCCCGGCGGCACCGGCTACTGGGCGGTGCTGCGCCACGCGGACGTGAAGCACGTGCTGCGCAGCCCGGACGTCTTCTCCTCGCACCTGGGCGCGACCCAGGTCCGCGACCCGGACACCCCGGCCGACCTGGACTTCGTCCGGGCGATGATGCTCAACCAGGACCCGCCCGACCACTCCCGGCTGCGCCGGATCGTGGCGGGGGCGTTCACCCCGCGCGCCCTGGTCGAGCTGACGGACGCGGTGGCCGGCCGGGTGCGCGAGCTGGTGGCCGGGGTGCGGCCGGAGGGCGCCGCGGACCTGGTGCGGCTGGTGGCCGACCTGCCGGTGTGGACGCTGGTGCGGGTGATGGGGGTGCCCGAGCAGGACCGGCAGCTGCTGGTCGACTGGGCGAACCGGGTGATCGGCTACCAGGACGCCGACTACGCGCAGTCCAGCACCGCCGACCCGGCCACCCTGACCGACCTCGGCCGGGCGGCGCTCGCTCACCGCCCCACCGCCCTCACCGCGCCGGACGGCCGTCCGGTCAACCCGCGCTCCCGGCCCGCGCTGGCCGACATGTACGCCTACGCCCACGGGCTGGCCCAGGCCCCCGGGGAGTCGCGCGGCATCCTGACCCGGGCCCTGCAGGCGGGCCTGACCGCCGAGGAGTTCGAGACGATGTTCTTCCTCTTCGCCGTCGCCGGGAACGAGACCGTCCGCAACGGCCTGCCCGGCGCCCTGCTCACCCTCTTCGGCCACCCCGCGCAGTACCGGCAGCTGCGCGAGCGGCCCGAGCTGACCGGCCCGGCCGTCGAGGAGCTGCTGCGGTTCTGGCCGCCGGTGATGAACATCCGGCGCACCGCGGCCGCGGACACCGAGCTCGGCGGCCGGCCGATCCGGCGCGGGGACAAGGTGGTGGTCTACCACGCCTCCGCCAACCGGGACGAGACCGTCTTCCCGGAGCCGGACCGCCTCGACCTCACCCGCACCCCGAACGACCACGTGAGCTTCGGCTACGGCCCGCACTTCTGCGTCGGCGCCCAACTCGCCCGCGTCCAGCTGCGGTTGATGGTGCGCGAACTGCTGGACCGGCTGCCCGGGCTGGAGCCGGACCCGGCGGCGGGGCCGCCGCGGCGGCTGGTCACCAACTTCCAGAACGGCCTCAAGTCCCTGCCGGTCCGCTGGCGGACGACCGGCTGACGGCCCGCCGGCCGTCATGGCCCCTCCCCGCCGGGCCCTCCGTCGTCGAACGAGCGCCCGTCGAACACCTCGGAGATTTTCGCAAGAAGTTTCCGTTATTCCCGGCCGCCCCAGTCGCTCTCCGGAGTGTCAGCGGGCCCGAGCCCCCGGTTCAGCGGGGTGCGCGGGCCATGGCACGAGGAAAGGAACGCGATGGGACACCGAAGCAGCGAGCTCCGGCGGCGCAGGCGCCGCAGGCTCACCCGCCGGAGCGCACTGGTCGCCGCCGTGGTGGCGGCCGGACTGGTCGTGGGCACGCTCGGCATCCGCACCGCGCTGGAGCCGACGTCCGCGCACAGCACGGTCACGGCCGCGGACGTCGTCGGTGACCAGGCCGGCGTCGTGCCGGACGGCGACGGGTCGGGGGAGACCGGCACCGCCGAGGGCGGCAGCAAGCCGCCCGCCCCGAAGCGGGACGAGAAGGCCGCCCCGCCGAAGTCGATACCCAAGGACCAGCCCGAACGCGGCCTGGTCTACGCGGGGTTGAACCTGCCGGCCAGTGACCGCTGCGGCAGCATGCTGGAGGTCAGCGGCAGCACCCAGTGCAGCCACGGCCCGGACGTGCCCCCCAAGGACGTGGACATCCGCAAGGACGTCCCGCCGGTCGCCGCCCCGGCCGCCCAGCCGCCCGCGCTCACCCCGCCGGCCGACGTCCGCGCACCCGCCGCCGCCGACCTCCTCAAGGGCGGCGAGCCCGTCCTCGACGTCCAGCAGAAGGCGCTCCTCGACGGCTCCGGCGGTTCCGGCGGTGGCGCTGCCCCCGCCGGGTCCGGCCTGATCTGCGAGGGCGACGGCCGCAGCGGCAACCGCGTCCAGGTGGTGTACGTGCACACCCCGGGCAACGACCGCTACGCCCAGTACCTGGCCTCGTTCAAGAAGTGGGCCGTCGACGTCGACGTCATCTACAACGCCAGCGCGGCGGAGACCGGCGGCGAGCGGCACGTCCGCTTCGTCACCGAACCCGACTGCAGCGCCTCGGTGCTGAACGTGCAGATCTCCGACGCCGAGGCGGCGGACTTCAACGCGAGCAACCGCGCCCTCGCCGCGCAGGGGTTCGACCGCAAGGACCGCAAGTACATGATGTTCACCGACGCCAAGGTGTACTGCGGGATCGGCACCTTCGCCGGTGACGAGCGCCCCGGCCAGGACAACCTCAGCAACTTCGGCCCCTCCTACGGCCGCACCGACGCCGGGTGCTGGGGCGGCACCACCGCCGCGCACGAACTCGGCCACAACCTGGGCGCGGTGAACAACAGCGCCCCCAACTCCAGCAAGGCCGGGCACTGCGTCGACGAGTGGGACATCATGTGCTACTCGGACGCCCCCTACTACCCGCAGATGCGGACCGTCTGCCCGGACCGCGCCCATGACGACCGGCTCGACTGCAACCACGACGACTACTACAACACCGACCCCAAGCCCGGTAGTTACCTGGCCACCCACTGGAACGTCGCGAACAACCGCTTCCTCGTCGCGGGCGGCGGCACCGGCCCCAACCCCAACCCCACGCCGACGCCCACGCCGACTGGCTCGCCCACCCGCACGCCCTCGCCGACCCCGACGCCCACCGGCAGTCCGACCGCCACGCCGACCGGCTCCCCGTCGCCGACCGCGTCCCCGACCCGGGGCGGCGACACCGGGCCGGACCTGACGGTCAGTCAGGTCACCCAGAACTCCGCGGTCCTGAGCTGGAAGGCCGCTCCGGCGGCGGCCGGCTACGACGTCCAGCTGAACGGCCAGACCGTCGGCACCGTGCGTTCGACCGTGGTCGGCCTGGTCCGGCTCGCCCCCGGCACCTCCTACACCGTGGCCGTCGCCGCCCGCGACGCCGCCGGTTCGGTCGGCAGGCCCGGCCGCGCCGTCACCTTCCACACCCTCGCGGACGCGGGCCACCCGCAGCCCGGCACCCGGTACACCATGGTCAACGGTCTCACCGGCCAGGCGGCCGACCTGTGGGGCAGCTCGCTGAACGACGGCACCGTGGCCATCGCCTACCAGCGCACCGGCTACGCCAACCAGAAGTGGTCCTTCGAGGACGCCGGCAACGGCGCCGTCCGGATCAAGTCCGTGCGCTCCGGCAAGTGCCTGCAGCTCGGTGGCGCCGCCGTCGCCGGCCAGTACGTCGCGCAGCAGCCGTGCGCCGACACCGCCGCGCAGAAGTGGCAGCTCAACGCCGCCGGCGGCGGGTTCACCGTCACGGCGGACGGGGGTTCGCTGGTCCTCGGGCTCAGCGACCGCTGGTACTACGGCGGCTGGCTGCTGGAACTGCAGCAGCCGAGCGGCCAGCCGTACCAGAACTGGTCGCTGGTGAAGACCTCGTAGGTGCGGACCTCGTAGCTCCACGCTCCACCAGCGGGCGCGGCCGCCGTCACCGGACGGCGGCCGCGCCCTGGCATCCCGGCACCGCAGCCCCACCCCCGCCACCCCGAGGACTTCCCGCCATGCGCACCCGACCGCTCTTCGCCGCCCTCGCCCTCGCCGCCGCGGCCGTGCTGTCCGCCACCGCACCCGCCGCCGCCCACGGCGACAGCGTCCACCTGGACGTCTCCGGGCAGCGGAACGGTCACGTCAGCACCGTCGCCACCTGGGAGAACGACCACGACCCGGTCACCGAGGACTTCGCCGGCACGCTGTCCGCGACCGCCGCGGACGGCCGCACCGCCGGCCCCTGGCGACTGGTCGCCGTCCCGGGCAGCCCGGGGACGTACACCACCCGCGAGATCCTGCCGGCCGGCCACTGGAAGGTCACCGTCGAGTGCGCCTTCCCCTCCCTCGGCCACGGCGAGCGCGAATTCGACGTCGCCCCCGCCGCGGTCGACGACCCGCCGACCGCCTTCGCGACCGCGACGGGCGCCGCCGGTTCCCCGGTGGCCGCTCCGGTGGCCGGCCCCACGGTCGCTGCCACCCCGGTGGGGGACGCGTCCCACGAGGCCGCCGACGGCGGTGTCAGCCGGGCGACGTTCGGCGCGGCCGCAGCCGCCGCGGTCGTGCTCCTGGCCGCCGCCGGCCGCTGGCTCCGGCGCCGCCGCTGACCGTCCGACCCGCGGCCGTCAGACCGCGGCGCCCGCGCAGGTGGGGCAGAGCCCCCGGTAGGTGACCTCGGCGCCCGCCACGGCGAAGCCGAAGCGCTGCTCGGCCGGCAGGTCGGCGAGCGGGTCGCCGGTGGGGTGGACGTCGCGGATGGTGCCGCAGCCGGTGCAGACCAGGTGCTGGTGCGCGTGGTGCGCGTTGGGGTCGTAGCGCTTGGCGCGCCCGTCCGTGGAGACCTCGATGACCTCGCCGAGGGTGACCAGCTCGCCGAGGGTGTTGTAGACCGTCGCCCGGGAGATCTCCGGCAGGCGTGCGGCGGCTCTGGCGTGCACCTCGTCGGCCGTGAGGTGCACGTGGTCCCCGTCCAGGACCTCCGCCACGACACGCCGCTGGGAGGTGAGGCGCCAGCCGCGCCCGCGCAGTCGCTCCAGCAGGTCACTCATATCGGTTCACCTATTCAGGTCAAGGGGAAGAACGGATGGTACCAATCGGTGTCCGAGGTCTTCCGAATCCCGATCGAATATGGGTTTGGTGTCTTTCTTGACGTGGACTGTGTCCATCGTAGGATCGGCTCCGGCGATAGCCTAGGTAGTAGAGAAGACACCGCGTGATCCGCCTTGTGAGGAAGGATTCCCATGTCTGACAACCACGAAGCAACCGGCGAGGCCGCGGCGGGCTGCCCGGTGAACCACGGGCGGGCGCCGTACCCCGCGCAGGGCGGGGGGAACCGCCAGTGGTGGCCGGAGCGACTGAACCTGAAGATCCTCGCGAAGAACCCGGCCGTGGCGAACCCGCTCGGCGCGGACTTCGACTACGCGGCGGCCTTCGCCGCCCTCGACCTCCCGGCCGTCAAGCGGGACATCCAGGAAGTCCTCACCACCTCCAAGGACTGGTGGCCGGCCGACTTCGGCCACTACGGCCCGTTCATGATCCGGATGGCCTGGCACAGCGCCGGCACCTACCGGATCAGCGACGGCCGCGGCGGCGCCGGCGGCGGCCAGCAGCGCTTCGCGCCGCTGAACAGCTGGCCCGACAACGCCAGCCTCGACAAGGCCCGCCGGCTGCTGTGGCCGGTGAAGAAGAAGTACGGCCGCAGCCTCTCCTGGGCGGACCTGATCGTCCTCACCGGCAACGTCGCCCTCGAGGGCATGGGCTTCCGGACCTTCGGCTTCGGCGGCGGCCGGGTCGACGAGTGGGAGCCCGACGAGGACGTCTACTGGGGCCCCGAGACCACCTGGCTGGGCGACCAGCGCTACACCGGCGACCGCGAGCTGGAGAACCCGCTCGCCGCCGTCCAGATGGGCCTGATCTACGTCAACCCGGAGGGCCCCAACGGCAACCCGGACCCGATCGCCGCCGCCCGCGACATCCGCGAGACCTTCTACCGGATGGCGATGAACGACGAGGAGACCGTCGCGCTGATCGCCGGCGGCCACACCTTCGGCAAGACCCACGGCGCCGGCCCGGCGGACAACGTCGGCCCGGACCCGGAGGACGCGCCGATGGAGCAGCAGGGCCTCGGCTGGAAGAACCGCTTCCGCACCGGCGTGGGCGCCGACGCGATCACCTCCGGCCTGGAGGGCACCTGGACGGCCACCCCGATCACCTGGGACAACAGCTTCTTCGAGACGCTGTTCGGCTACGAGTGGGAGCTGACCAAGAGCCCGGCCGGCGCCTTCCAGTACAAGCCCAAGGACGGCGCCGGCGAGGGCACCGTGCCGGACGCGCACGACCCGAGCAAGCGGCACGTGCCGATCATGCTCACCACCGACCTGTCGCTGCGCTTCGACCCGGTCTACGGGCCGATCTCCCGGCGCTTCCTGGAGAACCCGGACCAGTTCGCGGACGCCTTCGCCCGCGCCTGGTTCAAGCTCACCCACCGCGACATGGGCCCCGTCGTGCGCTACCTCGGCCCGGAGGTCCCGGCCGAGCACCTGCTCTGGCAGGACCCGCTGCCGGCCGTCTCGTACGTGAACCCGGAGGAGGCGGACGTCGCCGACCTCAAGCGGCGGATCGCCGCCACCGGCCTGTCCGTCTCCGAGCTGGTCTCCACCGCCTGGGCGGCGGCCTCCTCCTTCCGCAGCAGCGACAAGCGCGGCGGCGCCAACGGCGGCCGCATCCGCCTGCAGCCGCAGGCCGGCTGGGAGGTCAACGAGCCGGACCGGCTGGCCGGAGTGCTGCGCGCCCTCGAAGGCGTCCAGCGGGACTTCAACGCGCAGGGCGGCGCCAAGCAGGTCTCGCTCGCCGACCTGGTGGTGCTGGCCGGCGGCGTCGGCATCGAGCAGGCGGCCCGGGCGGCCGGCCTCGCCGTCGAGGTGCCGTTCGCGCCCGGCCGCGTGGACGCGCCGCAGGAGCTGACCGACGTCGAGTCCTTCGCCGCGCTGGAGCCCAAGGCGGACGGCTTCCGCAACTGGGTCGGCAAGGGCAACCGGCTGGCGGCCGAGTACCTGCTGCTGGACAAGGCGAACCTGCTGGGCCTCAGCGCCCCCGAGATGACCGTGCTGGTCGGCGGTCTGCGGGTGCTGGGCGCCAACCACCAGCAGTCCTCGCTCGGCGTGCTGACCGACACCCCCGGTGTGCTGACGAACGACTTCTTCGTCAACCTGCTGGACCTGGGCACCAGTTGGCGCGCCACCTCGGAGGCCGCCGACACCTTCGAGGGTCGGGACGAGTCCGGCGCCGTGCGCTGGACGGGCAGCCGGGCCGACCTGGTGTTCGGCTCCAACGCCGAACTGCGGGCGATCGCCGAGGTGTACGCGGCGGACGACGCCAAGGAGAAGTTCGTGACGGACTTCGTCGCGGCCTGGGTCAAGGTCATGAACGCGGACCGCTTCGACCTGGACGCGAGCCGGGCGGTGTGATCCCGTCCGGCGTGACGGCGTGACGGCGTGACGGCGTGACGGCGTGACGGCGTGACGGCGTGACGGCGTGACGGCGGGAGCCCGGGGCGTGCGGCCCCGGGCTCCCGTTTCAGCTGTGTGCCGAGCCGACGCTGACCAGGCCGGTCTCGTACGCCGCGACCACCACCTGGGCGCGGTCCCGCAGCCCCAACTTGCCGAGGATGCGGGCCACATGGGTCTTCACCGTCGCCTCGGACAGCCCCAGCCGGGCGGCCAGCTCCGCGTTGCTGAGGCCGCGCGCGAGCAGGGCCGTCACCTCCAGTTCGCGCGGGGTGAGCGTCGCCAGCTCCCGGTGCGGCGCCGCGGCGCCGGGGGTGTCGCCGCCGGTACGGGCGAAGCGCTCGACCAGCCGCCGGGTGATCGCGGGGGCGAGCAGCGCGTCCCCGGTGCGGACCAGCCGGACGGCGGCGGCCAGGTGCTCGGGGGTGACGTCCTTGAGCAGGAAGCCGCTCGCGCCGGCGGCCAGCGCGGCGTAGACGTAGTGGTCCAGGTCGAAGGTGGTCAGCATGATGACCCGGGGCGGCTCCTGGGCGCTGCCGTCGAGGATCCGCCGGGTCGCCTCCAGCCCGTCCAGGCCGGGCATCCGGATGTCCATCAGCACGACGTCCGGCCGGGTGCGGCGGACGGCGGCGACGGCCTGCTCACCGTCCTCGGCCTCGGCGACCACCTCGATGCCCTCGGACTCCAGGATCAGCCGGAAACCGGTGCGGACCAGGGCCTGGTCGTCGGCCACCACCACGCGCAGCGCGAGCTCGTCGTCCATCAACTCTCCCAAGGGATCAGGGCCTTGACGCGGTAGCCGCCGCGCAGCCGGGGGCCGGTGTGCAGGGTGCCGCCGTAGACGGCGAGGCGTTCGCGCAGGCCGAGCAGGCCGCGCCCGTTGCCGGTGGCGGCGGCGCCGGTGGGGCGGCCGCCGGTGTCGGTGACCTCCACCCGCAGCCGGTCGGCGGCGTACTCGACGGTCACCGCCGCCTCGGCGCCGCCCGCGTGCTTGACCGTGTTGGTCAGCGCCTCCTGGACGACCCGGTAGGCGGCGAGCTCGACCCCGGGCGGGACGGCCCGGCGGGCACCGACGACGGTCAGCTCCACCGGCAGTCCGGCCTGCCGGACGCCCTCGACCAGGGCGTCCAGCCGGTCGAGGCCGGGCTGCGGGCTGAGGTCGGCGGTCGCGGCCGGATCGCCGTCGCCGGCGGTCGAGTCGATGGTCAACAGGCCCATCACGTGCCGCAGTTCGGTCATCGCCGCGCGACCGCCGGCCTCCACCGCGGCCATCGCCTCGCGGGCCCTGTCCGGCGCGGAGTCGAGGATCTTGCGGGCGGCGCCGGCCTGGATCGTCATCATGCTCACGTTGTGCGTCACCACGTCGTGCAACTCCCGGGCGATGCGCGCCCGTTCGTGCTCCACCGCGCGCTCCAGCGCGGCCAGCTGTTCGCGCTCCAGGGCGGAGCGGCGGCCGCGCTCCTCCTCCACCCGGCGGCGCCACATCCGCAGCTCGTACGCGACCGCGAGGACCGGCAGCAGTACCAGGACGGCAATCACGCCGTTCGGGAAGTGCGGCAGCTTGGCGTCCCCGAACAGCACCACCAGCCCGGCCGTCGCGGCCAGCAGACTCGCCAGCACCGGAACCGGGCGGCGCCCGTACGCGGCCGCGCCGTACGCGGCGACGATCACCGCCACGCCGACCGAGTACGCGATGTCCTCCGACTGGTGCCGTACCAGGAGCGCGCCCGGCAGCACCGCCCACAGCACCGCCAGCGGAAAGCGGCGGCGCAGCGCCAGCGGCAGCGGGACGAACGGCACCAGGACCAGCAGCCAGTGCCAGGCGTGCCCGTGCAGGGCGGGCGCGATGCTCGCGTACCGGCCGCTGACGGAGGCGAGGAAGACGGCCAGGGCCAGGTCGAACGCCTGGCCGCGCCGGGTCGGCCGGGGCGGGGCGGGCGCGCCGCCCCCGCCCGCCCGGGCCGCCGCGCACAGCCGTCGCACTGTCGGATGGTTGATCACCGGGACATTCTGGCGGTCCCCGGCCGTCCGGCACAGCCCGGCGGGCGGCGGCGGCCCGTACGCCGGGCGACTACCTCGCAGGGATGACGCCGTGCGCCGTACGCCGGGCGCGGTACGGACTTTGCCGCGGGCGGCGGACGCGGGCCCGCGCCGCCCGTCCGTACCTTCGTCCTCGTCGAACGTCAGGAACTGCGAGGAGCACGGGACATGAGCGATCCGGTGATCGAACTGAGCGGCGTCGGCCGCCGCTACGAGGGCGCGAGGGCGGCCCTGGACGGGGTGGACCTGAGCGTGCGGGCGGGGGAGTCGGTGGCCGTGCTGGGCCCGTCCGGCAGCGGGAAGTCCACCCTGCTCAACCTGGTCGCCGGGCTGGACCGGCCGAGTTCGGGCACGGTGACGGTGGCCGGGGTGCGGGTCGACCGGCTGAACGAGACCGGCTCGGCGCGCTACCGGCGCGGCACGATCGGCATGGTGTTCCAGTTCTTCAACCTGCTGGACGATCTGACCGTCGCCGACAACGTGGTGCTGGCCGGCGAACTGGCCGGCGTCCCGCGCGGCGAGGCCCGGCGGCGGGCCGCCGAGCTGCTGGAGTCGCTCGGCATCGACCGGCACGCCCGCGCCCACCCGGGCAGGCTCTCCGGCGGTGAGCGCCAACGCGTCGCGGTGGCCCGGGCGTTGATGAACCGGCCGGCCCTGCTGCTGGCCGACGAGCCGACCGGGGCGCTGGACTCCGCCTCCGGCGAGGACGTCAAGGAGCTGTTCCGCGAGTTGCACGAGGACGGCCAGACCGTCCTGCTGGTCACCCACGACCTGACCCTCGCCCGGGACTGCGCCACCCGCACCGTGCGGATGCGGGACGGCCGGATCGAGTCGGACACGGCGGTGGCGGCATGAGCGCGCTGGGGCGAGTCGTACGGGCCGGGGTGCGCCGCCGCCGGACGCAGTCGGTCGCGGTCGGCCTGGCCGCCCTGGTCGCCACCACCTGCTCGGTGCTGGGAGGTTCGCTGCTGGTCGCCTCCCGGGCCCCCTTCGACCAGGCCTTCGACGGCCAGCGCGGCGCCCACCTCACCGCACGCTTCGACGGCGCCCGGACCGGTGCCGACCAGCTCGCCGCCACCGCGCACGCCGCCGGGGTGACGGCCGCCGTCGGCCCGTTCCGCACCCTCACCCTCGACCCCGAGCCGACCCCCGGCGAGCACACCCCGGCCGGGGCGCAGCTGCCGCCGATGGCTGTCGCCGGGCGCGCCGAACCTGCCGGAGGTGTCGACAACGTCCAGCTGACGGAGGGGAGTTGGCCGAAGCGGCCGGGTGAGGTGGTGGTCGCCTCCGGGTACGAGACCTCGGCCGCGACGGGCGACACCCTGCGCCTGCCGGGCCTGCCCGGGGCGCCCGTGCTGAAGATCGTCGGCTTCGCCCGGTCCGTCAGCCGCACCGCCGACGCCTGGGTGACGCCCGACGCGATCGGCTCCCTCACCGCGCCCGGCAGCACCCCCGGCTACGAGATGCTGTACCGCTTCGCCGACGCCGGCAGCACCGCCGCGATGGACGCCGACCGGGCCGCCGTCGCGGCCGCCGCCCCCGCCGGGGCGCTCACCGGCGCCCAGTCCTGGCTCGCCGCCAAGGAGGGCTCGGACCGCAACACCGCGATGTTCCTGCCGTTCATGGTCGCCTTCGGCCTGCTCGGCCTGGCGATGTCGGTGCTGGTGGCGGGCAACGTGGTGGCCGGCGCGGTCGGCACCGCGACGCGGCGGATCGGCGTGCTCAAGGCGCTCGGCTGCACCCCCGCCCAGGTGGTGCGCGCGTACGTCGCCCAGGCGCTGATCCCGGCGGCCGCCGGCATCCTGCTCGGGGTCGTCGTCGGCAACCTGCTCACCGTCCCGGTGCTCGCCACCACCGGCCACGCCTACGGCACCACCGCCTCCGGCATCGCCCCCTGGGTGGACGTCGCGGTCGCGGGCGGCACCCTGCTCACCGTCGCGCTGGTCGCCTGGGCGGCCGCCGTCCGCGCCGGACGGCTGCGCACCGTCGAGGCCCTGGCCGTGGGCCGCACGTCGGGCGGCACCCGGCAGGTCGTCGCCGCCCGGATCGCCGCGCTGGCCGCCCGGCTGCCGCTGCCCCGGCCGATCGGCCTCGGTCTCGCCCAGCCGTTCGCCCGCCCGGCCCGCGCGGCCGGGATGCTCGCGGCGGTCGTGTTCGGCACGGCGGCGGCGACCTTCGCGGTCGGCATGGGCGGGACGATGAGCTGGGTGCAGGGGGCGAAGAACCACGACGCCTCGGACGTCCTCGTGCACCCGCAGCGCCCGGACCTGCCGCACGGCGCGCCCGGGGCGGCCGGGGCGGCGGCCCCGCCGGCCCGGCCGGTCGCCGCCGACCCGGCCGCCGTCACCGCCGCCCTCACCGCCCAGCCGGGCACCGCCGCCTACTACGGCCTCGGCGCCGTCGACGTCACCGTCCCCGGCGTCGCCGGGAACACCACGGTGACCGCCTTCGTCGGGAACAGCGGCTGGGCCGGCTACCGGATGGTCTCCGGGCGCTGGTACCAGGGCCCCGGCGAGGCCGTCGCGCCCGCCACCTTCCTCACCGAGGCCCGGGTCGGGCTCGGCGACCGGGTGACCTTCACCGACCACGGCCGGCCGGTCACCGTCCGGATCGTCGGCGAGGTCTTCGACCCGCACATGCAGACCAACGAGCTCTTCACCGACGCCGCCACCTTCCCCGCCGGGACGGCCCCCTCGCCGGACCTCTGGTTCGTCAAGCTCGATCCCGGCACCGACCACGCCGCCTACGCCACCGCCCTCGGCGCCGCGCTCGCTCCGCTGCACATGACCGCCGAGGCCGACGCCCGGCACAGCTCCAGCGGCTCCATCGCCGCGCTGAACTCGCTCACCGCCACGCTGACCCTGCTGCTGGTCGTGGTCGCCGGGCTCGGCGTGTTCAACACCGTGGTGCTGGAGATCCGCGAGCGCACCCGCGACATGGGCGTCACCAAGGCCCTCGGCATGACCCCGGCGCAGACCGTGGGCGTGGTGCTCGCCTCGGTGCTGCTGGTCGGGGCGGTCGGCGGCGCGATCGGCCTGCCGCTCGGGCTGCTGCTGCACGGCCGGACGGTGCCCGCGATGGGCCACAGCGCCGGGCTGAACTTCCCGGACTCCGCCCTCGACGTCTTCGGCACCCCGCTGCTGCTCCTGCTCGCCCTCGGCGGGCTGCTGATCGCCCTGCTCGGCGCGCTGCTCCCGGCCGTACGGGCGGCGCGGGCGCGGACGGTGGAGGCGCTGCGGGCGGAGTGACGGCGGCTGCCCGCTGCTGCGCATGGCGGCGGCGGGGGCGGGTAGGCGGACCTGGGGGGCCGCCTACCCGCCTACCGGGGCCTACGCCGTCTCCCCGCCTCCCCGTCTCCCCGCCGTGGAGCGATCATGAAGTTCGAACTCCTCCACCCCAACCCGAAGTACCCCCGGGCCCGCCTGGCCGACCCGCCCCCGTACGGCTACCTGCACCTGGCCGCCGCCGTGGCGCCGCCCGGCGGGCCGCCGTTCGTGCGCACCGACGCCGTGCGCAGCGCCCTGCTCGACCGGCTCAAGCCGCTGGCCGTGGCGCTCCAGTCGGAGCCGGCCGTCCGGCGGGCCACGGTCTACCGCGCGCTCCTCGCCCCGCCGCCCGGCGGATACGCCCGGCAGGGGCGCTTCCACCGGGCCAGCTTCGACGTCGCCGTCCTGGTGGAGACCGACACCCCCGAGGACCTCGGCCCGGTCACCGAGGGCGAGCGGTACCAGGCCCTGGCCTCGGCGCTGACCACCGCCGCCTCCGACACCCACGTGCTGCGCGCCCGCTGCACCCGCGCGCTCGCGGACGTCGACAAGAGCCGGCCCGCGCTGTTCCTGTTCAACCACTTCGTCGCCGAGGACAAGGACGTCGCCCTGGAGCTGTGGGAGCACCTGGCCGGCTGGTACGTGCGGGAGACCGGCCTGCGCGAGTCCACCCTGCTCGAACCGCTCGACGGCGCGGAGTCGGACTACGTCTTCGTCAACCACGCCCGCTGGGACAGCACGCCGCTGCGGCTGTTGCTGCGGCAGGTGAGCAAGCCGAGCTTCCGCAGCTACGTGCAGGCGAACCTGCTGGCCAACCGGGTCGGCGCGATGCCCGTCCTGTACCGGCGGACCTGACGCGTCACGCGGACCTGAGGCGTCACGGGCGGCCCTTCGAGGCCTTCCGCTCGGCCGCCCGGACCTGCTCGGTGAAGGCCTCCGTGGCGATCCGCTCCACCGCGGCCCCGTGCCGGGCGGCCAGCTCGTCCGCCGGGCCGGGGGAGGACTCGCGGGCCTCCAGGGCGAGCAGCGCGCCGCCGTCCGGGACCCGGGGCGACAGCACGATCAGCGCGGCGCCGCCCTCCGCCGCTTGGTGTTCCTCGGCCGCGTTGCCCAGCGCCGCGCCCGCCGCGAAGCCCAGCAGCACGCCGATCGGCCCGCCGAGCAGCCCGACCAGGCCGCCCAGCACGCCGGAGCCGACGGTGGCCACGCCCGCGCCCTTGGTGAAGGTGTCCCTGATCTCCAGCAGGCCCTCGGCGGTGCGCTCCATGGCCGCCGCGTAGCGCAGGCCCGGCAGGTGCTGCGCCTCCTCGAAGGCCGGGCGCCAGCCGGTGGCGTCCGGGAAGGTCAGCAGGACGACGTTGTGCTGCTCGCTCATCGCGCTCCGATCGGGTCCGGGGCCGGGGCCCGGCGGGTGGCTTCCATCCTGGCCCCCGGCGGTCGGCCCGGCCACAGGAGTCCGGGCCGGCCGCAGGGGCCCGATTCCGGCCAACCCGGCCGGCGGCCGCGCGGACGAAGCGCCCGTGACCCGCAGCCGTACGGGCCCGGCCCGCGTTCGTTCGACCGTGGCCGAAATTGCGCCCGGCGGCGGTCGGAACCCTGGTGTGCCGGGCGGGCTGTTGACAGTATCCGGACAACGGCACGACCCCGTGCCGACCGAACCACAGGGATCACCGGAACCAGCTAGCACCGGACACCAGGGGAGGAACCAGCATGCCGTCCACCACCGAACAGCTCCGCGCGCTCAAGGACGAGGACTTCCGGCTCGGCCTCGTTCAGGACCACCAGCCCCACCCGGCCGGGGACCCGGCGGACGAGGTGTACACGAGCGCGAGCAAGCAGCTCAACACCTGTGAGTACATGTCCAGTTGCTGGCGAATGTGCAGCTACTGACGAACCCGCGCCACCCCCGGCGGTGCGCGTCGCGCGCCGCCGGGACCATCCCCGAGGGAACCGAGCACGAGAGGCCGTACCGCCCGTGTTAGACGCGTCCGAACTCCGCCGGGCCGCCGCCCGGGCCGTCCCGCTCGCCGACCGCGGCCGGGCCGACCCCCGCCACGACCCCGGCGCGGAGGCGCGGGCACGCGCCGGACGGATCCTCGACCGCTGGCGCGCCCAGGCGCCCTTCGACCGCCCCGGCTGGTTCGAGCGCCGCCTCGCCGCGGACGGCCTCGACCCGGACGCGCTGCACGCCCTGCTCGCCGAGGACCCGGACGCCCTCGCCGACCGCCTCGGCACCCCCGACTGGGCCGAACGCCTCGCCGCCGCCTTCGAGTCCGGGCTCACCCTGGACGTCCCCGAGCGGCACGCCTTCGCCCGGCTCGCCGCCCCGGCCCTCGCCGCCGCCCGCGACCGCCTGCTCGCCGGCCTCGCCGAACTGCCGCTCGCGGAGCTCGGCACTGCGGAGGACCTGACCGCGCTCGTGCTGCCCGCGCTCACCGGGGCCGCGCACGCGAGCGCCGTCCGCACCGTCATCACCGAACTCCACGTCGCCCGGCTGAGCGGCGAGTTGACCGGCGACACCCCCGAGCAGCGCTACCGCGACTTCCTCGACCGGCTCACCGAGCCCGCCCGGGCCGTCCGGCTGCTCGCCGAATACCCCGTTCTGGCCCGGAGGTTGAGCACCGAAGCCGAGCAGTGGGCCGACACGTGCCTCACGCTCTACCGGCGGCTCGCAGCCGATCTGCCCGAGCTCGCGGACGTGTTCGCCTCCGGTCGCCCGCTCGGTCCGCTCGGTCCGCTCGGTCCGCGCGGCCGGCTCGGCCGGCTCACCGAACTCGCCACCGGGCTCGGCGACCCGCACCGCGGCGGCGCCACCGTCAGCCTGCTGCGCTTCGAGGACGGCACCCGCATCGTCTACAAGCCGCGCCCGCTCGGCGCCGAGACGCACTTCCAGCACCTGCTGCACTGGCTCAACCCGCAACTGCGGCTGCCGCTGCGCGAGCTCACCCACCTGGCCCGCGACGGCTACGGCTGGGTCGCCTTCGTCACCGCCGAACCGGCGCGCGACGCCGCCGAGTTGAGCGCCTTCTACCACCGGGCGGGCTCGCTCGCCGCGCTGCTGTACGTGCTCGACGCCGTCGACTGCCACACCCAGAACCTGCTCGCCGTCCGCGACCAGCCCGTCCTGATCGACCTGGAGGCCGTCCTCCACTCCGACCTGCCCGAGCCCGCCAAGGTCCTCTCCGAGTCCGAGCGCCTCGCCCGCCACCAGGCCCGGCACTCCGTCCTGCGCTCCGGCCTGCTGCCCGAACGGATGTGGGACGAGGGCAACGGCGGCGCCGACCTCTCCGCCCTCGGCTGGGACCCGGAGAACCTGCCGCCACGCCCCGCTCCCGTCCTCGTCGACGAAGGCACCGACCGGCTCCGGCTGGAGTACCGGCGGATGCCCGTCGCGGCCCCCGGCAGCCGACCCGTCCCGCCCGGTCAGCCGCTGCGACTCGCCGACCACGTCGACGAGTTGGAGGCCGGATTCACCGAGGCCTACCGGCTGCTCGGCGCGCGGCGCGACCAGGTCCGGGAGCTGATCCGGGCGTTCGGCGCCGACGAGACCCGGATGCTGCGCCGCGACACCCTCGAATACCGCAGCCTGCTCGCCACCGCCTGCCACCCCGACCTGCTCCGCGACGCCCTCGACCAGGACCGCCACCTCGACCGGCTCTGGGCCCTCGCCGCCTGGGAGGAACACGCCCTCGTCTACCTCGACCACGAACGCGCCGACCTCTGGCGCGGGGACGTCCCCGTCTTCACCGTCCGCCCCGACAGCGTCGACGGCCGCTCCGCCACCGGCGCCGTCATCCCCGGCGCCACCGACCGGCCCACCCTCGAACTCGCCCTGGAGAAGGTCGACGCCCTCGGCGAGGACGACCTCGCCCGCCAACTCCAGCTGCTGCGGCTCTCGGTGACCACGGCGGACGGCGCCCGCGAACCCCGCCGGGGCGAAGCCGTCGCCCCGGCTGCCGCCGATCCGGTCGCCGCCGATCCGGTCGGCTCACTGACCGCTCGCGCCCTCGCCAAGGCCGTCGAGGCGGGCGAGCAACTGCTCCGCGAGGCCTACCGGGGCAGCGCCGACCTCGCCTGGGCCGGCCCCAACTGGACCCCGCCCGGCCGCTGGGCCCCCGCCGAACTCGGCCCCGACCTGTACAGCGGCACCGCCGGCGTCACCCTCTTCCTGCACCAACTCGCCCTCGCCACCGGCGATCCCGAGCACCGCGCGGCCGCCGGCGCGGCCGAGGCCACCCTGCGCCACCAGGTCCGGCGGCGGGCCGACCGGCTCGGCGGCGGCCTCTCCGGCACCGGCGGCGTGCTGTACGCACTCGCCCAACTCGCCGCCCACCACCCGGATCCCGAACTCGACGGGCTCGCCGCCCAGGTGCTGGCCCGGATCGCCGCCACCGCCGCCGAGGACGAGCAGCACGACGTCGTCGCCGGGAACGCCGGCACCATCGGCGGCCTGCTCGCCTGGGATGCCGTCCGCCCCGGGCCCGCCGTCACCGACGCACTCGCCCGCTGCGTCGACCGGCTGGCCGACCTCGCGGCCCCGCACCCCGAGGGAGGCGTCGGCTGGCTGCCCGCCGCGCTCGCCGGCACCGTCACCCGCCCGCTCGCCGGCTTCGCCCACGGCGGCTCCGGCATCGCCTGGGCCCTGGCCCGGGCCGGCCACCGCCTCGGCGACCCGCGCGGCGCCGAACTCGCCCTCGCCGCCGTCGCGTACGAGCGCACCCTGTACGACGCCGGGGCCGGCAACTGGCGCGACGTCCGGGAGGACGGCCCGTCCCACCCCGCGCTCTGGTGCCACGGCGCGGCCGGTGTCGCGCTCGCCCGCACCGAGCTCGCCGCCCTCCTGCCGGAGGCCGCCGACGCGCTGCTCGCGGAGCGCGACACCGCACTGGCCACCGTCCTGCGGGAGGGCTTCGGCTACAACTCCTCGCTCTGCCACGGCGATCTCGGCAACCTCGACACCCTCCGCCTGGCCGGCCCCGCCTGGCGGGAGGCCGCCGACCGGCAGGCGCACGCCGCCCTCGCCGCCCTCGACACCCGCGGCTGGGCCTGCGGCCTGCCGCACGGAGTCCGCAGCCCCTCCCTGCTGGTCGGCGTCGCGGGCATCGGCCACGGCCTGCTGCGCCTGGCCGCGCCCGGGTCGACGCCCTCGGTGCTCGCCCTCCAGCCGCCGATGCTGGGCTAACGTCCCTGTTCCACAGGGTGGTTGAAGACCTCGCCGAGGTCCGCGGGCAGGCTCGCCACGATCAGCGCCACCGCCTCCTCGGCCGTCGCGGCCGGGACGGGATCCTCGTTGGTGCGGAACCGGACGAGGTAACCGCCGCCGCGCAGCGGCTCGGTGATCGTCGGCCCGGCGGCGACCGAGGGATAGGTGGTCGAGAGGCTGAACCAGAGCGAGAAGTGGCTGGTGCCCGGCATCAGCCGCCGCAGCCGCGGCTCGGCGTGGGCCGCGCGCAGCAGGCGCAGCAGTCCGGCGATCGGGGACGCGGGGTCGCCCCCGCGCTCGCGGTGCCGCTCGCCCCAGTTCAGCATCTTCAGTTGCCAGGCGGCCTCCACGGCCGCCTCCGGCCCGCGTGCGAGGGCGGCGCGGAAGTCCGGCCGTTCGACGGCGGGTTGTTCGGTGGTGGCGGGGTTCGGTTCGGTGTCGGGTCGCATGATCGCATCCTGCCCGACCTGCCGGCGGGAGGCGAGCGGCGCAGGAGACGCCGGAGGGGCCCCGCGCCGCCGCGCTGGGCCCCTCCTCGCTGCGGGGACCTGCTAGTTGTAGCTGACGGTGACGCTCGCCCCGTCGAAGCCCTGCTGGGCGAAGAGGCTGAAGTAGACGTACCCGGCGGGCGGGTTGGCGATTGTCAGCGTCTCGCCGTTGCCGCCGTTGGTCGACTTGGCCTGGTACGAGCCGGTGGTGGCCCAGGAGCCGCCGTTGTAGTACAGGTCGGCGTTGCCGGTACCGCCGCTGCTGGTGATGGTCAGCTGCTTCACGCCGGCCGGCAGCAGGACGAAGTTGTAGCGGTAGTTGCCGGTGGTGGCGGCGAGGCCGTCGCGGCGGCAGTTCTTGTCGAACTTCCGGACGTCGGCGGCGGTGCACAGCGGGGCCTGGTTGGTGGGCAGGGAGCCGCAGTTGTCGGCGCCGCAGGCCTTCAGCCAGGTCGCGAAGTCGGCGTCGTAGCGGGTGCCGATGGTGGTCTTGAGCAGCGTGCGGGCGCCCGCCCAGTCACCGGCGCGGTACTTGGCGAGCAGCGCGTCGACGTCCTGCGGGTGCGACTGCAGCATGTAACGCACCGCCAGGTAGCCCCAGTTGTAGACCCGGGTCGAGTCGGCGTTGTCGTAGGTGCTGTCGAAGAGCGTGCTCAGCGCGTACGTGCCCAGGCCGGCCTGCTTGACGGCGTCGTCGTAGTGCACGCCCCGGTAGCTGTACGAGACGTACTCGGCCAGGCCCTCGACCCACCAGACGGTCGGGGTGGTCATGCCGGTGTCGAAGTCGCCGTACATGTCGTAGCGGCCGTCGAGGTAGTGGGTGTACTCGTGGTTGAGGTTCCAGATCTGGAAGGAGGGGCGCAGCCAGTCGGCCTGGTGGGCGATGAAGCGGGCCTGGTTGCCGGGGACGTTCGGCTTGCCCTCCTCGTACATGCCGCCGTTGTCGACGGCGATGTTGTACATCTCCCAGGCGTAGAGGCTGTAGTTGTAGTAGTCGTCGAAGACGACGACCTCCAGGCTGGTGTTGTTGTCGTTCGCCACCGGGCCGTTGTCCTTGACCAGCTTGTGGAAGAACGCGTCCTGGTTGGTCAGGCTGGTGCAGGTGTCGGCGAACTGCTGCGCCGTCATGCTCTGCGACCGGATGCTCAGGTTGGCGTTGCAGGTGTGGTTGCTGGTGAGCACCAGCGGCACGAGCTTGGCCGGCACGTCACAGGTGCCGTAGTACGAGCAGTTGTTCGCGTCCTTCTTCTCCGCGAACCAGAGCAGGTTCATGGTGAGCGGGCCGGTGGCGCCGACCAGCGGGTAGCGGTTGATCAGGTCCTTGACCAGCGGCCGCCCCTGGGCCCGGAGGGCGTCGTTGGCGACCCAGTTGCCGAGCTCGATGCCGATCGAGGTGACCGCGTCGCCGCCGGTCATCTGGCCGGCGTTGCGGGTGACGAAGGAGGCGAGCGTGGTGGCGAAGGCCGGGTCGGCCTGCAGCGCGGAGACGAAGGCCGGCAGGTCGAAGCCGCGGTCGATCACGGTCTTGGTGTTGGCGACGGCGGCGGCCATCGAACCGGTCCAGGCGGAGGTGTAGTCGCCCAACAGGCGCTTCACGACACCGGTGTAACGGGCGTTCTCCTGCGCGCTGTCGATCAGCGTGACGGCCTCGGCGAGGGTCGCGCCGTTCGCCTCGGTGACGTCCTTGCTGTGCGGGGCGGCGAAGAAGCCGTCCAGCGCGCCGCGGATCGCGGTCTGCAGGGTGGTGCCGTACGGGCCGACGACGTCCGAGTGGTTCCACTGCACGTAGTAGCCGGCGCGCAGGAACAGCACCAACTGCCCCGCGGAGGTGGAGTCGTCGCCAGGGTAGCTGGTCGCGGTGTCGCGCAGGGCGTTCGCGACGGTGGCCATCTGGGCCTCGTTGAACGCGGCCTTGGCGTTGTCGCCGGTGAGGGTGAACAGGGTGTTGACGCAGTCCAGGCTCGCGGCCTTGACCTGCTGCACCAGCGCGGCACCGGAGTTGCTGGTGAAGGCGCTCACGTCGCAGGCGGTGGCGGCGAGTTGGCGCGGCGCCTTGGCCTGACCGGTGGCGCTGCCCGCCGCCGGGGAGGTGGCCTTCGCCTGCGGGTCCGAGGCGAGCGGACGGGGGTCGCGCGGGGTCTCGGGGGACTTGGGGACGGGGATCGCGTGCGGGGCGGTTCTGGCGGCTGTGGGCGCGGGGGTGGTGGGGGCCGCGTGGGCGGCCTGGGGTGCGTACAGGCCGAGCGCGAGGAAGCAGGCAGCACCGAGCGCGGGCAGTTTCCGCGCACGGGCCATCGATATCCGGGAGGGACGCATCTGTGGGGGCCTCCGGGGCCGTTGAGGGTCGCCGCGTGGTTGGGGGCACGCGGGTCCTGATGTGTGACATGTAAAATGCCACACTTTACGTAGCGGCGGGAAGCCCTTGAGACTGAATTGGTTGGAGCGTCAGGAATAAGCAGGAGCCCAGTGATCGCTGTTGCAACTCATACGCAATAGTGTTGTCCCGGCACGATCAGCACTGACCAACCCGCCGAAAGGGGCCGTGTCCTGATGGGCACCTACACGCTTCCCGACCTGCCGTACGACTACTCCGCCCTCGAGCGCGCCATGTCCGCCGAGATCCTGGAGCTGCACCACTCCAAGCACCACGCCGCGTACGTCAAGGGCGCCAACGACACCCTGGAGCAGCTCGCCGAGGCCCGCGACAAGGAGCAGTTCGGCGGCCTGGTGGGCCTGCAGAAGACCTTCGCCTTCCACCTGTCCGGCCACGTCCTGCACTCGCTGTTCTGGCAGAACCTCTCGCCCGAGGGCGGCGACCGCCCCGAGGGCGAGCTGGCGGATGCGATCACCGAGCACTTCGGCAGCTTCGACGCCTTCAAGAAGCAGCTGACGAACGCGACGACCGGCGTCCAGGGCTCGGGCTGGGGCATCCTCTCCTGGGAGCCGCTGGGCGGCCGGCTGATCGTCGAGCAGGTCTACGACCACCACGGCAACGTCGGGCAGAACACCACGCCGCTGCTGGCCTTCGACGCCTGGGAGCACGCCTACTACCTGCAGTACCGCAACGTCCGCCCGGACTACGTCACCCGCCTGTGGGACGTCGTCAACTGGCAGGACGTCTCGGCCCGCTTCGCGGCCGCCACCAAGACCGTCTGAGCGCGAGCTGAGACGCGAACGGCCCCGGGCCTGGTCGGGCAGGCCCGGGGCCGTTCAGCCGCGCAGTTGGCTGCGGGTGCGCATCAGGATCCGGCCGAGCATGTTCCTGCCGGTCCCGGTGCGTCCGCGCCCCCAGTAGTGGTCGGTCGAGGTGTCCTCCACGATCTCCTCGTCCCCGGTGGCGAGGAGGATTTCCCGGATGTCGTCATGGGCCCGGAACTTGGCCCCGACCGCGCGCCGCATCACATCATCCTTGACCCGCTCCCAGTCCCTGCGGAGTGGCTTCGACGAATCCCGCCCCAACTCCGCTGCCCGCAGTGGTGTACCGGCCCGGCGGATGAGTTCGGCCTGCCGCGTCCCGAGGAACTTCTGGGCCTGGTAGTAGTGCTCCGACGTCGGCCAGAGAAGACCGTCGAGCTCCACCTCATGCGCCGAGAAGTTCGAGAAGCACCCGTACGGCACTTCGTCGGCCCCGTAGAAGTAGATCGTCATCCCCTGCACGCTCCCAGCCACGAACCCGCGCCCGCAACCGATTTCGCCGTCACTACCCCGCGTCGCCCTGCCCCGGCGACGGCAGCAGGCTCGCCGCCCGCTCGTCCAGTTCGTCGACTCCCGGCACGTCACGGAGGCGGTAGAGGCGTGCCCGCAGATCGTCGACAGCGTCCTGGACCTTGATCGAGCGGATGCCGTCCGCGCAGTCGAGGAAGTCGTGCCACGCGGCGAGAGCGCCGTCGACGTCGTCCTGACGGAGCCGGACGGTGCCCAGGTCCGCGAGGACGATCGCGCGGGTGCGGCGCCGGTCGAGGCCGTGGATGTCGAGCGCGTGCCGGAGATGGTCCTGCGCACCGGCGTAGTCGCCGAGCCGGGCAAGGATCATGCCGGACTCATGGGCCCATCGGCCGATGCTGTAGTGCGAGGCCCAGGACCCGCCCGGCGCGTCGGTGGCGCGTTCGATCGCCGTCTGCGAGGCCGAGAGCGCGGCAGTGGCGGTGCGACGGTCGCCGTCGAGCGCGGCGGCGTTGGCGAGGGTGGCCTGGTAGTAGGCCAGAGCGCGCGGGGCATCGAGGGACTTGGCCTGGTCGACGCACTCCTCCGCTATCCGGACGGCGGTGGGTCGGAACCCGAGGTCGATGGCCTGTACGGCGAGGCCCCGGAGAGCGGTGGCGGCCAGCTCGGCGTCGCCGGCCTCGGAGGCGAGCCGGAAGGAGTGGGCGTAGTACTGCTGGGCGGCGTCCTGGTTGCCCTCGTCCTGGGCCATCCACCCTGCCAGGTGCACGAGTTGAGCGGTGGCGGCGAGCAACTCCCGGCCGATCGCCTGACTCCACGTCCCGTCCAGCCAGGGCGCCACGTCGTGATGGAGGTAGCGGACTGCGAGATGCCGAGCGTGCCCGCCACCCAGCTCCGCCGCCGCATCGCCGAGCGACTTCGTCATCTGCCGGACGGCCGCAACCTCCCCCCGCCCGACCTGCACCTTGCCCCCGGCCTTCAGCCGCACCCGCCGCAACACGGCATCCGGGTCAGGCAGCCCCAGCGCCGCGAGCGCGTACGCGCCAGAGGCGGCCACGAATCCCCGGCGATCCACCACGTCCCTCCGGCTCAGCTCGATGACGGAATCCACGGTATCGCCAGTTCCGGTCTCGTCCTGACGAGCTGGCGGGCTGCTAACCGTTTCTGCTAGGTCAATGCCCAGAACCGAGATCAGGTACGGCATCCAGTACTTCGGGACGCGGCCGCCGCGCTCCCAGCGGGAGACCTGGCCCCGATCAGGTCCCGAGCCGCCCTTGCCCTCGGCCTCCCCCAGCTCGCGGCCGAGTCGCGCCTGCGACCAGCCCTTCCTTTCCCGCGCAGCCCTGATCAGCTGTGCGACTGTCGCGGGTCCCCCTGGCACGGCGCCCTCCCTCGGGCCGAGAGCTGGCCCACAGTGGCCGACAACTGGCCGACATCTGGTCCACACTCTGGCACCTTATCTCTCTGCGTGCACAGCGGTTGACTGAGAGTCAACCGCCTGGACGTCATCGGATTCGTGCTCCGGGCGGCTCGTCCAGCCGATCGGCGCCCCTCTGTGGAGCGCCGCGACCAGGAACGGAGACTGCGGTGACCGCCGTCGACAATCGACCTCAACAGCGGCCGTGTGGCTTGACCGGAGTGGAAGCCCCCTTGATCGTCAGCCCGCTCGACACCGCGCGCTTCCCGGTTCCGCTGGAGTGGGGTGTGCCGCCGGGGGCCGACGAGGTGCCGGCGGCGCGGCGGCTCGTGGTGGCGATCGTGCGGGAGTGGGGTGTGCCGTTCTCGGAAGATGCCCTCCAGGAACTGGAGCTCTGCGCGAGCGAGGTGATCGCCAACGCGCTGCTGCACACCAGGGCCCGCTGCGCGATCACCGTCCGGCGCCGTGCCGACCGCGTGCGGGTGGAGGTGGCCGACCGGTGCCCGGATCTTCCGCGACCCGAGCGCGACGACGAATCGCCCGGCGGCCGCGGCCTCCTGCTCGTCGACGCCCTGGCGCACGCCTGGGGCTGGCACCCCACCGGCGCGGGCAAGGTGGTCTGGTTCGACTACCAGGAGACCCCCGAAGCGCCGTGCCCCACCCACGGTTGGGGCACGGCCCACACCCTCAACTCCCTCCCCGAGGTAGCGTGATGCCGTCCCGGCTCGCCGAATCCCCGCCCCGTGGGTCCAGCCGCTGAGCACCCGGCACAGCCACGGGGCGGACCGGCCCGATCGCGCACCAGGATCTCCGGCTCGGTGGACCGGGCGCTAGATGCGCGCCTTGCGCACCGAGTGCAGGGTCGCCCCGGCCAGCGCCATCGTCGACCGGACGAGCGACAGCCGCTCGTGCCGGCGGTACAGCGCCCAGTTGTGTTCCACCAGCGACAGCTTGTTCGACGACAGGGACCCGGCCCGGCCGGACCGGTAGACCGCCAGCGGTTCCCGCAGCCCCCGGGCGGGGTGCCCGTCCCTCATGATCGACAGCCACAGCGCGTAGTCCTGCCGCTTCGGCATGTCCGGCATCAGCCGCGTCCCCAGCACCTTCCGGTCGTACATGGCGGTCAGGGCCCCGATGTGGTCCTGCACCAGCATGTCGCGGTACGTCACCCGCTCCCGCGCCTCGACCACCCGCCCGTTCGGCACGAAGTCGGCGGCCTCGCCGACGTGGTCGCCGTCGACCTTGAAGTAGGAGGTGAACGTCAGTGGCGCATCACCGCCGGCGGCGAACGCGAGCTGCCGCTCCAGCTTCTCCGGCAGCCACATGTCGTCGCTGTCCAGCAGCGCCACGTACTCCCCCCGGGCCCGCGCCATGGCGAGGTTGCGGGCCCTGGCCGCACCGCCCTGCTCGGGCGCCGCCTGCGGGCGAACACGCTCGTCCGTGCGGGCCAGCTCCTGCAGCAGGTCCATGGAGCCGTCGGTGGACGCGTCGTCGGTGATCAGCAGCTCCACGTCCGCGTGGGTCTGCGCGAGCACGGAGCGCACCGACGCGCCGAGCGTGGCAGCCGAGTTGTGGACCGGCATCACCACAGAGACCAGGGGCACGGCGCTGCTCCTCACCCGGATCGGAGTCGTCATGGACGTTGTTGTCGCCGGTCAAGGGTACGTGGGTCTTGTAATCTTCCTGGCCGGAGACCACCGAGGCGAGGTGCCTCACCGGGTGGGGCACGGCGCACAACCGCAACTCGTCTCGATGACCCGGCGAACGGTTGGCTCCTTCGGCGGGGGACACCCTCTGTCTTTCCGAGGTGAGGAGCGGGCGCGAGGCAGCTGCCCACGCCGAACCCAAGGAACCGAGGCTGATTCTGTGCTGGGATGGCGTGCAGTGGGTGCCCGAGACGATCGCGCCCGACTATGCGGCAGCCCAACGGCTCGTCCACGGCATCCGGGGCGACGGCTCGTTCTGACCGTCCGCCTCCTGGCGGACGGCGCCGAGCCTGTGATCTGACGGAGGGAAGCGACATGGCGATCGAAGCGGAGCTCAAGGCAGCGGTGCGCGACCCGGAGGGTGTGCTGGCCCAGTTGGAGGAGCGGCGCGGTGCCGGTCGGGCCGAGGTGTACCGCGACACGTACTACGACGCGCCGGACGGCAGCCTGATGGAGGCCGACCGCGAGCTCCGCATCCGTACCGTGCACGGGCCGGACGACGACACGCGCACCATGCTCACCTACAAGGGCGCCCGGGTGGATGCGGCCTCCGGCTCGAAGCCGGAGGCCGAGACCCGGGTGGAGGACGCCGAGGCGATGCACGAGATCGTCCGGGGCCTGGGTTTCGTCCCGCGCCTCGCGTTCGAGAAGCGGTGCCGCAACTACTCCTTCGAGCGCGACGGGCGGCGCATGCTGGCCACGCTCGTCCGTGTTCCGGAGCTGGGGGACGAGACGTTCATCGAGGTGGAGACGGTGGCCGACACCGAGGTCGAGGTCGCGCCGGCGCTCGCCTCGGTCCGGGCCGTTCTGCGTGAACTCGGCATCGGTGAGGAGGAATTGACCGCCGAGCTGTACACCGATGCGGTCGCGGCGGCCCGGCGGCCGTGAGGGAACGTCAGGTGGCGTCCCCGCCGTCTTGGTCGAGTTCCTCCAGGTCGCGCAGCAGCCGCTTGACCAGGTAGCGCCCGGCCTCGACGTTGAGCCTGGGGAACTCGACGCCGAGGACGCCCTCGTCGGCTATGCCGATCCGGACCCGGAGCGCCTGCGCCATGCCGGGGACGAGCTCGGGCTCGCTGATCCAGGCGATCCGGTCCAGCGGCCACGAGTGCACCAGCTTCCCCGGTGCGGCCTTCACGATCCCGCCGAGGGTGAACACGGCGACCCGCCGGGAGCTCGACGCGAGGAAGAAGCGGCTCGGCGTGCCGATCGGGACGGACGGCGCCTCGGGCCGGCCCTGCCGTGTGGCGAGCGCGAACCCCGCCGCCGCGGCGAGCCCGCCGATCCCGGCCGCGCCGACGGTCATCACCTTGCGCACCCCGCCGATGCGGAAGGCGGGCACGGCCTCGCGCACGACCTCGCCGGGCAGGAGTTCTCCCGCGAGTCGGCTTTCGACCTTCTCCCTGTACGTGCTCATGCGCGCCTCTCCCCGGGTCGTCGGTACCGGAACCCTACGGGGTGTCAGAATCGCGGTCCAGGCCCGCGCTGGCCGGAGGACGGCCGCCGCCCGGTGGGTGCGCGGAGGTGTCACCGACCACGTCACGCCAGTGCTTCTCGGCGGACCGGATGAGGTCGTCGCCGAGGCGTTCGAGGAATCGGCCTGCCAGGGCGAGCCGGGATCCGGCGGCGGTCTCGGCTCCGAAGAGTTCGGCGCCGCGCAGCGCGGTGGCGGCGAACCGCTGGTTGGCGGCGACGCTGGCCGCGACCGTCCGCAGGCCCGCCTTGTCGTCGAGGACGTACCGGTGGCGGCGGCCGCCGTCGTCGCGACCGCGGCGGATCAGTTCCTGCCCCTCCAGCAGGCGAACCGCGTGCGAGACGGTCGCCGCGCTGACTCGCAGGTGCTGCGCCATCTCGGTGGCGGTGCGACTGCCGGTCTCGGAGGTGAAGAGGCAGGCCATCACGCGGGCGGCGGTGCGCGGGAGGCCGGTTTCGACGAGCGCTGTGGTGAGGTCGGTGACGAACGCGGCCGTTGCGGCGGGGTCGGGGCCGAGTTGCTCGACGGTCCGCCGCACCGGGGCGGGGGGCTGTGGCCGGCGCCGGGCTCGGCGGGTGGTCGCGAGCTGTGCCAGTTCCGCGCGGTACCGGGCGGGTCCGCCGTTGCGCGTGACCTCGCGGCTCACCGTCGAGGCGGGGCGCTTCAGGCGTCTGGCGATGTCGGCGTAGCTCAGGCGCTGCGCCAGCCCCGCGGCGATCTGTTGCCGGTCGGCTCTGGTCAGCCTGCGTCCTGGCATCGGGTCGGTCCTCTGACTCGGTCGTCTCGGCACCCAGTGTGCGCACTGGTCGCCGATCGTTGCAACACCCGTTCCTCCGGCGTGCGTTGACCATCACTGTCATTGCACTCGACGGTTGCGTGGCTGACCAGGGCAAAGAGTGCGGTTCCGAGGAGCTGGCCGTTGACCGGCATTTCGACTCGTGCCTAACGTTCGGCTCCGATCGGCGAACACGACTGTCGCCGAACACGACTGTCGCCGAACACGACTATCGCCGAACACGACTGTCGGGAGCATCCCATGCGAGCCAGAGGCATCACCTACGACACGGGCTTCACTCCCGGCGGGAGGAGTTCGCGGCCCGTCTTCGACGCCGACGCGGTGCGACGCGAGATCCGCGTCATCGCGGACGAGCTGCACTGCGACGCCGTGCGGATCACCGGCGGCGACCCCGGGCGACTGGCCCTCGCGGCCCGGCACGCCGCCGATGCCGGGCTGGAGGTGTGGTTCTCCCCGTTCCCGTGCGAGCTGTCCGCCGAGGAGCTGCTGCCCTACTTCGCCACCTGTGCCGACCACGCCCAGGAGGTGGGCGCGGAGGTCTTCGTCACCGGCTGCGAACTGAGCCTGTTCGCCGCCGGCATCCTCCCCGGAGCCGACAGCCTCGCCAGGATCGACGCCCTGGCCGGCGGCGACCCCGAGGCGCTGGCCGGGCTCGCCGAGGTGCCCGCCCGGCTGAACCCCCTGCTGGCCGACATCGCGGCGACGGTGCGCGCACGGTTCCGCGGACGGATCACCTACGCCTCCGGAACGTGGGAGCAGGTCGACTGGGCGCCCTTCGACATCGTGAGTGCGGACGCGTACGGCGATTCCAGCGACGCCTTCCGGCAGGGCCTGCGCGAGTACTTCCGGTACGGCAAGCCGCTCGCGGCGACCGAGTTCGGTTGCTGCACCTACCGGGGCGCGGCCGAGCGCGGCGGCATGGGATGGGTGGACGTCGTCGATCACGACGCCGATCCGCCCCGCATCAACGGCGACTACGTCCGCGATGAGGAGGAACAGGCCCGCTATCTGCGCGAGATGCTCGCGGTCTTCGACGAGGAAGGCGTGGACACCGCCTTCTGGTTCACCTTCGCCGGCTACGAGTACCCGCACCACGCCGACCCGCGCTTCGACCTCGACCTGGCCTCCTACGGGGTGTGCAAGGTGATGCCGGACGGCGAGCTCGCCCCCAAGCGGTCCTTCCGCGCGATGGCCGAGGCGTACGGCGCTACCGGTGTTCCGGTACGCCGTCCGTAGTCGTCTCCAGCGGCGGGGACTCATCCGGCCGCTCCTGCGCGGGAGTTCGCGCCGGCCTGGTCCGCTCGGCCCAGGCGGCGACCGGAGGCCCCGCCGCGCCCACGGTCGCGAAGAAGACGCCGAGGAGCAGCCAGCCCGCGTGCCCGAGCCCGAGGACCAGGCCCGTCAGGACGACCGGCGCCAGCGCCTGGCCCGCGTCGAAGCCGATGCCGAAGAGGCCCTGGTACTGCCCCTGGGCGTGGTCGGGCGCGAGGCCGAACGCGAGCGCGTAGCCGCCCGAGGACTCCCACACCTCGCCGACGCTGTGGACGCACACCGCGGCGGCGGCGATCGCCGGAGCGACCCACGCCGGAACGTCGGCGGTCAGGGCCATCAGCGGGCAGCTGAGCAGGAACAGCAGCCCGGCGATCCGGAACGCGCGGCCGCCCTGGCGCGGGGTCTCCACCCGTGAACCGAGCCGGCTCTGCAGCAGCGCGCAGACGCCGCTGTTGATCGCGTAGACGGCGGCCACCGTCCAGCGCGGCGCGTCGGTGTGGGCGCTGAGCCAGATCGGCAGCAGCAGCGAAACCGTCTGGTACTGCAGGCCCATGGCGCTGTAGAGCGCGACGAAGGCGACGTACGGCCGGTCGGCCAGGACGGCCAGCCGGCCGTGGCCCGGGGGCCGGGGCAGCGGCCGGTAGGCGGGGATGCGGAGGAGCCCGATCAGTGCGGCGAAGGCGAAGCTGGCGGCGTTGGCGAGGATCAGCGCGGTGTAGGCGGGCCGGGTGTCGATCTGGACGGCGAAGGCCGCGCCCAGGGTGCCCAGGACGACGCCGAGGTTGACGTAGGTCCGCAGCCTGGCCCGGAACGCGGCCGGCCGTTCACCGCCGATCCGCGAGACGATCGCCCCGCCCGCCGCGCCGGCCGCCGTGCCGGCCAGCCGGTCCAGGGTGGCGACGAGCGTGAACGCGAGCCAGCTGTCGATGAGGACGAACGTCGCCATGGCGACGGTCTGGACGGCGAGCGCCGTCAGCCAGACCGGCCGCGGCCCGTACCGGTCGGCCAGGTTCCCCGCCGGGATGCCGGCCGCCAGCCCGCACAGGCCGGCGATCGTCAGCCCCACCCCCACCTGGGTGGCGGGCAGGTGCACCACGAGCGTGAAGTAGAGGGCGGCCGCGGTGTTGAACAGCCCGTTCCCGACCCGGCTGACGAAACTGGCGGCGATCAGCGCCCGTTGCGGCCCGAAGTCCGGCCCACCGCGCGCCCGTTGGCTGGATCGCATCCTGATCATGTCACGCAGGCTAACAGCGGCACTCCACCGGGCTCGAACAACTGGACGGTCAAGGTGGCGAATTGGCGACGGGGCAAGCCCACGCGCGGGGTGGTGGGTGACGGCCCACCACCCCGCGCGAGCCTTTGGCTGCCGGGCCGGCCCGCCCCCCGTGCGGGCCGGTCCGGCAGCCGTCAGGCGAGCTCGCGCACCCGGCGGACCGGGCTCGCGAGCAGGATCGCGGGAGCTGCCACGCAGGCGAGCGCGAAGGCCAGCAGGGCGGTGCGCGTGCCCCAGGCCGAGGCGGCGGCGCCGGCGGCGAGGGCGCCGACCGGGATGGCGCCCCAGGAGACGAAGCGGACGGTGGCCATCACCCGGGGCAGCAGCTCCGGCGGGGTGTGGGTCTGGCGGTGGGTGCGGGTGACGATGCTGAAGATCACGACGCCGCCGGAGAACCCGGCGTTGCCGACCGCGAAGACCAGCGTCGCCCAGCCGGATCCGGCCAGCGGGAGCAGGACGGCGAAGGCGGCGGCGGCCGCGGCGCCCCAGCGGACCGCGCCGGCGCCGCCGAGCCGGGAGACGACGCGCGGGGTGAGGGCGGCGCCGAGCAGGCTGCCGAGGCCGCTGGTGGCCATCAGGGCGCCGACCGCGGCGGCGGGCGCGTCGAGGGTGCGGACCAGGAACACCGGGGTGAGGGCCATCTGCGCGCCGCAGACGAAGTTGACGGCGGTGGCGGAGGCGACGCACGGCCGGATCAGCGGGTGTCGGGCGACGAACCGCCAGCCCTCGCGGATCTGTTCGCGCATGCCGGCGCCGCCCGCGCGCGGGCCGGGGGTGCGTTCGCCGCGCGGCAGGCTGCGCAGCAGGGCGGCCGAGGCCAGGTAGCTGACCACGTCCAGCAGCATCGCGGCGGCGCCGCCGAGGAGTTGGACGAGCACGCCGCCCAGGGACGGCCCGGCGAGGTCGGTCGCCGCGTGGCTGGCGGAGTCCAGGCTGTTGCGGGAGGTGAGCTGTTCCTTGGGGACGACGGCGGGCAGGAAGGCGGAGTTGCCGACGTCGAAGACGACGTTGGCGAGGCCGACGACCAGCGCCACCGCCACGAGCTGCGGCATGCGCAGCGCGCCGAACGCGGCCGCGAGCGGCACCGAGGCGACGGCGGCGGCGCGGAGCAGGTCCATCGCGACCTGGAGGCCGCGCAGCGGCAGCCGCTGGACCAGGACGCCGGCCGGCAGGCCGATCAGCAGCCAGGCGACGAAGGAGGCGCCGGTGAGCAGGCCGACCTCGAACGCCGAGGCGTGCAGGACGACCACGGCGATCAGCGGCAGGGCGACGGTCGTCACCTGGCTGCCGAGCCGGCTGATCGTCGAGGCCGTCCAGTAGCGCCAGAACAGCCCGGCGCCGTCCGGCCGTACCGCTTCCGCCCTTGGTCTGGTCGCCACGTCTGCCACGTCCACCCCCATGTCAGCGAACTCCCGAGTGAGTTCCTTTAGGGAACTCACTATAATCGATACCCATGCGGCACAATCAAGCGGCGGACCCGGACTGCGCCATCTCCCAGGCCCTGGCCGTCGTCGGGGACGCCTGGACCCTGCTCCTGATCAGGGACGTCGCCGGCGGCATGCACCGCTTCGACGAGCTGCAGAACGCGCTCGGCATCAGCCGCAAGGTGCTCACCGAACGCCTGAAGGCCCTGGTCGCCGACGAGGTGCTGGAGAAGCGGCTCTACCACCCGCACCCGCCGCGCTACGAGTACCACCTCACCGAGCGCGGGCGCGCGCTGCTGCCCGTCCTGGTCGCCCTGCAGGACTGGGGCGGCCGGTACGTGCTCGGCGACGGCACGCTCTCGGCCACCAGCACCGCCGACTCCGCCGAGACCCGCCGGGTGTCGGCCCTGGTCGGCCACCGGCTGCCGGAGCTCGACCTCGCCGCCGCCTCCGGCGGCCGGGCTGATCCGGTCGCGGCGGGCCGCGCCTGGACGGTGCTCTACTGCTACCCCGGCGCCTACGCCCCGGGCGCCATGGGCCACCCGCCCGGCTGGGGCGAGATCCCCGGCGCGGTCGGCTGCACGCTGGAGTCCTGCACCTACCGCGACCGGATGGGGGAGTTCACCGCCCGGGACGCGGCCGTGTACGGCGTCAGCACCCAACGCCCGGACCAGCTCGCGGCGTTCGGCGAGCACGCGCGGATCCCGTTCCCGCTGCTGTCGGACGCCGAGTTGCAGCTGGCGGCGGCCCTGCGGCTGCCCACCTTCCGGGCGGCGGGCGCCGAGCGCCTCAAGCGGCTCACCCTCGTCCTCGACGCCGGCCGCACCGTCCGGGGCGTCCTCTACCCGGTCACCGACCCGGCGGGCTCGGTCGAGGACGCCCTCGCGATCCTCGACGGTCTCACGCCGTAGAGTCCCGGCGCGCCGCCCGCTCCAGCGTCTCCTTCATCACCTGCGCACCCCGCTCGACCCGCAACCGCACCTGCTCCGCCATCGCGTGCGGCAGCACGTCGGTGGTCCACACCAGCCGGCAGCGGCCCGGGCCCTCGGGCACGACCTGGAACGCGGCGTGGTGGTGGGTGAGCGGGAGCCTGAACCCCTCGACGGCCGAGTACGCGAGCCGCCGCAGCCCGCCGTCGACGCCGACGATCAGCTCCCGGATGACGGCCCCGCCGGGGACGGTCAGGTAACGGACGTCGCCGTCCATCCGGGTGTCCAGCACGTATCCGGGGATCAGCCGCTCGTGCACCGCCCCGACGTCCCGTACGGCCGCCCACACCTCGTCCGCGTCGGCCTCGATCACGACGTCCTGCACGATGGTGGCGATGGTGTCCTCCGCGTGGTGGTAGCCGAAAAGGGCGGTTCGGGCGCGCAGCCGCACCCGAACCGCCCGCCGGGGCGCGCGCTCAGCCCGCCCCGAAGAACCCGTCCAGCAGCTGCTGCGCCGCCAGCCCGGCCGGCAGCGTGCCGGCCCGCACCTGGGCCTCCAACTCGGGTGCCAGCCGCCGCACTTCGGGGTGCTCGTGCAGCCGCGCGTACAGCTGGTCGTGGACCATCGACCAGGTCCACTCCACCTGCTGGTCGCGCCGCTTCGCCGCCAGCGCGCCGGTGGCGTCCAGCACCTTGCGGTGCTGCTGCAGCCGCTCCCACAGCACGTCCAGCCCGGCGCCGTCGCGCCCGCTGCAGGTCAGCACCGGCGGCGTCCAGGCCGCGTCCGGCGCCTGCAACAGCCGCAGCGCGCCCGCGAGTTCACGGGCGGCCGCCTTGGCGTCGCGCTCGTGCGGGCCGTCCGCCTTGTTGACGGCGATGACGTCGGCGAGCTCCAGCACGCCCTTCTTGATGCCCTGCAGCTGGTCGCCGGTGCGCGCCAGGCTGAGCAGCAGGAAGGTGTCGACCATCCCGGCGACGGTCGTCTCGGACTGCCCGACGCCGACCGTCTCGATGAGCACCACGTCGTACCCGGCGGCCTCCATCACCACCATCGACTCCCGGGTGGCCTTGGCGACCCCGCCCAGCGTCCCCGAGGTCGGGGACGGCCGGACGAACGCGGCCGGGTCGACGGCCAGCCGCTCCATCCGGGTCTTGTCGCCGAGGATCGACCCGCCCGTCCGGCTGGACGTCGGGTCGACGGCGAGCACCGCGACCCGGTGCCCGAGGCCCGTCAGCATGGTGCCGAAGGAGTCGATGAAGGTCGACTTGCCGACACCGGGCACCCCGGTGATGCCCACCCGGACCGCCCCGCCCGCGTGCGGCAGCAGCCGGACGAGCAGCTGCTGCGCGAGCGCGCGGTGGTCGGGCCGGGTGGACTCGACGAGGGTGACGGCCCGCGCGATCCAGGCGCGCGAGCCGTCGAGGACACCCGTCACGTAGCTGTCGAGGTCTATCGTCCGCGGTGGCATGCCCTAGAGACTCCGGCTCACAGCTCGTGGCCGAGGCCGGCCGCCAGCGACTTCAGCAGGTCGTAGGCCGCCTCCGGGATCACCGTGCCGGGCGGGAAGACCGCGGCCGCGCCCGCCTCGTACAGGGCGTCGAAGTCCTGCGGCGGGATGACGCCGCCGACCACGATGGTGATGTCCTCGCGGCCCGCCTCGGCGAGCTCGGCGCGCAGCGCGGGCACCAGGGTGAGGTGTCCGGCGGCCAGCGAGGAGACGCCGACGATGTGCACGTCCGCCTCGACGGCCTGCCGGGCGACCTCGGCCGGGGTCTGGAACAGCGGGCCGACGTCGACGGTGAAGCCGAGGTCGGCGAAGGCGGTGGCGATCACCTTCTGGCCGCGGTCGTGGCCGTCCTGGCCCATCTTGGCGACCAGGATGCGCGGGCGGCGGCCCTCGGCCTGCTCGAACCGCTCGACCAGGTCGCGGGTGCGCTGGAGGGGGACGGAGGGTCCCGCTTCGTCTCGGTACACACCGGAAATGGTACGGATCTGGCCGGAGTGGCGGCCGTACACCTTTTCGAGGGCGTCCGAGATCTCGCCGACGGTGGCCTTCGCCCGGGCCGCGTTGACGGCCAGGTGCAGCAGGTTGCCGTCCAGCGAGCCGCCGCGCTGCGGGCCGGCCTCGGCGGCGCGGGTCAGCGCGTGCAGGGCGTCCTGGCACGCGGCCTCGTCGCGCTCCGCGCGCAGCCGGCGCAGCTTCTCGATCTGCCGGGCGCGCACCGAGGAGTTGTCGACCTTGAGCACGTCGATCTGCTCGTCGCTCTCCACCCGGTACTTGTTGACGCCGATCACCGGCTGGCGGCCGGAGTCGATCCGCGCCTGGGTGCGGGCGGCCGCCTCCTCGACGCGCATCTTCGGGATGCCCGCGTCGATGGCCTTGGCCATGCCGCCGGCCGCCTCGACCTCCTGGATGTGCTGCCAGGCGCGGGCCGCGAGGTCGTTGGTCAGCTTCTCGACGTACGCCGAGCCGCCCCACGGGTCGATGACCCGGCAGGTGCCCGACTCCTGCTGCAGCAGCAGCTGGGTGTTGCGGGCGATGCGGGCGGAGAAGTCGGTGGGCAGCGCCAGCGCCTCGTCGAGCGCGTTGGTGTGCAGCGACTGGGTGTGGCCCTGGGTCGCGGCCATCGCCTCCACGCAGGTGCGGGTGACGTTGTTGAACACGTCCTGCGCGGTCAGCGACCAGCCGGAAGTCTGCGAATGGGTGCGCAGCGACAGGGACTTGGGGTTCTTCGGGTCGAACTGCTTGACCAGCTTGGCCCACAGCAGGCGGGCCGCGCGCAGCTTGGCGACCTCCATGAAGAAGTTCATGCCGATCGCCCAGAAGAACGACAGCCGCGGCGCGAAGGCGTCCACGTCCAGGCCCACGTCCAGGCCCGCGCGCAGGTACTCCACCCCGTCCGCCAGGGTGTAGGCCAGCTCCAGGTCGGCCGTCGCGCCGGCCTCCTGGATGTGGTAGCCGGAGATGGAGATCGAGTTGTACCGGGGCATCTTCTGCGAGGTGTACGCGAAGATGTCCGAGATGATCCGCATCGACGGCTGCGGCGGGTAGATGTAGGTGTTGCGGACCATGAACTCCTTGAGGATGTCGTTCTGGATGGTCCCCGCCAGCTTCTCCGGCGGCACCCCCTGCTCCTCGGCCGCGACGATGTACAGCGCCAGGACGGGCAGCACCGCGCCGTTCATGGTCATCGACACCGACATCCGGTCCAGCGGGATGCCGTCGAACAGCTGGCGCATGTCGTAGATCGAGTCGATGGCGACGCCCGCCATGCCGACGTCGCCGGTGACGCGCGGGTGGTCGCTGTCGTAGCCGCGGTGGGTCGGCAGGTCGAAGGCGACCGACAGGCCCTTCTGGCCGGCCGCGAGGTTGCGGCGGTAGAAGGCGTTGGACTCCTCGGCGGTGGAGAAGCCCGCGTACTGGCGGACGGTCCACGGCTGGTTGACGTACATGGTCGGGTACGGCCCGCGCAGGTACGGGGCGACGCCGGGGTAGGTCTCCAGGAAGTCCAGGCCGGCCAGGTCGGCGGGCGTGTACAGCGGCTTGACACCGATGCCCTCGGGGGTCTCCCAGACCTGCTCGTCGGCGTCCTTGCCGGTGGACTCGCGCCAGGCGGCCCGCCACTGGGCCTCGGTGACGTCCGAGGGGGCGTCGCCGGTCAGCCCGATTCCGGTGAAGTCGGGGATCATCGCGCCACCTCGGTGTCGTCGGCGTTCTCGTCGGCGCCGTCCGCGCCGGTGATCTGGTCGAGCAGGGAGCCGAGGACGGCGACGGCGTCGCCGCCCGCGAAGATGAACTCGTCCACCCCTGCGGGGACTTCGCCGAGCCGGCCGGCCAGCAGGACGCGCCGCGCGCCGGCCGCCTTCAGCGCCTCGGCGATCGACGCGGCGTGCTCGCCGTACAGGGCGTCGCTGGAGCACAGGCAGGCGACGGTCGCGCCGGACTCCCGGAACGCCGCGGCGAACGCGGCCGGGTCGGTGCCCTCGGCGGCGACGGTCGCGATGCCGCCGGCCTGGAACAGGTTGGCCGCGAAGGTGGTGCGCGCGGTGTGCGCGGCGGCGGTGCCGATCGAGGCGAGGAACAGCTTGGGCCGTTCGCCCGTCGCCGCGAGGACGGCGTCCGAGCGGTCGCGCAGCGCCTCGTACGCCTCGGCCCGGCGCACCCGCGGCAGCCCGCCGCCGAGCCCGGCCGGGGCCGGCTCGCGGAGCAGCGGCTGCTCGTCCAGGTGCGGGAACTCGCTGACGCCGGTGACGGGTTCGCGCCGCTTGGCGAGCTTCACGGACCGCTCGGCCCAGGTCGCGGCGATCCGCTCGCCGACCAACCCGGAGGCCAGCGCGGCCTGTTGGCCGCCGGCCCGCTCGATCTCCTGGAACCAGGCCCAGCCGGCCCGCGCCAGCTCCTCGCTCAACTGCTCGACGTACCAGGAGCCGCCGGCCGGGTCGATCACCCGGGCCAGGTGCGACTCCTCCAGCAGCACCGACTGGGTGTTGCGGGCGATCCGGCGGGCGAAGGCGTCGGGGAGGCCGAGCGCGGAGTCGAACGGCAGCACGGTGACGGCGTCGGCGCCGCCGACCCCGGCGGCGAGGCAGGCCACCGTGGTGCGCAGCATGTTCACCCACGGGTCGCGGGCGGTCATCATCACCTGGGAGGTGACGGCGTGCTGACGCTGCGCCGAGGCCTCCGGGGAGGCGCCCGACACCTCGGCGACGCGGGCCCAGAGGCGGCGCGCGGCACGGAACTTGGCGATCGTCAGGAACTGGTCGGCGTCCGCCGCGTAGCGGAACTCCAGCTGGCCGAGGGCGGCGTCCACCGACAGCCCGGCGGCGGTCAGCGCGCGCAGGTAGGCGACGCCGGTGGCCAGCGAGCAGCCCAACTCCTGGGCGGGGGAGGCGCCGGCCTCGTGGTACGGCAGCGCGTCGACGGTGAGGGCGCGCAGCTGCGGGTACTCGGCGGTGCAGCGGGCGGCGAGTTCGACGGCTGCGGCGAGCAGCGTGTCGGTGCGGTCGGTGTCGCCGGTGCGGGCCTGCAGGCCCAGTGGGTCGGCGCCGAGGTTGCCTGCGGCGGAGGCGGGGGAGACCGCGCGCTCCTCGTAGAGCTTGAACAACCGCTGGGCGGCGTCGGCGAATTCGGGTCCGGCGTCGAGGGTGACGGCGGCGAGGTCCAGGTACACCCCGGTGAGCGCCTCGGGCAGCGCGGCGACGGGCAGGCCGTCCCCGCCGAGCTCCAGCCAGAGCGAGGAGACGCCGTGCTCCAGGTCGGCCAGGACGGCTTCGTTGGTGCGGGCGCGGTCCGGGTCGTTGTGGCGCTGGCGGACGTCCCACCCGGTGGCGGCGGACCCCTGGGGGCGGCCGCCACGGACGAACGGCGGGAAGCCGGGCAGTCCCGGTTCGGCCGCGGTGTCCTCGGCGGTGTACAGCGGGCGGGCGCGCAGGCCGTCCGGCAGGGTCGTGCTGAGTGCCTGCTCGGCGGCGGCGCCGTCCTCGGGTTGGGCGCCGGACTTGCGCAGCACACCCTGGACGAGCTGCTGCCACTGCTCACGATGCGCGGCCGGGAATTCGGCGGCGAGGGGGAGCCCTTCGGGCGGGACCTTCATGTGCGCAGGGTAGCGAACGCGTGTGGCGGGTTTGGAGGGGAACCCCGTGTGACCTTGCCCTCGCCACTTTCCCGGCCCGAGGTGTATCCGGCGGAACTGCCGCCCGTCGCGGGCAGCGGTCGGGCGTGGGCGAACGGGTGACACCCGAGGTCAACGGCAGTGCCACCGCGCGGGATCGGTCGTCGACGCAGGATCGGACGCGGGGCGGGGCAGGTCTGGACCAGGTCTGGACCGAGCCCGGATCGATCCCGGACCGGGCCCGGATCGAGGGGGATTGCGGAACCCCGCCACCCATCTATTAAGTTACTTCGAAGAAGGTGGGTCGGGGACGTCCTCCCCCCGTGCGTCTCCGCCCGCCTTCGTCGTGCCCCGTCATGCCCCGTTCCGCGAAGGAGCCCGCCGCCATGGGAAAGCGCCGCAAGCCCAGCACCCCGAGCCGGGCCCGCCTGGCGGTCCTCACCACGGCCGTGGCCGGCGGCGCCGTGCTCGCCGCCGGCACCGCCCACGCCGAGCCCGCGCCCAGCCTCGCCACCGTCAAGGAGCAGGTGGACAAGCTCAACGAGGAGGCCGAGCAGGCGATCGAGCGCTTCAACGGCTTCCAGGAGAAGCAGCGCAAGCTCCAGGGCGAGGCCAACCAGATCCAGGAGAAGGTCGTCCGCGGCCAGGCCGCGATGAACGAACTGCGCACCCGGCTCGGCGCGGTGGCCGCCGACCAGTACCGCAGCAACGGCATCGACCCGTCCGTCCAGCTGATGCTCGACTCCGACCCGGCCTCCTACCTGGAGCGCGCCTCGGCGCAGAACCAGGCGGCCGGCAGTCAGGCCGCCCTGCTCAAGGAGGCCCAGGGCGAACAGCGCAAGCTCGACCAGGACCGCGCCGAGGCCACCCGCACGCTCGCCGAACTCGAAACGGTCGGCGGGCAGTTGGCGGGGGAGAAGCAGCAGGTCCAGGGCAAGCTCGCGCAGGCCCAGGCGCTGCTCAACAAGCTCAGCGCCGAGGAGCGCGCCAAGATCAACGCCCAGGAGTCCGCCGACAAGGCCCGGGCCGCCGCCAAGCAGGCCGGCGACGCCGACCGCGCCTCCCGCTCCACCCAGCGCACCGACCTCAACGCCCCGCCGCCGCCCGCCGCGAGCGGCCGCGCCGCCACCATCGTCCAGTTCGCCTACGCGCAGCTCGGCAAGCCCTACGAGTGGAGCGCCACCGGCCCCAACAGCTTCGACTGCTCCGGCCTCACCGGTGCCGCCTACCGCGCCGCGGGCGTCAAGCTCTCCCGGATGTCCCAGGACCAGTGGAACGACGGCCCCCGCGTCGCCCGCTCCGACCTCCAGGCCGGTGACCTGGTCTTCTTCTACGGCGACATCCACCACGTCGGCATCTACATCGGCGACGGCAAGATGATCCACGCGCCCCGCACCGGCAAGAACGTCGAGGTCCTCCCCATCGACTCCATGCCCTACGTCGGCGCCGTCCGCCCGGCCTGAACCAGCGCGGCCCGCCCGGGCGTCAGTCGACGATCAGCAGGCTGGCGCCGTCCGGCGCGCTGGAGCGGTGGGCCTCGGCGTCGTCGGCCACCTGGTAGCTGCCGCCCGCGCCGGTGACCACCACGCGGCCGTCGTCGAGCGTGGTGACGAGCTCGCCCGCCAGGACGTACAGCACGTGACCCTTGCGGCACCAGTGGTCCGCGACGTACCCCGGGCTGTAGTCCACCCGGCGGACCCGGACCTCGCCGAACTGCCGCACCCGGCTGGTCACCTCGCCGGCCTCGCCGGGCTTGCGCTCCTCGTCGACCTGGCTCCAGTCGGTGGCGGTGAAGGGAAAGCCGCTGAGATTCATGCGGTCACCCTACTCCCGGAAGGCCCGGGCGAGTTGGGCTCCGAGAGTCAGTCCGTGACGGACAGGACGATCTTCCCGGTGGTGCGGCCCAGCTCGCCCAGGCGGTGGGCGTCGGCGGCCCGCTCCAGCGGCAGGACGGTGTCGACCAGCACCCGCAGCCGGCCCGACCCGACCAGGCGGGAGATCTCGCGCAGGCCCTGCTGGTCCGGTTCGACCAGCACGAAGACGGCACGGACCCCCGCGGCCTCCGCCTCCGCGAGCGGAAAGGCCTCGGTCGGCGGCTCGATGGAGACGAGCGTGCCGCCGGGGCGCAGGGAGCGCAGCGAACGGGCCCAGCTGGGGCCGCCGATCGGGTCCAGCACGACGTCCACGCCCTGCACGGCCTCGGCGACGTCGACCGTCCGGTAGTCGACGGTCTCGTCCGCGCCGAGCTCGCGCAGCAGCCCGTGCTTGGCGCCGCTCGCCGTGCCGATCACGTACGCGCCGCGGGCCTTGGCGATCTGGACGGCCAGGTGGCCGACCCCGCCCGCGGCGGCGTGGACGAGGACGCGCTGCCCGGGGCGCACGTCGGCGGTGTCCACCAGCGCCTGCCAGGCGGTGAGCGCGGCGAGCGGCAGCCCGGCCGCCTCGACGTGGCTCAGGCCCTCCGGGCGGGGCGCGAAGTGCCGGGCGGGGGCCGTGACGTACTCGGCGTAGCCGCCCGCCGGGTGCGGGAAGCGGGGCATCCCGTACACCTCGTCGCCGGGGCGGTGGATCGCCACGCCGGGGCCGACCGCCTCGACCACGCCGGAGACGTCCCAGCCGAGGGTGAACGGGGGCGTGGCGCCGTTGGCGAAGACGCCGCGCGAACGGGTCTTCCAGTCCGCCGGGTTGACCCCGGCGGCGTGCACCCGGACCAGGACCTCGCCCCGGCCCGGCTCGGGGCGGGCCGCGTCCACGAGCCGGAGGACCTCGGGGCCTCCGGCGGTGTCCTGCGAGATCGCGCGCATGGTGTCGGGCATGTCGTCCTCCTCCGGGGGGGGGCGGCCCGGTCGGTCGATCGGGCACGTCGTCAGAGTGCCGGTGCGCGCGGGCCCCTGGTGGTGGCGGGACGGCCAGGTGGTGAAAGGATCCGGCCATGCACCACGTCGGCGTACTCGCCCTGGACGGCGTCTTCCCGTTCGAGCTCGGCATCCCGGCCCGGATCTTCGGCGCCGCCCGGGACGAGGCCGGCGCCCCGCTCTACACCGTCACCACCTGCGGCCTGGACGGCGGACCGGTCCGCAGCGCCGCCGACTTCGACCTCGCGGTCTCCCGGGACGCCGGGCTGCTCGCCGCCGTCGACACCGTCGTCATCCCGCCCTCGGACTCCCTCGGCGACATCCGCGAGCACGGCACCCTGCCCGAGGCCCTGCGCGCCGCGCTGGCCGGGATCCGGCCCGGCACCCGCATCGTGGGCATCTGCACGGCGAGCTACGTGCTGGCCGCCGCCGGCCTGCTCGACGGGCGCCGCGCCACCACCCACTGGCGGGAGGCCGACCGGCTGCAGCGGATGTCCACCACCGCCCGGATCGACCCGGACGTCCTGTTCGTCGACGACGGCGACGTCCTCACCTCGGCCGGGGTCGCCGCCGGGATCGACCTGTGCCTCCACCTGGTCCGGCGGGACCACGGCAGCCGGGTCGCCAACGAGGTGGCCCGCTCCTGCATCGTCCCGCCCTGGCGGGAGGGCGGCCAGGCCCAGTACATCCGCCGCCCCGTCCCCGAGCCCTCCGCCACCGGCACCGCCGTCACCCAGGCCTGGGCCCTGGACCGGCTCGCCGAACCGCTGTCGGTCGCCGACCTCGCCGCCCACGCCCACACCAGCGTGCGCAGCTTCGCCCGCCGCTTCCGCGAGGAGACCGGCACCACCCCCGCCCAGTGGCTCACCGGCCAGCGCCTCGACCTCGCCCGGCACTACCTGGAGACGACGGACTGGCCCGTCCCGCTGGTCGCCCAGCGCTCCGGGCTCGGCACCGGCGCCTCGCTGCGCAAACACCTGCACGATGCCACCGGCGTGAGCCCCCAGGCCTACCGGAAGACCTTCGGCCCGAGCTGAGACCGGGCCGGGCCCGACCGGCTCGGCCAGGCCCGCCGTCGCGCCCGCGCGGAGCAGGAGGTCGGACCGGCCGACTTCCTGCTCCTCTCAGCTGCCGTCCGAGCCCGGTACGGCGATCACGGCCCACACGATCCACAGCACGGTCCTGGCGAGCCGGGCCCCCGAGGAAGCCCCGGAGACAGGCCTCAGTACGGCTGCGGCGCGCAGGCCAGCAGGTACGGCAGCACGGGCAGTGCCGACACGGCGACCCAGGAGGCGAGTCGGCGCCGCCGCCCGCCGCCCGGCCGGGCCAGCCGGCGGACCCGGGCCAGCACCCCGGTGGCGGCCGCCGCGAGCGACCCTTCCGGGCCCGCGCCGGAGGCCAACGCGCAGAGCGCGGAGGCGAGTTCGCCCCGCGAGACCTCCGCCAGCGCGGCGTCGTCCGCCGCCATCTCCAGCAGCAGCGCCACCTCCGCGCGCCCGACCCGGGCGAGCGGCAGCGGCCCGAGCAGCAGCGCGAAGGTGTCGGCGGGCAGCCGGAACAGGTGGTGGCGGCCGCGGATGTGCCCGTGTTCGTGGGCGACGGCGGCGGCGAGCTGCCGCTCGTCCAGCAGCCGCAGCGCGCCGCGCGACAGCACGACGCGGGAGCGGCGGCCGGGGAGGCAGTAGACGGTCGGGCGGGCGTGGTCGAGCACGAGCGCGCCCCAGCGCCGGTCCCGTACGGCGACCAGGTCGAGCAGCGCCCGGTGCCGCCGCCGGGCCCGGCCGGTCCGGAGGCCGACCGCGCCGATCGCGGCGGCGAGCGCCGTGCCGGCGGCGGCCAGCTGCCACCAGTCGTGGGTGTGCGGCAGGACCGGCCCGGTGGGCGCGGCGCGGGGGAGCAGGAGCCCGGCCAGGCCGACCAGCCCGGCCGGCTCGTGCGCGAAGGGCTCGACGGCGTGGTGGACGGTGAGCAGCACGGCGACGGTGAAGGAGGCCATCAGCGACAGCCACAGCGCCGCGCCGAGCACCGGCCGGGCCTGCAGCCGGGCCTGGATCCGGGGGGAGCGTGCGAGGCGCCGGGGCAGCAGGACGCCGGTGAGCGCCAGGTAGAGGCCCAGCAGCGCGAGCGTCACTCCTCGTCCCGGGCCTTCACCTGGGCGAGTGCGCTGTCGAGGGCGGCGCGCAGCGCGGAGGCCTCGTCGCCGCTCATCCCGTCGACGAAGTGCAGCAGCGCGCCGGCCCGGTCGGGGGTGGTCTCCAGCGCCTGGTGCATCAGCTGGGCGGTGTACGCCTCGCGGGAGCAGGTCGGCTCGTACACCCAGGCGCGGCCGACCTTGTCGCGGCGCAGCCAGCCCTTGGTGTGCAGGATGTCGGCGACGGTGGTGACGGTGGTGTACGCGACGGGCCGGTGCCGCTGGAGGTCGTCGACGACCTCGCGGACGGTGGCCGGGCGGCCCCAGCCCCAGAGCCGGTCCATGATCTCGGCCTCCAGCTCGCCGAACCCGCGCAGTACCACCCTGTCTCCCTCGCCGGCCGCGGGCACCCGGCCGCCCGCGGAACCCGCCCATGGTACGGCCCGCGCCGGGTGCCCGCCCCCGTCTCCGAGGGGGTGGGCACCCGGCGCGGGCCGTGGCAGCGGGGGTTTACCGGACAGGCGGGGGTTTCAGGACAGGCGCCGGGCCAGCGCCACCCGGGAGCGGGTGAACAGCGCGGCGAGCAGTCCGGCGAGCACCGGCAGCACCAGCACGATCAGCAGTAGCTCGCCCCAGGGCGCGGTGATCAGCGCCGGCCTGGCGCCGAACCCGCTGGCCCGGGACTTCAGCAGCCCGACCGCCGGCACGAAGCCGTTGACCGCCCCGAGCAGCGCCCCGAGCAGGGCGATCAGCGCGCACTGCAGGCCGGCCATGGTGCGCCGGATGCCGGGCGGGGCGCCGACCGCGGCCAGGGTGGCCTGGTCCTGCCGGGAGTCGGCGGCGGCGAGGCCGGTGGCGATGCCGGCCGCGCCGAGCACGACCAGGGCGGCGAAGCCGCTGAGCGCCAGGGTGAGCGCGTCGCCCTTGGACTGGTAGCCGCGCTCGACCTCCAGCCGCCCGTGGTGGTCGAGCCGGACGGCGGCGGCCTCGGCGCGCTGCTGCGCCTTGCGGTCGGGCGGGGTGGCGGGCCGCCAGACGGCGCCGGTGGGCTCGGCGGTCAGGCCGAGTGCGGGCAGCGCGGTGGGCGCCATCAGGCCCTGGGCGAACCGCGCGGCGGCCGGGTTGTCGACCAGCACCGCGTCGACCGGCACTTCCTGCAGGTCCGGCTTGGGGACCTCGCCGGGCTTGAGCGGCGCGCCGCCGCCTCCGCGCAGCTGGAGCACGGCCTTGCCGTCTGCGCCGATCAGCGCCCGGTCGAAGACCAGCAACTTGCCGGCTGCCAGCGCCTGTTCGGCCGCCGGGTCGCGCAGGTCGAACAGGTTGTGCAGCAGCGTGGCGTCACCGGCGGCGAGGTGCGGCATCGCGGACAGCGTGCGCCAGTTCACCTGCCCCTTGAGCTGGACGACGCTGGAGCAGTTCGGGCAGAACTTGTAGGTCACCTCGGCGAGGTCCGCGCGCGGCCCGAGCCCGGTCAGTTGCTTCTCCAATTCGCCGCGCAGCTGGTCGAGTTGGCCGCCGTTCAGGCGGCTGTACAGCTGGACGGCGCCGTACGGGGCCTGCGGCCGGTAGTCGCGCCGGTTCTCGGCGTCGGTGCTGGTGCTGTACACCCCGATGGCGACGGCGCCGGCGACGGCGGCCAGCACCGCGGCGACGGCGGGCGCGGTGCGCGAGCGGTGCCGGGCGGAGTCCCGCAGGGCGAGCCGGGGGCCGAGCGGCAGGAGCCGGGCCGTGCGGCCGAGCAGGGCGACCAGCACCGGGGTGCAGGCGAGCATGCCGAGTTCGGCGACCACGGAGCCGCCGAGCACGGCGAGCGTGCGGGCGTCGTAGCTGCTGACCACCGGCTGACCGTGCGACAGCGCGCCGGCCCCGTACACCGCGAGGGCGCCGCCGGCCAGCACCAGCAGCAGGCCGAGCAGGGTGACCTTGCGGCTGGGCGCGCGGACGGTGTCGCGGTCGGCGAGCCCGGCGGTCACGCTGCGCCGGGCGGCCTGGAGGGCGGGCAGGGCGGCCGCGAGCAGGGCGGTGAGCAGGCCGATCCCGGCGATCGCGAGCAGGTCCAGCGGGGGCAGCGCGAAGTGTCCGAAGCGTTCGCCGCCGGCCTGTTCGATCCACGGCCGCAGGGCGGCGACCAGCCCGGTGCCGAGCGCCACGCCGAGCACCGCCCCGGCGATGCCGAGGACGACGCCGCCGCCGAGCACCACCGCGCCGACGTGGCCGCGCCGGCCGCCGGCCGCGCCGAGCAGGGCGAGCTGGCGGCGGGAGCGGCGGGCGCCGACCGCGAAGGCGGGCCCGGCCAGCAGGGCGACCTCCAGCAGGGCCATGCCGGTGACGGTGGCGACGACCACCTTGGTGCTGTTGCCGGTGGCGGGGTCGGAGTAGGTGAAGGAGTCCCGGTAGTAGGGGACGGCCCGCTCCGGCGGCGGGGCGAGCACGACGGAGCGCGCGGTGAGCGTGTAGCCGTAGCGGTTGACCTCCTGGACCTTCGCCCAGTCGAGCGCGGCCCCGGCCGGGAGCTTGACCAGCCAGGCGCCGTGCTCGATGCCGGTGGCCTCGGCGGTGCCGCCGCCCGGCCGGCTGCCGCCGGACGCGCCGCCGGACGTGCTGCCGGGCTTGCCGCCGGTCCTGTCGGCGGCGGCCAGCGGGTCGAGCAACTCGCCGGGCCGGGCGACGAGTTCGGCCCGGCCGAGCTCGCCGGGGTGTTCGACGACGCCGGTGACGGTGAAGGTGGTGCCCTCCAGCCCCTGGACGGTGGTGGTGCCGCCGACCGCGAGGCCGGCGTGGTCCAGGAAGGCCCGGGTGGCGGCCACTTCGTGCGCGGCGCGCGGCGCGCGGCCCTCGACCAGGTTCAGCCGCCCGCGCCAGATCGGGTCGCCGAGGTCGGCCTCGGTGGTGAGGGTGCGGACCAGCCCTTCGGGGGAGGTCGCGCCGGTCTCCGGCCCGGGCCGGGCCGGGGTGAGCACGCTGCCAGGCGGCAGCAGGGAGCTGATCAGGGCGGCCGGGTCGGTGGAGCCGGCCTTGACCTGCTCGGGGGTGGGCTGCTCGTCGGGCTTCGACGGGGTGACGAAGGCCCCGTCCTCGGCGAGCGGTGCCTGTTCGACGGTCCGGCCGGGGGCGAGCCCGGTGACCAGCGCGTCCGCTCCGCCCACCACCCGCTCGACGCGTTCGGCGGGGGTGAGTTCGCCGCCGCGGTGGACGATGTCGGCGCCCGTGACGCCGAGGACGGGCAGGGCGATCATGGCGACGATCAGGGCGCTGCGGCCCTTGGCGCGCAGGGCGTCGCGGCGGGCGATGCGCAGGGCGACCCGCCAGGCTCCGAGCTTCACCAGGCCACCTCGCCGCTCTCGGACCCGACCGGGAAGCCGGTCCCGGCCGGGAAGCCGCTCTCGGCCGGGAAGCCGCTCTCGGCGGCAGCCGGTCCGGGCCGGTGGACGGCGGCCGGGCAGGCGGCGGCGCGCTGCCCGCGGCTCTCCGAGGCGACCGCGCCGTCCCGCAGGTGGACCACCCGGTCCGCCCAGGAGGCGTGCGCGGCCTCGTGGGTGACCATCACGGCGGCCGCGCCGGCGTCGCAGCGGGCGCGCAGCACGGCGAGCACGGCCTCGCCGGTGGCCGAGTCGAGCGCGCCGGTCGGCTCGTCGGCGAGCACCAGCCGGCGCTCGCCGATCAGGGCGCGGGCGATGGCGACGCGCTGCTGCTGGCCGCCGGACATGTCGTCGGGGAAGCGGTCGGCGAGTTCGCCGATGCCGAGCTCCTCCAGCGCGGCCAGCGCCTCGCGGCGGGCCCGGCGGCCCGGGACGCCGTCGAGTTCGCGCGGCAGGGCGATGTTCTCGGCGGCGGTGAGCGCCGGGATCAGGTTGTAGTCCTGGAAGACGTACCCGATGGAGCGCCGCCGCAGGTCGGCGAGCCGGCGCCGGCTGAGCGTGCCGAGCGTGACGCCCTCGACCAGCACCTCGCCCCCGGTGGGGGTGTCCAGGCCGCCGGCCAGGGTCAGCAGGGTGGACTTGCCGGAGCCGGAGGGCCCCATGACGGCGACGAACTCGCCGGGACGGACGGCCAGTTCGATGCCGCGCAGGGCGTGGACCTCGGTCTCGCCGCGCCCGTGCACCCGGGTGACGCCGGAAAGGTGCAGGACGGGGCGGGGCCCGGTCGGATCGGTGAAGGACACACTTCCCCCTCGTGAGCTGTTCAGCTGTATATGTCGGTGAACTATATATGCAGAGCGGGAAGGCATCCAGGGGGCTCGGGTTCGGTCAAGGTTCTACAAAGCTGTAGAGGATCAGCCGGAAACGCCGCTCGGCCCGGCCGCGGAGGGGCTATCCTGTTCGAGGTTTGAAAAGGCACCTCGTTCGGTGAGGCGTCTTCACGGACACAGGCCACTGACCCGACGACGTCGAGAGACGCCCAGGTTCAGGACAGGTCTTCCCGAGTTAAGGGTTGACCCCAAGTGGCTTCCGGCCGGCAAGGCTGGACACGCCGTGGAGTGCCAAAGCTCTGACGAGTTGGGGTGGACCGGTCCCGTCGGACCGGTGTGCTCCTTGCCGTGTCGCGATGCGGCGCACAGCGTGTGCGCCCCCGACCGGGAGGAGGCGAGAGACATGGACTGCAATAGTCCGGGCCACAGTAGCCCCTACCCCCGCATGCTCTCGATCACCTCCGGCACGCGGTAACAACCTTCCCTGCACGTTCGCCCAGGCGCTTCGTCCCGCGCTCGACCATGCCCGGACGCAAGCCGCCTGACGCATCGTCATGCCCGTACGGCCGCCGCCGCTCAGCGTCGTCGTGCGGAGCCGATGCCGTGCTGCCCGCAGGGGGGAGCGCTGCTGCGTGCCCCCTGTCGCCCCGCCCGGGGCAAGGGAGGCCCCGCCATGACCAACGTGATGCTGGACCCGAAGGTCCCCGCCGACGCCACCACCGTTCCCGCCGCCCGCAGCGCCGTCCTCGACGACGCCCACGTGGGCGACATCAAGGGCGCGCTCGGCACCATCCGCCTCGACGACACCACCCCCCGCCACGGCCTCTCCGCCCGACTCAGGACGCTGCTCGCGATCATCGGCCCCGGCCTGATCGTGATGGTCGGCGACAACGACGCCGGCGCGTTCTCCACCTACGGCCAGGCCGGCCAGAACTACGGCACCCAGCTGCTGTGGACGCTGCTGATGCTGATCCCCGTGCTGTACGTGAACCAGGAGATGGTGCTGCGCCTGGGCGCCGTGACCGGCGTCGGCCACGCCCGCCTGATCCTGGAGCGGTTCGGCAGGTTCTGGGGCGCGTTCAGCGTCATCGACCTGTTCCTGCTCAACGCGCTCACCCTGGTCACCGAGTTCATCGGCGTCACGCTCGCCGCCGGCTACCTCGGCCTGCCCAAGGCCGCCGCGGTGGTGCTGGCGGCCGCGATCATCATCGCCTCGGCCTTCACCGGCTCCTTCCAGCGCTTCGAGCGCGTCGCCATCGCGCTGTGCGTCGGCTCGCTGCTGCTGGTGCCGATCTACTTCCTGGTCCACCCGAAGACCTCGCAGATGGCGCACGACTTCGTGGTGCCCGGCATGCCCGGCGGCGCCGGCCAGCTGGCCGCCGTCATGATGGTCATCATCTCGATCGTCGGCACCACCGTCGCCCCGTGGCAGCTGTTCTTCCAGCAGTCGTACGTCATCGACAAGCGGATCACCCCGCGCTTCATGAAGTACGAGAAGGTCGACCTGTGGATCGGCATCGCGGTGGTCGTCGTCGGCGCCGCCGCGATGATGGGCCTCACCGCCGCGGCCTTCGCGGGCACCGACGGCTTCGGCCAGTTCTCCGACGCCGCCGCGATCGCCCAGGGCCTGGAGGACAAGGCCGGCCGCCTGGTGGGCGTGCTGTTCGCGATCGCCCTGCTGGACGCCTCGATCATCGGCGCCTTCGCCGTCTCCCTGTCCACCGCCTACGCGATCGGCGACGTCTTCGGCATCAAGCACTCGCTGCACCGCGGGGTCAAGGGCGCCAAGGGCTTCTACGCCGTGTACGCCGGCCTGGTCGTGGTCGCCGCCGCGATCACCCTGCTGTCCAACGGCTACACCCAGGGCCTGATGACGCAGTTCGTGCAGGTGCTCGCCGGGGTGCTGCTGCCCTCCGCCACGGTCTTCCTGCTGCTGCTCTGCAACGACAGGGCCGTGCTCGGCCCGTGGGTCAACGGCCCGCGGACCAACGCCTTCACCTCGGCGGTCGTCGGCGTCCTGGTGACGCTGTCGCTGATCCTGACCGCCGCCGTCGTGTGGCCGGACATCACCTCGGACGCCATCCTGTGGATCATGACCGGCTGCGGTGTCGCGGGCGTCCTGGTCGCCGGCTACTTCTTCCTCTTCGGCCGCCAGGGCACCAAGGAGGACCCCATCGACCGCACCGGCCGCGAGGACTGGCGGATGCCCCCGCTGGAGACGCTGGCCAAGCCGGCCATGTCGACCGCCCGCAAGGTCGGCATGGGCGCCCTGCGCGCCTACCTGCTGATCGCGATGGTCATGGTCATCATCAAGATCGTGCAGACCGCCCTCCACCACTGAGCCACCGACCGCAGCCCGTACGGACGGGCGGTGGGCCGAGTCTCACCGCCCGTCCGTACGGCTTCCCGCAGTCCCTCCGCCCGCGCGGACGGACGTTCCCGTGAAGGAGGTGCCGTCGTGCACACCCTGACCACCGTCGAATTCCTGGTCCGGCTCGCCACCGGCGTCGCCTGCGGCGCGCTGATCGGCATCGAGCGCCAGTGGCGCGCCCGGATGGCCGGTCTGCGCACCAACGCCCTGGTCGCCGCCGGGGCCACCCTGTTCGTGCTGTACAGCGAGGCCGTCGGCGACACCGGCAGCCCCACCCGGGTCGCCTCCTACGTCGTCTCCGGCATCGGCTTCCTCGGCGGTGGCGTGATCCTGCGCGACGGCGCCGGCGTCCGTGGCCTCAACACCGCTGCCACGCTGTGGTGTTCGGCTGCGGTCGGGGTGCTGGCCGCCTCCGGCAAGCTGGAGCTCGCCGTCCTCGGCACGCTCGCCGTGCTCGCCGTCCACCTGGTGCTGCGCCCGGCCGGCCGGCTGCTCGACCGGGCCCCGCAGTCCGGCAGCGACCCGGACTCCACCAGCCGCGCCACCGTCCACCTCGAGTGCGACCGCAAGTCCGAGACCCACATCCGGGCCCTGCTGCTGCAGGCCCTCACCGCCTCCGGACTGGCCCCCACCGGCCTGCGGGCCCGCCGCACCGACAGCGGCGACGCCACCAACCTGCGGGCCACCGTCGCCATCACCGGGCAGGTCGCCCCCGCCCTCGAACTGGTCGTCACCCGGCTCTCGCTGGAACCCGGCGTCCGCGACCTGCACTGGCACCTGGACGACGCGTCCGACGATCCCGGCAGCCCGGCCCTGGCCTGAGGCGGTAGAACGGAGAGGCTGCCGAACCGTCACCAGGCCCCCGGGAGGCCCGATGCTCACGCCCGACCCCAAGCACGGGCCGCTCGTGCCGATGCTGCTGGCGCTCACCGTGGTGACCGGGGTGGTGGACGCGGTCAGCTACCTCGAACTCGGGCACGTCTTCGTCGCCAACATGACCGGCAACGTGGTGTTCCTCGGGTTCGCCCTGGCCGGGGCGGCCGGTCTGTCCGCGACCGCCTCGCTCGCCGCGCTCGCGGCCTTCCTGCTCGGCGCCCTCGCTGGCGGGCACCTGGCCCGCCGGCTGCCGGGCCACCGGGGGCGCCTGCTGACCGCCGCCGTCACCGCCCAGGCCGTGCTCGTCGCGGCGAGCACGGTGCTCGCGGCCGTCGCCGGGCACAGCGCCGAAGGGGTGCGCTACACCCTGATCGGGCTGCTCGGCTTCGCGATGGGCGGGCAGAACGCGGTGGTCCGCGCACTGAAGGTGCCCGACCTGACCACCACCGTGCTCACCATGACCATCACCGCCCTGGCCGCCGACCGCACCGGCGTCCGCCGACTCGCCTCCGCCGTCTGGATGTTCGCGGGCGCGCTGCTCGGCGCCCTCCTGGTCCTGCACACCTCGGTGCCGGTCGCCCTGGCGCTCGCCCTGGCCCTGCTGACCGGCGTCGCCGCCCTCACCCGCCGGGCGTCCAGGCCCTTCCCGGCACCGGCCTGGACCGACCCGGTCTGAGGCCCTCCGCCCCCGGGTCAGTCCTCCCGGTGACGGCTGGCGCGCCCGCTCCAGAGCGGTTCGAGGCGCGCCCAGCCGGCGGCCCAGAGCTGGTCGGCGCGCCGGTCGAGGGCGCGCAGGCGCAGCCGCAACCCGACCACCAGCAGGGCGAGCAGGACGAGCAGGCCGCCGACGCCGGTGCAGCCGGCCGAGACGGCGAGGGCGGTGTGTTCGAGCGGCGGCTCGACGGCGTTGCCGGAGCCGTCGACCCAGACCGGGAGGGTGCTGCCGTCCGCGACCGGGCGCGGGGCGTCGACGACGCCGGTGTGCCGGGTGCCCCGCGGGTCCGTCCAGGCGGCCCGGACGCCCGCCCGGCCGCTGAAGCCCTCGGTGAACCGGCCGCCGCCGGCCGCCGGGTGGTCGGCCGCGCCGAGCACGAGGGCGTCGACCCGGTGCAGGCGGGCCCGGTCCGCGTCGGCCTGCGCGGTGGAGGCTTGGTAGGCGAGCAGCGCGCCGCCGGTGGCGAGGGCGGCGGCGAGCACCGCCCCGAGGAGGGTGAGCAGCCAGGCCCGGGACCGGGAGCGGTCGAGGCCGCGGGCGAGCGGTTCGTGCCGGGCACCGCAGGCCCGCCGCAGCGCGCGGCCGATTCGCCGCGGGGGCGAGGCGGGCCGGCCCGGGCCGGGGGTGGTGGACACGTCGAGGGCTCCTCAGGATGCGGGGTGCGTGCGGGAGTTCCGCCGCCGTCCGGCGCGGAAGCTCCACCAATTTCCACCCGATGACCGTCCCCGCACAAGAGCACGGTGGCCGCGCCGTTACCCCCGGGTACGACCGACCCTCCCCGCCCGGGCCCTTCGGCCCTCGGCGGGGGCCGCCGTCCGCTTGTGTCGATCCGTCAACTGTCCTCCCAGGTCAGAGCCTTCTTCTTCCCGTATATACACTCAGTATCTACTCCGGGTGTATGGTCCTCCTCATGAGTGTTCCTCTGACCCTGTTGGGGCTGCTGGAGCGGGAGCCGAGTCACGGCTACGACCTCAAGCGCGACTACGACACCTTCTTCAGCCGGGGAAAGCCCCTCCCGTACGGCCAGGTGTACTCCACGCTCGGCCGGCTGGCCCGGGACGGCAAGATCGTCGCCGGCGAGGCCGAGCCCGGCGACGGGCCCGACCGCAAGCGCTACGTGATCACCGAGACCGGGGCCACCGAGTTCGAGACCTGGCTCCAGGAGCCGGTCGCGCCCGAACCCACCCTGCAGTCCGTCCTGTTCACCAAGGTCGTGCTGGCCCTGATGCTCGGCCGCGACGCCGAGCTGTACCTGGACACCCAGCGTGCCGCCCACCTGCGCCGGATGCGCGAACTCACCGAACTGCGCCGCTCCGGACCGCTGGTGGACGCCCTGCTCGCCGACCACGGCCTGTTCCACCTGGAGGCGGACCTGCGCTGGATCGACCTGACCGTCGCCCGACTCGACGTGCTCGCCGCGGAGGTGCGCTCATGACCACCGTCATCGAGGCCCGCGACCTCGCCCTCGCCTTCGGCGAGACGCCCGCCCTGCGCGGGGCGAGCCTGTCCGTCGAGGCCGGCGAGGTGCTGGCCGTGATGGGCCCCAGCGGCTCCGGCAAGTCGACGCTGCTGCACTGCCTGGCCGGCATCCTGGTGCCCGACGCGGGCGAGGTGCTGTTCAACGGGCAGCGCATCGACACCCTGCCGGAGGCCCGGCGCAGCGCCCTGCGCCGCGACAAGTTCGGCTTCGTGTTCCAGTTCGGCCAGCTGGTGCCGGAGTTGACGGCCGAGGAGAACGTCGCCCTGCCGCTGCTGCTGAACGGAGTGCGCCGCTCCGCCGCCCTCGCCGAGGCCCGGCCCTGGTTCGCCCGGCTCGGCCTGGACGGCATGCAGGGCCGCCGCTCCGGTGAACTGTCCGGCGGTCAGGCCCAACGCGTGGCGCTCGCCCGCGGCCTGGTGGCCCGCCCGCAGGTGTTGTTCGCCGACGAGCCGACCGGCGCGCTGGACTCGCTGACCGGCGAGCAGGTGATGGAGCTGATGGTCGGCGCGGCCCGCGAGCAGGGCACCACGGTCGTCCTGGTCACCCACGAGGCCCGGGTCGCCGCCTACGCGGACCGCGAGGCGATCGTGCGCGACGGCCGGGCCCGTACGCTGCGGGCCGAATCGGTGGCCCCGTGATCCCCTTCTCGCTGCGCCTGACCGTCAGCGGCGGCCGGGAGGCCCTGGCCCGGCTGGTCACGATCACGGCGGCGGTGGCGATCGGCGTGGGGCTGCTGCTCTCCACGTTCGCCGCCGTCAACGCGCTGGACCGGGTCAACGACCGCCAGCGCTGGATGAACACGGGCGCCGCCGGCGCGACGGCCACGGCCCCGGTGGACCGCCTGTGGTGGGAAGCCCGGGAGGACTACCACGACGGCAGGTCCGTCTTCCGGGTCGAGGTCGCCGCCGAGGGGCCCACCGCGCCGGTGCCGCCGGGCCTGACCGGACTGCCGGCCCCGGGCGAGTACGTCGCCTCGCCCGCGCTGCAGAAGCTGCTGCGCGACACCCCGGCCGCCGAGCTGGCGGACCGCTTCCCGGGCCGCCTGGCCGGCACCGTCGGCGACGCGGCGCTGCCCTCCCCGGACAGCCTGACGGTCGTCGTGGGCGGCACGGTGGACGAGGTGCGGGCGCTGCCCGGGGCCACGGCCGTGACCTCCATCGCGACCACGGTCCCGGCCGAGTGCGACCACGCCTGCTTCGGCGCGGGCGTGCACGGCGACTCGATGCTGCTGATCCTCACCGTGGTGGCCGGAGCGCTGATCTTCCCGGTGCTGGTCTTCATCGGCACCGCCACCCGGCTCTCCGCCGCCTCCCGCGAGCAGCGCTTCGCCGCGATGCGGCTGGTCGGGGCGACGCCGGGGCAGATCTCGGTGGTCTCGGCGGTGGAGTCCGCGGTCGCGGCCGTGGCCGGCACCCTGGCCGGCTTCGGCGTGTACTCCGCGCTGCGGCCGCTGGTCGCGGACGTGCCGTTCACCGGCGACCGGTTCTTCGTGACGGACCTCGGCCTGAGCCCCGCCCAGGCGGCCGGGGTGGCGCTGGGCGTGCCGCTCGCGGCGGCGGCCGCCGCCCGGCTGGCGCTGCGCCGGGTGGTGGTCTCCCCGCTCGGGGTGTCGCGCCGGGTGACGCCGAAGCCGCCGCGCGCCTGGCGGCTGATCCCGCTGGTGGCGGGCCTGGCCGAGCTGGGCTACCTGGTCGTCCGGCACCCGTCGACGACCAGCGGCCAGTCGGCGGGCTACCTGAGCGGCTTCGTGCTGGTGATGCTGGGCCTGGTGATCGGCGGGCCGTGGCTGACGATGGCCGCCGCCCGGGCCGTCGCCCGGCGGACCAGCCGGCCGGCCTCGCTGATCGCGATGCGGCGGCTGGCGGACGACCCGAAGACGGGGTTCCGCGCGGTCGCCGGCCTGGTGCTGGCGCTGTTCGTGACCACGGCGACGGTCGGGATCATCGGCACGATCAACGCCGAGCGGGGAACCGCCCTGGGCGGTGACGCGCTGGTACGCAAGGCGATCGTGGACGACCCGCTGCTGGCCGGGGACAGCGTGATCAACGGGGACGTCGCGGGCACGATCCCCGCGGTCTCCGCCGATGTCGCGGCGCAGGCCCGGGCCGTGCCCGGCTTCGAGGGGATGGCGCTGGCGCACGAGAACCCGGCGCGCCTGGGCGCGGTGCGCCGCGGCGACCGCCCGCTCGTCCCGGTCCTGGTGCGCTGCTCGGAGCTGGCGCAGATCCCGATGGTCGGCCACTGCGCGCCCGGCGCCGCCGTCGCGGCCGTCGACCGCTTCCAGTTCGTGGACCTCCAGTCGGACTCGGGCCACGAGTGGCCGGCGGTGCCGATCTCCCCCGAGGAGGTCGACAAGCTGCCGGTCCGGCTGATCTACGCGACCACGGACGGCTCCACGCCGGCCATGGAGCGGCTGCGGACGATCTTCAGCCGCAACTACCCGACGCACGTGGCCCGGGTGGCCGACGACTGGGCCTCCGAGGCGCAGAAGAAGCTCCAGGGCTGGCGCCAGCTGGCGAACGTCGTGCTGCTGACCACCCTGCCGATCGCCGGCTGCGGCCTCGCGGTGAGCGTGGTCGCCGGACTGTCCGACCGCCGCCGCCCGTTCGCGATGCTGCGGCTGACCGGGGCGCCGCTGCGGCTGCTGCAACGGGTGGTCGGGCTGGAGAGCGCACTGCCGCTGCTGGTGGTGGCGGCGCTCGCGATCGGGACGGGCTTCGCGTCGGCGGCTCTGTTCCTCAGGTCGCAGATGGGGTACGACCTGGCGTCGCCCGGCGCGCTGTACTACGGGCTGACGTCCTTCGGGATCGTCGCCTCGCTGGGGATCATCGCCTCGACGCTGCCGCTGCTGCGCCGGATCACCGGGCCGGAGGCGGCCCGCAACGGCTGAGCACCGTAAGGGAGGTGCCCCGCGGGGGAGTTGCCCCGTTGCCCTGTTGCCCTGTTGCCCCGTCGCCCGCCGATCAGCGGGCGACGGGGTAGCCGTGCGTGGCGGCCCGGCGTTCGACGACCGGCTCGGACAGCCAGCTGCCGAGCACCAGCGCGGACGGGTAGAACATCGGCCGCGGCAGCGCGTCCACCGGCACGCGCTCCCAGCCGGCGCAGGCGTGCGGCTCGGTGACCACCGCCTCCGCCAGGCTCGGCGGCGCGAGCACGGCGGCGGTCAGCCGGGGCCGGCCGAGCTCGTGGTCGAGGTGGACGGCGAGCACCCGCATCCGCTCGGCGGGCAGCACGATGCCGGTCTCCTCGGCGAGTTCGCGCGCCGCCGTCTGCTCGAAGGACTCGCCCGGGTCGACCTTGCCGCCGGGCAGGCTCCAGGTGGGCGGCTCGCTGGCGGTGGTGCGGCGGCCGATCAGCACCCGGCCGTCGCCGGTGGGCACGATGATCCCGGCGCCGAGCATCGGAGCGGTGGTCAACTCGGGTCCTCCTTCAGCTGGTTACCAGTTGGCGCGCTCGTAGTCCTTGAGGAAGCAGCCGTACAGGTCCTCGCCGGCCTCGCCGCGCACGATCGGGTCGTACACCCGGGCGGCGCCGTCGACCAGGTCGAGCGGGGCGTGGAAGCCCTCGTCGGCGAGGCGCATCTTGTCCGGGTGCGGGCGCTCGTCGGTGATCCAGCCGGTGTCGACGGCGGTCATCAGGATGCCGTCGGTCTGGAACATCTCCTGCGCGCTGGTGCGGGTGAGCATGTTGAGCGCGGCCTTGGCCATGTTGGTGTGCGGGTGGCCGGCGCCCTTGTAGCCGCGCGAGAACACGCCCTCCATCGCGGACACGTTCACCACGTACTTGCGGCGCGAGGCGGAGGCCGCCATCGCCGGGCGCAGCCGGCTGATCAGGATGAACGGCGCGGTGGAGTTGCAGAGCTGGACCTCCAGCAGCTCGACCGGGCCGACCTCCTGGACGGTCTGCACCCAGCTGTTGGTGTCGGCGAGGTCGGGCACCAGGCCGCCGGCGTCGATCGCGGTGCCGGCCGCGATCCGGGCGGGTGTGGCGGAGCCGGTGACCAGGGCGAGCGAGGTGACGTCCTCGGCGGCGAGGCGCTGCCCGTCGCCGCCCGCCTGGTGGGGGAGGGCGGGCAGGTCGACGCTGCCGCTGCCGAAGCGGCCGATGGTGGTGGACTGCGGCAGCTCGCCGGCCGGCAGCGGGGCGGACTCGGCGTTGACCAGCTCGCGGTAGGACTCCGGCGGGCGGCGCACGGTCTGCGCGGCGTTGTTGATCAGGATGTCCAGCGGGCCGTCCGCGGCGACCTCGTCGGCGAGCGCCAGCACCTGGGCGGGGTCGCGCAGGTCGATGCCGACGATCTTGAGGCGGTGGATCCACTCGGCGCTGTCCGGCATCGCCTTGAAGCGGCGGATCGCGTCGTTCGGGAAGCGGGTGGTGATGGTGGTGTGGGCGCCGTCGCGCAGCAGCATCAGCGCGATGTACATCCCGATCTTGGCCCGGCCGCCGGTGAGCAGCGCGCGCTTGCCGGTCAGGTCGGCCCGGGCGTCGCGGCGGGCCCGGTTGATCGCGGCGCAGCGCTGGCAGAGGTTGTGGTAGAACGCGTCGACCTCGACGTACCGCTGCTTGCAGGTGTAGCAGGAGCGGGGCCGCTCCAGGATGCCGGCGATCTCGGTGGTGGTGACGGTGGTGAGGCCGAAGGCGCCGGCCGTCTCGTCGTCGATCCGGGTGGGGGCGCCGGTGGCGGTACGGGCGGTGACCGCGCGGTCGTTGGCGGTCTTCCGGGCCCGGGTCTCCTGGCGGCGGCGCTGCTTGAGGGTGCGGAATATGCCGCCGACCGCCTGCCGGACGGTGATCGCGTCCGGGTGGTCGACGTGCAGCTCGTCGAGCTCGGCGATCACTTCGAGGCAGAGCTTCAGGCGCTCCGGGTCGAGGCCGGGGCCGTAGTCGATCTCCTCCTCGGTCGGGCCCTGCTCGATGTCCTGGTGCTGGATGTCCACGCCCGCTGCTTTCCCACTCGCCTCACCGTTACCGCGTGAATGCTACGGGAGCGGCCCGGGGCGGGGCGAAAGACCGAGTTCCGGGGCGGTCCCGATAGCCCGGAGCAGGCCTTTTGGAGGATCATCCAAGTCTACGCGCGGAGCACCGAACGCGGTTTGTGCACAGCCCCAGCAATCGCTCTCGAACTGGCATTTGCCCCGCCCCTCACGGAGAATCGAATGCTGGGTGCCGGGCGCCCGAGTGCGCCCTGACGGCCTCGCCGCCACCGCACCCGAGGTGTACCTCCCCCCAGCCAGAGAGCCCCCTTCATGCGCTTCCTGAACGACCTCAAGCCCTCGTACGACTTGACGTACGACGACGTCTTCATGGTCCCCAGCCGTTCCGCCGTGGGCTCCCGGCAGGCCGTCGACCTGTCCTCCCAGGACGGCACCGGCACCACCATCCCGCTGGTCGTCGCCAACATGACCGCCATCGCCGGTCGCCGGATGGCCGAGACCGTCGCCCGTCGCGGTGGCCTGGTCGCCATCCCGCAGGACATCCCGACCGAGGTGATCGCCGAGGTCATCTCCTGGGTCAAGCAGCGCCACCTGGTGTTCGACACCCCGATCACCCTCGCCCCGGGCGCCACCGTCGCCGAGGCGCTCTCCCTGCTGCCCAAGCGCGCGCACGGCGCCCTCGTCGTGGTCGAGGACGGCAAGCCGGTCGGCGTCGTCACCGACTCCGACTGCCAGGGCGTGGACCGCTTCACCAGCCTCGCCGACATCATGTCCCGCGACCTGCTGGTGCTGGACCAGGACATCGACCCGCGCGCCGCCTTCGACAAGCTCACCGAGGCGCACCGCAAGCTCGCCCCGGTCGTCGACGGCGAGGGCCGGCTGGTCGGCCTCCTCACCCGCAAGGGCGCGCTGCGCGCCACCCTGTACACCCCGGCCGTGGACGCCGCCGGAAAGCTGCGGATCGCCGCCACCGTGGGCATCAACGGCGACGTCGCGGGCAAGGCCAAGGCCCTGCTCGACGCCGGCGCCGACGTGCTGGTCGTCGACACCGCGCACGGCCACCAGGAGAACATGATCAGCGCGCTGCGCGCCGTGCGCGGCCTGGACCCGAAGGTCCCGATCGTGGCGGGCAACGTGGTCTCCGCCGCCGGCGTCCGCGACCTGGTCGAGGCCGGTGCCGACATCCTCAAGGTCGGCGTCGGCCCGGGCGCCATGTGCACCACCCGGATGATGACCGGCGTCGGCCGGCCGCAGTTCTCCGCCGTGCTGGAGTGCGCCGCCGAGGCGCGCCGGCTCGGCAAGCACGTCTGGGCGGACGGCGGCGTGCGCCACCCGCGCGACGTCGCGATGGCGCTGGCCGCCGGCGCCTCCAACGTGATGATCGGCTCCTGGTTCGCCGGCACCTACGAGTCCCCGGGCGACCTGCAGACCGCCGCGGACGGCCGCCAGTACAAGGAGAGCTTCGGCATGGCCTCGGCGCGCGCGGTCAGCAACCGCACCGCCCAGGACTCCTCGTACGACCGGGCCCGCAAGGCGCTGTTCGAGGAGGGCATCTCGCACTCCCGGATGTTCCTGGACCCGGCCCGCCCGGGCGTCGAGGACCTGATCGACTCCATCGTGGCCGGGGTGCGCAGCTCCTGCACCTACGCGGGCGCGGGCACCCTGGAGGAGTTCCACGAGAAGGCGATCGTCGGCGTGCAGAGCGCGGCCGGCTACGCCGAGGGCAAGCCGCTGCACTCCAGCTGGGCCTGATCGAGCCGGGCCTGATCGCCCGGCTCCGCCACCGCACCGCCGTCCGGCCGGTTCCTCGCCTCGGGGAGCCGGCCGGCGGCCGTTCCGGCCGGGCCGAGCGGGAGCAGCAGAGCGCGGCCGAGCAGCCCGACCGAGCCGTCCAGCGCGGCGGCGAACACCCGCGCCGCGCCCGGCAGGTCGCGCAGCTCCCACAGCGCCTCCACGGCCGCCCAGGCGCCCTCCCGGGCCGCTTCCACCGACCAGGTGCCCAGCAGGTGGGTGAGCGGTTCGGCGCGCTCCAGCAGGTCGGGCCCGGGCATCAGCTGCTCCCGGACGGCGGCCTCCACCTCGGCCAGCACCCCGTTGATCCGGTGGTAGTCCTCCTGGACGTCGGCCGGCGCGCAGCCCCGGCGGCGGCAGGTGTCGACGACGGCGAGCGGCAGGTCGTGCTGGATGTGGGCGCCCATCCCGGCCAGGCCGAACTGCAGCGGGTGCACGCCCGGGTGGGCGCGCAGTGCGAACAGCGGCCGCCAGCAGGCGGGCGGCTCCTGCCCGGCCGCGTCGGCGGCCACGGCCAGCAGGTACCGCCCGGCGAAGACCACGTCCAGCTCCGCCACCGCCGGCGGGTCGGCGAAGTACCCGCCGCCGAGCCGGTCGCGGACGGCCTCCGTCACGGTGAGGTAGAGCCGGTTGAACACCGCCACCCCGTCCGTCGGCGGCAGCGCCGCCCCGATCCCGCGCAGCCGGTCGACCACCTCGTCGACCGTGACCGGTTCGTGCTCCACCGTCGTCCCGGGCATGTGCCACCCTCCGATGCCGATCGTGCACTGATCGCATCATCGTGACAGCGCGCTCGGGCGCTCGGCGGGCGCGGCGCCACGGCCGTCGAGGTGACGTCCGGGCCCGCGGGCCCCGCGTGGTGTCCGGTCGTCGTCAGCCCAGCTCGTACTCCAGGACGTAGGTGTGGGCACCGGTCTCGTCGACGGTCAGGTGGAACTCCCCGGTGATCCCGGCCAGCTCGCCCGAGCCCGTGCCCGGGACCACGCGGATCGTCGTCCCCGCGGTGTCCCAGGCCGTGTGCTGGAGCACGAACCCGCCCTTGCGCCCGTCCAGTTCACCCGTCACGTGCTCCACGGCGACGTAGGAGGCGGGGGCGCCGTCCGGCCCGCCCACCGACAGCATCCGCACCTCGCTCGTGCCGCTCAGCCCGCCCGTGAACGTCTTGGCGATCCTGATCCGCCCGAACGAGGCGCCCTCCCGCTCCTCCGTCTCCACCGGCTCGAACGTGGTCAGCTCGAACGACCCCGCAGTCTTGAACTCCATGGCACTGTCCCCTCGTCACCCGCGCCGTCACCCGCGCACGGCCGTCTCCCGCGCACGGCCGGGCCCCTCGCCGACCGTGGGGGAAGCCTTGCACACGGCACTGACATTGATGCCCAGCCCGGCGCACTAGGCTGGGCCGGGAGATGAGACGCAAGAGCCGCCGCCCGACCTCCCCCCTCCCGCAGCGCCACGGCGTGGACCCGGCGCACCTGCGCCTGCCGATCGAGGGCGACTGGCCCACCGTCCGGGCGTACCTGGTGGCGCGGCTGCCCGCGGTCGGCGCCGAGCGGATCGACGAGGCGCTGGCCGGGCGGGAGATCGTCGGCGAGCACGGCCCGATCGCCCCCGAGGAACCGTTCCTGCCCGGCGCGCACCTGTGGTTCTACCGGGACCTCCCCGAGGAGGTGCACGTCCCGTTCGAGCTGGTCGTGCTGCACCGCGACGAGCACCTGGTCGTCGTCGACAAACCGCACTTCCTGGCCACCACCCCGCGCGGGCGGCACGTCGCCGAGACGGCGCTCTCCCGGCTGCGGCACGGCCTCGACCTGCCCGCGCTCAGCCCCGCGCACCGCCTGGACCGGCTCACCGCCGGGCTCGCCATGTTCGTGGTCCGCCCCGAGGACCGCGGCGCGTACCAGACGCTGTTCCGCGACCGGCGGGTGCGCAAGGAGTACCGGGCCGTCGCCGGGTACGACCCGGCGCTGGAACTGCCGCGCACCGTGCGCAGCCACATCGTCAAGGAGCGCGGGGTCATCGCCGCCCGGGAGATCGACGCGCCGCCGAACAGCGAGAGCCGGATCGAACTGCTGGAGCGGCGCGACCGCCTCGCCCACTACCGCCTGCTGCCGCACAGCGGCCGCACCCACCAGCTGCGGCTGCACATGAGCGGCCTAGGCCTGCCGATCCTCGGCGACCCGGTGTATCCCGAGGTGCTGCCCGAACCCGCCCCGGACGACTTCCGCCGGCCGCTGCAACTCCTCGCCTCCGCCGTCGAGTTCACCGACCCGCTGACGGGCCGGGAGCGCCGCTTCGAGTCCCGCCGCAGCCTCGCCGCCTGGACCGACCCGCGGGCCTGGGCGGCCGGCCCGGCCTGATCTGCGGTTCGGCCCGATCGGCAGCTCAAGCGAGCGGGACGAGGCGCTCCAGGTAGCAGGGCGCGGGCCGGTCCGGCGTGATGAGCAGCGACTGCACCCGGTAGCGGCCGGGCGGGAGGTCGACGGTCAGGTACTCGCCGAGCTCGATCGCCTCCGCGCCGCCGCCCACGGTGTCGATGAGCAGGTACCGCCCGGCCGTCAACTCGGCCACCGGGCCGTCCTCCCAGACGCCGGCGCGCAGTGCCTCCGCCACCGGCGGCCGGAGGTCGTCGTCGAGGTCGAGGTCGACGGGGCGGACGAAGATCCGCTCCTGCGCCAGCCAGCGGACGGGCAGCGGCTCCGCGCCCAGGACGAGCAGGTCGCCGTGCCCGGCCACCCGGTGGACGGCCGCGTAGCCGCCCTCGAACACGTCGGCCTCCTCGCCGGTCCACCCGGCGGCGGTCGCTTCGGGGCACAGCACGTACCAACCGCTGTCCGTGCCGTCGAGCCAGGCCTGCTTCGTGTGCGTCATGAGGGTGATCCTCGCACGCGGGAGCGGGAAGTCGGCATCGTCGACCTCCCGCTCCCGCGCCCGCTCCGCTCGGGCGGGCCGGTCAGGAGTGGAACGTCACCTCCGGGTTGGCCGGCGTCGGCCCGTCCAGCAGCGGCTGGTCGATCCCCTTGAGCTGGAGGTCGAAGAAGGCCGCGACGTACGCGCGGGTGAGCTCCACGCCGCGCTGCGCGGACATCGTGCTGCCGGGCGGCGTCGGCAGGCCGAACTTCTCGGAGAACAGCATCAGGTCGGTGAAGCTGAGGTGGTTGGCGCCGTGGAAGGTGATCCACCGCCTCCAGCCGTCGAGCCGGGCCCAGGCGTCGGTCCAGGACTTGTCCTCGGGACCGTCCAGCGCGCGCCCGAGCATCAGGTACGGCTTGCCGCCGATCCCGGAGTCCGGCACCGCGTAGTCCAGGGAGCCGTCGAGGTCGGCCCCGGCCTTGATGCGGTCGTCGGTGAGCAGCGCCGGGACGGTCGCGGCGCCGCCGGCCGAGTGCCCGGCCATGCCGATGCGGTCGCGGTCGATCAGGCGGGCGTAGCGCCAGGCCGGGTGGGGGCGGTCGGTGAGCCGGTCGAGGACGAAGGAGACATCCTTCGCCCGGCTCGCGTCCAGACCCGCCCACGCCTTGTCGTCGTGCAGCGTGCCGCAGACGGTGCACGGCAGCGTCGTCCCGTCCGGGAAGGTGGTGCCGGAGTTCTCGTAGGTGTGGTCGACCAGGGCGACGACGTACCCGCGGCTGGTCAGGTCCTCGGCGAGGCCGGTCAGTTCGGTGCGCGGTGCGGTGAAGCCGGGGGAGAGGACGATCAGCGGGTAGTGGCCGCCCTGCGGTCGGGCGTCGGCCCGCGCCCAGGTCCGGGTGCCGGTCAGCGCCTCGGTGGGGAGGTGGTTGCCGGGGACCTTGGCGTCCAGCAGCAGCCGCGCCGCCTCGGGCGTCATGTACGGCGCGGGGCTGCCCGTGCCGGGGTGCGCGGGGTAGTACATCGAGACCATCAGCTGGCGCGGCCCGGCGGAGGGGACCCACGGGTCCGGCCGGTCCTCGTCGACGAGGTGCAGGACGTCCAACCCGACGGCGAACGGCCCGGTCGGGCGGGGGAGTTCGACGGGGGTGGTCGCCGGCGCCGCGTCGGCGACGGTGACGGTGACGGGGGCGGGGCGGCCCGGCGAGGGTGCGGCCAGGGCCGGTACGGCGGTGGCGACGGACAGCGGCAGCGCGAGCAGCAGGGCTGCCGCGGCGGCGGTGCGACGAAGTCGGCTCATGTCAGCACCGTAGGTGCGCCGCACGGGAGTTGACGTCACCTCGGGGATGTAGTGATCCCCTCCGGGGGGTGGCCACCGGCCCCCTAGGGGCACCGGTGGCCGGGGACGGCGGGGGTCGGTGCGGGTCGGCGCGGGTCGGCGCGGGTCGGCGCGGGCGGCGCTCAGGCCAGCGCCTCCAGGATCGTGGCGTTGGCCAGGCCGCCCGCCTCGCACATGGTCTGCAGCGCGTACCGCCCGCCGCGGCGGCGCAGTTCGTGGACCAGGGTGGTCATCAGCCGGGTGCCGCTGGCGCCCAGCGGGTGGCCGAGCGCGATCGCGCCGCCGTTGACGTTGAGCCGGGCCGGATCCGCGCCGGTCTCCTGGAGCCAGGCCAGGACGACGCTGGCGAAGGCCTCGTTCACCTCGAACAGGTCGATGTCCGAGAGCGACAGGCCCGCCCGCCGCAGCACCTTCTCGGTCGCGGGCAGCACGCCGGTGAGCATCATCAGCGGGTCCGAGCCGGTGACCGCGAAGGAGTGCAGCCGTGCCAGCGGGCGCAGCCCGAGCCGGGCGGCGGTCTCGCTGCTCGTGATCAGCACGGCCGAGGCGCCGTCGTTGATCGGGCTGCTGTTGCCGGCCGTCACCGACCAGTCGATCTGCGGGAAGCGCTCCGCGTAGGCCGGGTCGGTGAAGGACGGCCGCAGGCCGGCCAGCACCTCGGGCGTGGTGCCGGGGCGCACCGACTCGTCCATGGTCACCAGCCCGCCGGGGGTGCCCACGGGGACCAGCTCGTCCGCGAACCGGCCCTGCGCGTGGGCCCGCGCGGCCTTGGCGTGCGAACCGGTCGCGAACTCGTCCATCGCCTCCCGCGAGATCGACCACTTGGCGGCGATCAGCTCGGCGCTGACGCCCTGCGGGACGAGCCCGCCCGGGTACCGGGCCGCGATCTGTGCGCCGAACGGGTCGGCGCCCGGCGGCACGTTGGACCACATCGGCACCCGGCTCATCGACTCGACCCCGCAGGCCACCACCAGGTCGTACGCCCCGGCCATCACCCCCTGGGCGGCGAAGTGCACGGCCTGCTGGGAGGAGCCGCACTGCCGGTCGACGGTGGTCGCCGGGACGGACTCCGGCAGCCCGGCCGCCAGCCACGCGTACCGGGTGGTGTTCATCGCCTGCTCGGCGACCTGGTCGACGCAGCCGCCGATCACGTCGTCGACCAGGACGGGGTCGATGCGGCTGCGGTCGACCAGGGCCCGCAGTGCGCGGCCGAGCAGTTCCACCGGGTGGACGGACGAGAGCGCGCCTCCCGGCTTGCCCTTGCCGACCGGTGTGCGGACGGCTTCGACGATCACGGCGTCGCGCATGGCGGGCCGCCTTTCCTGAGAGGGTGGTTGGAAAAGCAAACTCACTATAGGACTCGCGAGTTCGATAATCCAACCTTCTTGGGGGTGGTCGGGCTCGGAGAGGGCGCCGCCCTGCAATCCGTATACGAAGGGTCGGTGTCGCGTAGGCCGCCGGCCTCGGCGCAGTGGGTGCGGCGACCCCCGGCCGCCGCCTGCCCCTACGCCCCGAGCCCGTTCTGCAGGCGGCGCAGCAGGGTGGTTCCGGCCGCGTCGACCGGGCGGCGGGTGTTGGCGAGGACCACGACCCCGACCTGCTTGTCCGGGTCGAAGGCGACGAACGAGGCGAACCCGCCCGTCCCGCCGTTGTGCCAGATCTGCAGGTGTCCGCCCTGCTGGCTGTGCAGGCGGTGGCCGAGCCAGCCGAGGTGGGCCCACGCGAAGGGGTTGACGCGGTGCCGGGTCTCGCGGGTGAGCGCGACGGCCGCCGCCAGGGGGCCGTCCGGTGCGTGGCCGGCGGCCAGTTGGGCGCGGAGCAGCACGACGAGGTCGGCGGCGGTGGAGCGCAGTCCGCCCATGCCGGGCAGGGCGGCGAGGTCCCAGTAGGGCACCGGGCGCCCGCCCGGCGTGTGGCCGCGGGCGAGCCGTCCGGCCTGCTCCTCGTTCTCCCGCACGCAGGTGTCGGCCAGCCCCAGCGGTGCGCAGACCTCGCGGGCGACCAGGTCTCCGTACCCGGTGCCGGCCCGGTGGGCGAGGGCGAGGCCGAGCAGTCCGGCGCCGAGGTTGGAGTAGCGGAAGGCGTGCCCGGGCTTGGCGCGCAGTCGGGTCCTGGCGAGCCCGGCCAGCACGTACTCGGTGGTGCAACGGGCGTACGGGTCGGGCCGGTTGGGGCCGATGAGGGCGCCGGCCGCGAGGCCCCGGGGCAGCCGGGGGAGGCCGGAGGTGTGGGTGGCGAGCTGCCGGAGGGTGACGGGCCGTCCGTTCCTGGTCGGCACCGGGGTTGCCCCGCGCCCGGAGCCGGCCGGCAGGTCGGCGAGCGCCCCGGCGAGCACGTCGGCGAGCGCGTCGTCCAGCCCGACCGTGCCGTCCAGCGCGAGCCGCGCGAGGACCAGGGAGGTGAACACCTTGGTGACGGAGCCGATTTCGAACAGCGTGTCCGGGCCGGGCGCCGCGCCGTCCGGCCCGGTGCGCCCGGCGCCGCGGATCTCGACCTCCCCGCCGGCGAGCCCGGCGACGACCGCTCCGACGTGCCGGTCCGCGAGCCGGTCGGCGGTCTTCTGCACCAGGCGGAGGAGATCGTTCATACCGGCGAGCCTATGCACCCCACCAGCGAACTCGTCGTCCGGGTGCACGATTTCGGCCCATCGGGACGGCTCAGGCCCCGAGCGCGGCCCGCAGCCTGGCCGCGACCGCCGCCGCCTCGGCCTCGTCCGGGTACGGACGTCGTGGCCAGAAGAAGCCGCGCAGCCCGTCCTTGGGATTGCGCGGCACCACGTGGACGTGCAGGTGGGGCACCGACTGGCTGATCCGGTTGTTCGCCGCGACGAAGCTGCCCGCCGCGCCCAGCCCGTCCGCCGACTCCACCGCCGCCGCGACGCGCTGCACCGCCAGGAAGAACGGGCCCACCTCGGCGGCCGGCAGGTCGGCCAGGGTGCGGTGGTGGGCCCGCGGCACGACGAGGACGTGGCCCGGGAACAGCGGTCGGCGGTCCAGGAAGGCGACCGCCGCCCCGTCGTCCAGCACCCGGTGGGCGGGTTCCCGGCCGGCCACCACCGCACAGAACACGCAGTCCATCCGTCCATTGAAGCCACCGCCGCCCGCTCCGGCACCTCCGCAAACCTCCCGCGCCCCGACGTCACCCGGACGGCCCTCGGCCGGGTGCGTCCGCCCGGGGCCGGGTGCACGGTGCTGGCGGGGGAGGTACCCGAGCGCGCCGTCGAGCGGCGGCGCGGCCCCACCGAGGAGGTGGCCCGGATGGCGGGCAAGTTCGAGGTCTACGAGGACGCCGGCGGCAAGTTCCGGTTCCGGCTGAAGGCGGGCAACGGCGAGATCGTCGCCACCGGCCAGGGCTACTCCAGCAAGGAGGCCGCGCACAAGGGCGTCGACGCGGTCCAGCGGGCGGCCGTCGACGCCTCGGTGGTGGACCTGCCCAAGGCCGCGTGAGAACCGCTGTACCGGTGCGTCACTCGTACCGGTACAGCAGCGCCTCCCGCTCGGTCTGCTCGATCATCTCGATGGTCAGCGAGTCGTCCCGCAGGTGCGAGAGGGTGACCTCGGCGGAGCTCGGCTGGGCGTCCTCGGCGAGCCAGCGGTCCGGCTGCCACGCCGAGCCGCGCAGGAAGGCCTTCGGGCAGTGCGCGTACACCTCCTCGACGGCCACCACGATCGCGCTGCGCGGCGGCTTGCCCACGGCGGTGAGCTGCCGCAGCAGCTCCGGGTCGGCGGACACGCAGGCCCGGCCGTTGACCCGCAGCGTGGTGTCCCGGCCGGGGACGGTGAAGAGCAGCCCGACCCGGCCGTTCTCCAGGATGTTCCGCAGGGTGTCCAGGCGCTTGTTGCCGGTGGCGTCCGGTATCGCCAGGGTGTGGTCGTCGAGCACGGACACCAGGCCGGCCGGGCCGCCGCGCGGCGAGACGTCGCAGTTGCCGTCCGCGTCGGCGCTGGCCACGAACACCAGCGAGGAGCAGGCGATCAGCCGCTTCGCCACGTCGTGGAGCCGGTCCACCTGCTTGCGCCGCGCGTGGTCGCCGGGCTGCTCGTAGATCTCGCGCAGCTGCGCGGGGTCGGTGAGGGCGCCCGCGCTGAGGGCGGCGAACAGGTCGGCCGGGCGGCTCTGGGCGGCGGCTGACGGAACGGAGGATTCCGGTTCGATGGTCATGGCGGGAATGTACGGGATGCCGCCCCGCGCGACCCAGGGCCCGCCCCGCCATCCCGGCCGCGCACCCCGCCGTCCCGGGCGCCCGCCCGGCCGGCCGGGCCCGTCCGTCGCCCTCCGTGAAACCCTGGCCGAACCCCTCGCCACCAGCGGTTTTCCGCTGATAATGGGGCCAGGGACTCACCTGGGACCGCACGGAGGTGGTGGTCGTGATCATCAGGATCTGGGCCGGGCAGGTTGTCGCCGGCCGCCTGGAGGAGTTCTGCGCGCACCTGGCGGCCCAGGTGCTTCCGCAGCTCGGGCGGACGGACGGCTGCCTCGGCGGTGAGCTGCTGCGGTCGGTGACCGAGGACGGGCACCGGGTGCTCGTGCTGAGCCGCTGGCGCGACGAGGAGGCCCTGCGCGGGTACGCCGGGCCGATGTGGCGGATCCGGCCGGTCTGGTCGGAGGGCGAGCTGAGCTATCTCGCGCACCCCCCGGAGGTCACCCACTTCACGTCCGTCGCCACCCCCGTCACCCTCTGAGCCGCGGGCTGTCCGGCGCCCGGCGCGCGACCCACGGTCACGCGCCCCGCGCCCCGCCACCACGCGCCTCACACCGACAGCGGCACCGGATGGATCTCGTCCGCCGGGTGCCCGGTCCGGTCGTGGATCCGCTGCACCGCCTCCTTGGACGGCGCCTCGGACAGGCAGTACACCGTGCCCGAGTCCGGGTCGGCCCAGGCCTGTTCGAACCGCACGCCCTCGTCGCCCTGGATCTCCAGGTCGGCCTGGTGGGCCTGCCGCAACTGCTCCGCCGTGATCCCGGCCATCCCGTGGTGGACGTCCATGAACTTCATGGTCCTCGCCTCCGTGCCTGCCGAAGCGTGCCTGCCGGGGCGCTGTCGGAGCCCGTGAGCGGGCCGCCGCCGACGCCCCTGCTACCAGCGTCACCCCCGGCGACCGGCTCCGCCATTCCCGCCCCGGCCGTGAAACAGGCCACAGCCGCGGCCCCTCCCTGCGCCCGCGCCGCGCGTGGCACAATGTTGCCAACAGCAGTGACGTTCAGCGCACTCCGGGGTCGGTGAAAATCCGAACCGGCGGTTACAGTCCGCGACCCGTCCGCAGCCAGCGGCCGGTTGACCAGGTGAAATTCCTGGACCGACGGTTAAAGTCCGGATGGGAGGCGTGCGCGGGCGGACGATGAGCAGTACCCGTGGTCCAGCTCCGAGAACAACGGGCGGCGAGCCTCGAAGCGAGAAGCTTCGAAGACCGGCGCACGAGGGTATCGACGAGCGGCGGCCGCGGTCAGGTGAGCGGCGGGAGCGGGTCTCCCGGGCCGGGAGAGCGATCCCCCGGCGGCCTCGGCACCCCCGGCGACGGGTCGTACCGGCGGCTTCGCGCACCGGTGCCCGTCCGTGTCATCTCCCTTCTGCCGCCCCGGAGTCCGCGCCCCAAGCGCGAGGAGACCCGGGTGTTCACCGGCATCATCGAAGAGCTCGGCGAGGTCGTGTCGATCGAGGAGATCGGCGACTCCTCGCGGATCCGCCTGCGCGGCCCGGTGGTCTGTACGGACGCGCGGCACGGCGACTCCATCGCGGTGAACGGCGTGTGCCTGACCGTGGTCGACACTCCCGGCGAACTGGCCGCCGGCACCGGCGAGTTCAGCGCCGACGTGATGGCCGAGACGCTGCACCGCTCCAGCCTGGGCGAGCTGAAGCCAGGGTCCCGGGTGAACCTGGAGCGCGCCATGGCGCTCGGCGCCCGGCTCGGCGGCCACCTCGTGCAGGGCCATGTCGACGCCACCGGGCGGCTGCTCGCCCGCGAGCCCGGCGAGCGCGACGCGGCCGGCGAACTCCGTTGGGAGGTCCTGCGGTTCAGCCTCCCGGAGAGCATCTCCCGCTACCTGGTGGAGAAGGGCTCGATCACGGTCGACGGCGTCAGCCTGACCGTGGTGGAGGCCGCCCGGGACAGCTTCACCGTGAGCCTGATCCCGGCCACCCTCGCGCTGACCACGCTCGGCGCCAAGACGGTCGGCGAGAGCGTCAACCTGGAGGTGGACGTGCTCGCGAAGTACGTCGAGCGCCTGCTCGAGTCGCGCACCCTCCCCGCCCTGCCCGGCCTGCCGCCCCTGCCCGACGCGAACACCCCGGGGGAGACCAAGTGAACTGGCTCAGCGCGGAAGCCTTCACCGCCTTCGGCCAGCCGGTGAAGTGGGCCGACATGATCGGCAACCTGCTCGGCTTCGCCGGCCTCGCCCTCGGCTGGCGCCGCTCGGTGTGGAGCTGGCCGGTCCAGCTCCTGTCCGGCGCGGTGCTGATCGCCGCCTACCTCGGCGGGCACGTCCCGGGCCTGATCGGCAAGCAGCTGATCGTCATCGCCACCGCCGCCTGGGGCTGGTCGCAGTGGCGGCGCGGCCGCCGGGACACCGGCACGATCGCCGTCCGGTTCGCCGGCTGGTCCGAGCGGGCGGCCCTGGTCGGCGGCACCGCGGCCGGCACCGTCGCCCTGGGGCTGCTGTTCGAGGCCTACCCCAGCCTGTCCTGGAGCCCCTGGTCGGACGCCTACATCTTCGTCGGCACCCTGGCCGCGATGGTCGCCCAGGCGCGCGGCTGGCTGGAGTTCTGGTTCGCCTGGATCGCCGTCGACGTGGTCGGCGTCCCGCTCGCCTTCGACAGCGGCTACACCTTCTCCGGCCTGACCTACTCCGTCTACTTCGTCCTGGTGCTGCTCGGCCTGCGCTCCTGGTGGCTGAGCACCCGTGAGCCGCGAGTCACCTCCGCCAACGTCCCGCAGGGAGTCCCGGCATGACCGAGAACCAGACGTACGACAGCACCCCCGGCACGGAGGGGGAGGACCTCGTCCTCGACCCGGTCGAGCGGGCGATCGCCGACATCGCCCTCGGCCGCGCCGTGATCGTGGTCGACGACGAGGACCGCGAGAACGAGGGCGACATCGTCTTCGCCGCCGCCGCGGCCACCCCCGAGCTGATGGCCTTCACCATCCGCTACAGCTCCGGCGTGATCTGCGCCCCGATGACCGGGGAGGAGCTGGACCGGCTCAAGCTCCCGCCGATGACCCAGGTCAACGAGGACCGCAAGGGCACCGCCTACACCGTCTCGGTGGACGCCCGCGACGGCGTGGACACCGGCATCTCGGCCGCCGACCGCGCCCGCACCGTCCGGCTGCTGGCCTCGGCCGGCACCGAGCCCGGCGACCTCACCCGCCCCGGGCACGTCTTCCCGCTGCGCGCCGTCGAGGGCGGCGTGCTGGTCCGCCCCGGGCACACCGAGGCCGCCGTCGACCTGGCCCGGCTCGCCGGGCTCCCGCCGGCCGGCGCGATCGCCGAGGTGGTGAACGACGACGGCACCATGGCCCGGCTGCCCGAGCTGGTCGCCTTCGCCCGCGAGCACGGCCTGGCGGTCATCTCCATCGAGGACCTGATCGCCTACCGCCGGCGCACCGAGCTGCACGTGGACCGGGCCGCGACCACCTCGCTGCCCACCGCGCACGGCGACTTCACCGCGGTCGGCTACAAGGGCACCATCGACGGCGTCGAGCACCTCGCCCTGGTGGCCGGCGGCCTCGGCCCGGACGGGCGGCTGCCGGACGGCGAGGACGTCCTGGTGCGGGTCCACTCCGAGTGCCTGACCGGCGACGTCTTCGGCTCGCTGCGCTGCGACTGCGGCCCGCAGCTGGAGGCTTCGCTGAAGCGGGTCGCCGAGGCCGGCCGCGGCGTGGTGCTCTACCTGCGCGGCCACGAGGGCCGGGGGATCGGCCTGACCCACAAGCTGCGCGCCTACGAGCTGCAGGAGCAGGGGCGCGACACCGTCGACGCCAACCTGGACCTCGGCCTGCCCGCCGACGCCCGCGACTACAGCATCGCCGCGCAGATGCTGGCGGACCTCGGCGTCCGCTCGCTCACCCTGCTGACCAACAACCCGCAGAAGCTCACCGCGCTGACCGACCACGGCCTCAAGGTCGAGGGGCGCGAGGCCGTGGCCACCACGCCCGGCGAGCACAACCTGCGCTACCTGCGCACCAAGCGCGACCGGATGGGCCACGACCTGCCCGGCCTCGGCTCCTGAAGCAGCCGAAGCGCCCGAAGCGCCCGAAGCACCCCAGCACCTCGACCGACAGACACAGGAAGCAGGAACCATGAGCGGCCACGGAGCCCCCGAGCTGACCATCGACCACGCCGCCGACCTCAAGGTCGCCGTCGTCGCCGCCCAGTGGCACGACACCGTGATGAACGGCCTGCTGGACGGCGCCCACCGCGCGCTCAAGGAGCTCGGCGTCGCCGAGCCGACCGTGCTGCGCGTCCCCGGCACCTTCGAGCTGCCGGTCGCCGCCAAGCGCCTCGCCGAGCGCGGCTACGACGCCGTGATCGCCCTCGGCGTGGTGATCCGCGGCGGCACCCCGCACTTCGACTACGTCTGCCAGGCGGCCACCGCCGGCCTCACCCAGGTCAGCGTCGACACCGGCGTCCCGGTCGGCTTCGGCGTGCTGACCTGCGACAACGAGGAGCAGGCGCTGGACCGTGCGGGCCTGCCGGGCTCCGCCGAGGACAAGGGCCACGAGGCCGTCACCGCCGCCGTCGCCACCGCGGTCACCCTGCGCGACGTCCGCTGACCACCCGCGACCACCAGCGGCCACCCCGCGCACGCCTCCGGGCCGTGGACGTCCACCGGACCGTCCACGGTCCGGAACCGTTTACCGCCCGTCCGCCGGCACGCCGTAAGGTGAGTCCCATCATGGCTTCGAAGACATTCGAGGAGCTCTTCGCCGAGCTCCAGCAGAAGGCCGCCTCCGGCGACCCCGCGACCTCCCGTACCGCCCAGCTCGTCGAGCAGGGCGTCCATGCGATCGGCAAGAAGGTCGTCGAGGAGGCCGCCGAGGTCTGGATGGCCGCCGAGTTCCAGTCGGACGAGCAGACGGCGGAGGAGATCTCGCAGCTCCTCTACCACGTTCAGGTGATGATGATCGCCCGCGGGCTGACGCTCGACGACGTCTACAAGTACCTCTGAGCCCACCCCCCGCTCCACGTCCGAGCACACCCCTCCCCAACAGGTCCAACAGGTAAGGAAGCAACCTCCCATGCTGCGCATCGCCGTCCCCAACAAGGGTTCTCTCTCGGGTCCCGCGGCGGAGATGCTCCATGAGGCCGGCTACCGCCAGCGGAAGGACCCGAAGGAACTCGTCCTGGTCGACCCGAACAACGAGGTCGAGTTCTTCTTCCTGCGCCCGCGCGACATCGCCGTCTACGTCGGCTCCGGCCGCCTGGACGTCGGCATCACCGGCCGCGACCTGCTGCTCGACTCGCACTCCAACGCGGAGGAGGTGCTCGCCCTCGGCTTCGCCGGGTCGACCTTCCGCTTCGCCCGCCCCGAGGGCGTGGACGTGCAGGACGTCAAGGGCCTGGAGGGCCTGCGGATCGCCACCTCCTACACCGGCCTGGTCGAGCAGCACCTCGCCGACCACGGCGTGAAGGCGACCGTCACCAAGCTGGACGGCGCGGTCGAGACCGCGGTGCAGCTGGGCGTCGCCGACGTGATCGCCGACGTGGTGGAGACCGGCACCAGCCTGCGCAACGCCGGCCTGGAGGTGTTCGGCGACCCGATCCTGATCTCGGACGCCGTCGTGATCCGCCCCAAGGGCGCCGGCGAGGACGCGGGCGTCGACCAGTTCCTGCGCCGCCTGCAGGGCGTCCTGGTGGCCCGCCGCTACGTGCTGATGGACTACGACATCCGCGCCGAGAAGGTCGGCGCCGCCGTGGCGCTCACCCCCGGCCTGGAGTCGCCGACCGTCTCCCCGCTGCACACCGAGGGCTGGGTGGCCGTCCGCGCGATGGTGCTCCGCAAGGAGGCCCAGCGGATCATGGACGACCTGTGGAGCATCGGCGCCCGGGCCATCCTGGTCACCAACATCCACGCCTGCCGCCTCTGACCTGCTCGCGGGTCGGAGAGTAAAGAACGGTTCAATGGGGCGGGGACGCCGGCCGGCGTCCCCGCCCCAGCGCTGCCGAGACCAGAACCACCGGAGACCGAACGTGTCCACCCCGCCGCCCGTCGAGTACCCCGTCACCTGGGCGCCGCGCCGTACCCGCGCCGTGCTGCTGCCGGTCTGCGCGCTGCTGGTGGTGCTGTTCGCGGTGCTCGCCGTGCTGCTCCCGGCGAACTGGCAGCTCAACGACCGGATCATGATGACGGCCAGCGGCCTGCTGTTCGCCGGCGTCGGCCTGATGCTGGCCCGCCCCCGGGTGCGCGCCGACGCGGACGGCGTGACGGTGGTCAACTTCGTGCGCAGCCGCCGGCTGGCCTGGGCGGAGATCGTCCGGGTCAACTTCCGCCAGGGCGACCCGTGGGCCACCCTCGACCTCGCGGACGGCACCTCGCTCGCCGCGGTCGGCATCCAGTCCGGCGTCGGCAAGGACCAGGCGATCGCGAACGCCCGCGCGCTGCGTGACCTGGTCGAACACCACGCCGCCGGCTGACCCTCCCGGCCCGGTGGGCCGCCGGTCGGGGCCCCGAACACGTTTCCCGTCCCGGCCCCGTTATCGTCTACGCTGGTAAAAACAGGGCAAAGCCTTCCGTCGCCCTGCCCACCTTCGACCTGAGGAGTGACACACCCCCTCGATGGACGATCCGTCCGGTAGTACCTGCGCCGCCTCACTTCCGACCACCGGAAGGCGGGCGGCACTGTGATCACCGCCTGGCTGCTGTTGCTGGCGGCCCTCCTGCTGATCCTCGCCAACGGCCTGTTCGTCGCCGCCGAGTTCGCCTTCGTGACCGTCGAGCGCGGGGCCGTGGACCGCGCCGCCGAGGCGGGCGACGTCAAGGCCGGCCGGGTCTCCCGGGCCGTGCGGCACCTCTCCTTCGAACTCTCCGGCGCCCAACTGGGCATCACCGTCACCTCGCTGGTGGTCGGCATGCTCGCCGAGCCTGCGCTGTCCACGCTGCTGTCGCCCGTCATGTCGGGCCTCGGCGTGCCCGACTCGGCCGCCCGCGGCGTCGCCGTGGTCGTCGGCATGGTGGTGGCCACCGTCGTCCAGATGGTGATCGGCGAGCTGGTGCCGAAGAACTGGGCGATCTCCCGCCCGCTCCAGGTGGCCCGCGCGGTCGCCGCCCCGCACATGGCCTTCTCCTTCGTCTGCCGCCCGCTGATCAGCGCCCTGAACGGCGCCGCCGACCGTACGGTCCGGGCCTTCGGCATCGAGCCGCAGGAGGAGCTGGGGCACGCCCGCACCCCGGCCGAACTGGTCTCGCTGGCCCGCCACTCGGCGAAGGCCGGGGCGATAGACGAGGAGTCGGCGACGCTGTTCGTCCGCACCCTGGGCCTGGGCGAGCTGACCGCCGAGTCCGTGATGACCCCGCGGATCGACGTCGCCGCGCTGCAGCGCCACGCCACCGCCTCGGACGTGATCAACCTGACCCGGGCCACCGGCCTGTCCCGCTTCCCGGTCTACGCCGACAGCCTGGACGAGGTCACCGGCATCGTCACGCTCAAGGACGCGCTCGCCGTCCCGGCCGCCCGGCGCGGCCTGGTCCGGGTGGCCGAACTGGCCGCGCCGCCGCTGCTGGTGCCCGAGACACTGCCCGCCGAGCGGCTGCTGGAGCGGCTGCGCAAGCTCCAGCCGATGGCCATCGTGGTCGACGAGTACGGCGGCACCGCCGGCGTCGTCACCGTCGAGGACATCGTCGAGGAGATCGTCGGCGAGGTACAGGACGAGCACGACCCGGACGACCACCCCGACCTGCTCCCGCTGCCCCCGGTGAACGGCCTGCCCGCCTGGGAGGCGGACGGCCGCACCCGGCTCGACCAGCTGGAGCGGATCGGCCTGAGCGCCCCGGACGGCCCGTACGAGACGCTGGCCGGCCTGGTCGCCGACCTGCTCGGCAAGCTCCCCGAGGTGGGCGAGCAGGCCGGGCTGCCCGGGTGGCGGTTCACCGTGACCGGTGTCGACCGGCACCGCACCAGCCAGGTCCGGGTGGAGCGCACCGCCGTGCCCTCCCCGTTCGGCGATGCCGGGAGGGACGCCCGATGACCGCGCTCCAACTGGCCGTCGCGCTGCTGCTCCTGCTCGGCAACGCCTTCTTCGTCGGCGCCGAGTTCGCCGTCGTCTCGGTCCGCCGCAGCCAGATCGAACCGCTCGCCGAGGCGGGCAACAAGCGCGCCCGCACCGTGCTGCACGCGCTGTCGAACGTCTCCGCGATGCTGGCCGCCGCCCAACTCGGCATCACCGTCTGCTCGCTGGGCCTCGGCGCGCTCGCCGAGCCGACCATCGCCGCGCTGCTGGAGGGGCCGTTCCACGCGATCGGCGTCCCGGCCGGCCTGATGCACCCGCTCTCGTACGGGATCTCGCTCGCCCTCGTGGTGTTCCTGCACATGGTGATGGGCGAGATGGTGCCGAAGAACATGGCCATGGCCGGCCCGGAGCGGGCCGCGCTGTGGCTCGGCCCGCCGCTGGACCGGCTGGCGCGCTGGCTCGCCCCGGTGATCCGGCTGCTGAACGCCTGCGCCAACGGCGTGCTGAAGCTGTTCCGGGTGGAGGCCAGGGACGAGGTCGAGTCGGTGTTCACCACCGAGCAGCTGCTGTACCTGCTGGCCGACTCCCGGGACGCCGGCCTGCTCGACGAGGACCGCCAGGAACGCCTGGAGGACGCCCTGGAGCTGGGCCACCGCCCGGTCACCGAGGTGCTGCTCAGGCCCGAGCAGCTGGTCACCGTGGACACCAAGGTGACCGCCGCCCAGGTCGAGGAACTGGCGCTGCGCACCGGCTTCTCGCGCTTCCCGGTCACCGACGGCGACCCGGCCGGCCAGGGCTACCTGGGCTACCTGCACCTCAAGGACATCCTCGACGTGGACGACCCTTCCGCGCCCGTCCCGGCCCGGCTGTGGCGGCCGATCACCGTGCTGCGCGGCAGCCTCCCGCTGGACGACGCGCTCGGCGCGATGCGCCGCGCCGCCTGCCACCTGGCCGCCGTGCTCGACCAGGACGGCCGCACGCTCGGCGTGGTGATGCTGGAGGACGTGCTGGAGGAGCTGGTCGGCGAGATGCACGACCCGGACCACCGGTCGACCTCCGGGTAGCCCCCCGGTTTCGCCGACGGCGATTCTGCCGACAGCAGGCAACGGTTCCCGTGCCGGCCACCCTCGGAGCAGGGTGGTCGGCATGAGACTTCTGCTGCTGGGTGGGACCGAGTTCGTCGGCCGGGCCGTCGCCGAGGCGGCGCTGGCCAGGGGCTGGGAGGTGACGGCCCTCAACCGCGGCACGCGGCCCGCCCCCGAGGGCGTGCGCGTGCTGCACGGGGACCGCACCGCCGAGGGCGGCCTCGCGGCGCTGGCCACGGGGGAGTGGGACGCGGTGGTGGACACCTGGTCCTGGGCCCCGGCGGCGGTGCGCGACAGCGCCCGGCTGCTCAACGGCCGGATCGGCCACTACGCGTACGTCTCCAGCCGCTCGGTGTACGACTACCCGCTGACCTCCGGGGCGGGCGAGGCGGCCGCTGTCGTCGACTCCTCGCCCGACCTGACCGGCGAGGTGCCGTACGCCGAGGCCAAGCGCGGTGCCGAACTGGCGCTGGAGGCGGAGTTCGGCGGCAGCGCGCTGCTGGCCCGCGCCGGGCTGATCCTCGGCCCGTACGAGGACATCGGCCGGCTGCCCTGGTGGCTGAACCGGATCGCCCGCGGCGGCCCGGTGCTCGCCCCCGGCCCGCGCGACCTGCCGCTGCAGTACATCGACGTCCGCGACCTCGCGGGCTGGCTGCTGGACGCGGTCGCCGCGCGCCTGGCCGGCCCGTACAACGTGGTCAGCCCGTCCGGCCACGCCACCATGGGCGAGCTGCTGGACGCCTGCGTACGGGCCGCCGGCCCGGCCGCCGAGCTGCGCTGGACCGACCCGGAGAAGATCCTGGCGGCGGGCGTCGCGCCGTGGACGGAGCTGCCGATCTGGCTGGCGCCCGGCGAGCTGTACGACTTCCTGCACACCGGCTCGGTCGAGCGCGCGCTCGCCGCCGGGCTGCGCTGCCGGCCGGTCGCCGAGACGGTCGAGGACACCTGGGCCTGGCTGCGCTCGATCGGCGGCGAGGCCCCGCAGCGGGCCGACCGGCCGCCCGTCGGGCTCGACCCGGAGCGGGAGGTGGAGCTGCTGAAGTAGCCGTGTTCGCTGGGGAGTTGGTCAGGTGCGGCCGTCGATCAGCTCCCCGTACGCCTGCACCAGGTCCGGCAGCCGCAGCGTCGCCAGGTCCTCCCGGCCCGGCGGCTCGCGCAGCAGCGAGAGCCGCAGGTCGCGGTAGGCGCAGGACTTCTCGTACAGGGTGCGGATGAACCGGCCGTTGCCCAGCTCGTCGATCCAGCCCTCGCGGACCACGTGGGTGCAGATGCTGGCCAGCTCCTCGGCCGCGTCCTCGTCCCAGCCGTCGCCGTCCCGGCCGGCCAGCGCCGCGCCGATGGCGGTCAGCTCGTTCGGACGGTAGCTCGGGAAGTCCACCCGGGTGGTGAAGCGGGAGTTGAGGCCGGGGTTGGTGGCCAGCAGCCGGTTCATGCCCTCGGGGTAGCCGGCCAGGATCACCACCAGCCGGTCCCGGTTGTCCTCGGCGCGCTTGAGCAGCACCTGCAGCGCCTCGTCGCCGTACGCGTCGCCCTTGGTGTAGCCGGAGTTGGAGAGGCTGTACGCCTCGTCGATGAACAGCACGCCGTCCAGCGCCGAGTCGATCAGCTCGTTCGCCTTCACCGCCGTCTGACCGAGGAACTCGCCGACCAGGTCGGCCCGTTGGGCCTCCACCAGATGGTCGCCGGAGAGCAGGCCGAGGGCGTGGAAGACCCGGCCGAGGATGCGGGCCACGGTGGTCTTGCCGGTGCCGGACGGCCCGGAGAAGACGAAGTGCCGCTTCGGCGGCTGGACCGGCAGGCCCTGCTCGGCGCGCAGCCGGGACATCCGCAACTGGGCGGACAGCGCCCGCACTTGGCGCTTGACCGGCTCCAGGCCCACCATCAGCGAGAGTTCGGCCAGGGCGGCGTCCAACTCCCGGTCGTCACCCGCCGGTTGGGCGGACGGCCCGGGGGCGGAGCGGAGCTGCGCGGCGCCGCGGACGGGCAGCGGCCCGGCGGGCCCGGCCGGGCCCGCGGCGGGGCCCGATCCGGAGCGCTGCCCGGCGGCCTGCGGCGCGGCGGCGCCGGCGGCGTCGACGACGGCCGTCCCGTCCGCCCCGGCGGGCTCCGGCGCGCCGTTCGGCAGCACGTTGTTCGGCTGGGCCGCGTTCGATTGGGCCGCGCTCGGCTGGGGGCCGTTGGGCTGCGGGGCCGGCTCCGGGAACCCGTAGCCCAGCAGGGCCTCGTCCGGGAAGCCCAGGTCCGGGTACGCCCCGTCCGGGCAGGCCGGGTCCTGGTAGCCGGCCGGCTCCGGCCCGCAGTCCTCGGCGCCGCCCGGGCGCCCGCCGGCCGGCAGCCGGTCCGTCAGCCCGTCCGCCAGCCCGTCCTCGGCGGCGATCGCCGCCAGCCGCGCCTCGGTGTCCATGAACGCCGGATCGGCCCGGTGCACCGCCCGGTACAGCGGCAGCGCCGCCGCGCTGCGCCCGGCGCCCTCGTAGGCGCGCGCCAGCCAGTACCGCAGCTCCTTGCGCTGCGGCTGCTCGGAGCGGCAGCGGGCCAGCGAGGCGGCCAGCGGGGCCTGCGCCTGGGCGCACATGTCGAGGCGGACCCGGGCCATGCCGGCGAACAGCCCGGCCTCGATGCCGAGCATCGGGTCGTCCAGCAGCCGGTCGGTGTCCCGGATCAGCTGCTCCCAGTCCTTGAGCAGGTAGGAGCGGCAGGCGTGCAGGAACTGCACGGACGGGTCCTCGCCGGGCGGCGGGCACTGCTCCAACGCGCGGTCCAGCTCGGCCAGGTGGCGGCCGTCCAGCCAGTGCGAGGCGTGCGCGAGCGCGAGGTCGCGGGTGGTCTCCAGCACGGGCTGCACCCACCAGCCCAGCCAGTACCAGGAGCTGAGCGGGCGTCGGTGCAGCTGCCGCTGCTCGCCGAACCGCTTCTGGTTGCGGTACATGGCCAGCAGCGCGGCGGAGGTGTCGCTGCGCAGGGCGTGCAGGCCGAGCCAGGCGTCGGCCATCCCGGGGTCGAGTCTGACGGCGGAGCGGAACTCCTCCTCGGCGCGGGTGTAGGCGCCGGCCGTGTAGGCGTCCATGGCACGCTGCCAGGCGCGGTCGGCGAGCCGGTCCGGGCCGCCCGCCGTGCTGTCGGAACTGTCCACCGTCGTCACTCACGCCCCCCGCCGTGTGGCCCGGGGCCCCGGCCCTGGGGGTCGGCTGCGCGCCGCCGGGCCGGTGGTCGTGGTGCCCCCGGGGCGCATCCGCGCCTGTCAGGAATCGTACCGGCGCGGGGCTGATCCGGAAGGGTGTCGAACAGGGTCAAATGCGATCGCGCCAGCGGCCGTTGAGCGGGCGGGCGGCGGGCCGGGCGGTGCGGGGGGCGAGTTTCGGAAGGGCGGGGGACGGCGCCCCCGACTCACGGGGGAACAAGCCGGGGGCGCCGGGTCCGCAGCGGCCGGAATCTCGCGTTCCGGCGGCTGAGGAGAACCTAGATCCTGGCAACGCCGCAGGTCAAGAGCTTGTTGAAGTTTCACCCAGGGTGCTCGGCAAGATCCGCCCGGTCACCCCGTCGACCCTGGTCGCCGCGTACGGGCGGCTCGGGTCCGCGGCGAAATGCGCCGATTCGGCCCGCGCCCAGCCCGCCCAGAACTCGGCCAGTTCCGGCCCGTCCCGCAGCTCCCCGCGCCGCCGGGCGGCCGCCGCGTCCAGCTCCATCCAGATCACCCGGGCCAGCCGCGGCCGCACCGCCCGCCGCCCCGCGCCGACCCCCTCCACGAGCACCACCGGGGCGGCCGGCACCGCGGCCGAGCCGGCGAAGCGGCGCAGCGTCCAGTCGTACACCCGGTACGCCGTGTCCCGCCCGGCCGCCAGCGGCTCCAGCACCTGGGTGCGCAGCCGGTCGGTCCACTCGAAGGGCTCGCTGTGGGTCGCCAGGTCGTCGAGGTGGACCACCGGGGCGCCGCCGAGCGCCGCCGCCAGCCGGGCGGCGAAGGTGGTCTTGCCGGATCCGGCGTGCCCGTCCACCGCCACCAGCCGCACCGGCCCGCAGGAGGGCGGCAGCGCGCGCAGCTCGGCCGCGAGCGCGCCCAGCTCGTCGGCGGGCGCGGTCGGGGGCGCCGAAGGGGTGGGAAAGGGTCCGGAAGCAGCCACATCGGCAACCCTACGGTGCCGTATCCCGCCACTGCGGACAGTTGATCCGTGCTGGTCGTGACGGCAGCCCGGGTTTCCGGCATACTCGCCTTCGCCACGCCTGTGAACGGCCGTTCACCGCAACCCGGTGACGGTCGGGCCGACCTGCCACACCCGCGCCGGACCACGCCGACACCGAGGCGCGGCGCCCGATCGAGGAGGCGACCGCCGCCATGACCCCCTCCCCTGTGAAAGCCGTGGAGCGCCAGCTGCCGACCGAGGAGGCCCGCGAGCTGCTGAGCCTCACCCGGGAGCTGGTCCAGCGCGAGCTGCAGCCCCGCGCGGCGGAGGACGAGGCCGCCAGCCGCTTCCCCCGGGAGGTCTTCCGCACCCTCGGTGAGGCCGGCCTGCTGTCCCTGCCGTACGACGAGAAGTACGGCGGCGGCGAGCAGCCCTACGAGGTGTACCTGCAGGTCCTGGAGGAGCTCGCGGCCGGCTGGCTCGCGATCGGCCTCGGCGTCAGCGTGCACACCCTCTCCTGCCACGCGCTGGCCACCTTCGGCACCGAGGAGCAGCGCGAGAAGTGGCTGCCCGGGATGCTCTCCGGCGAGCAGCTCGGCGCCTACTGCCTCTCCGAGCCGCAGTCCGGTTCGGACGCGGCCGCGCTGCGCACCCGCGCCGAGCTCGACGGCGACGCGTACGTGGTGAACGGCACCAAGGCGTGGATCACCCACGGCGGGCAGGCCGACTTCTACAGCGCCCTGGTGCGCACCGGCGTCGACGGGCCGAAGGGCATCAGCTGCCTGCTCGTGCCCGGGGTCACCGAGGGGCTGTCGGCCGCGCAGCCGGAGCACAAGATGGGCATGCGCTCCTCGCCGACCGCGCAGCTGAACTTCGACGGCGCCCGGATCTCCCGCGAGCGGCTGATCGGCGAGGAGGGCCAGGGCTTCCAGATCGCGCTCGGCGCGCTGGACTCGGGCCGCCTCGGCATCGCCGCGTGCGCGATCGGCGTCGCCCAGGCCGCGCTCGACCTCGCCGTCGACTACGCCGCCACCCGGCGCCAGTTCGGCCGGGCGATCGGCGACTTCCAGGGCCTGTCGTTCATGCTCGCCGACATGGCGACGCAGATCGAGGCCGGGCGCGCGCTGTACCTGTCCGCCGCCCGCCTGCGGGACGCCGGCCGGCCGTTCTCCAAGGAGGCGGCGATGGCCAAGCTGTTCTGCACCGACACGGTGATGCGGGTGACCACCGACGCCGTCCAGGTGCTCGGCGGCTACGGCTACACGCAGGACTTCCCGGCCGAGCGCTACATGCGCGAGGCGAAGGTGCTGCAGATCGTCGAGGGCACCAACCAGATCCAGCGCCTGGTCATCGGTCGCCACCTCGCCAAGGGCGCCAAGGGCTGACCGCTCCCCGTACGGCCTCCGGCCGCCACTCCAGGGTGCGGAGTGGCGGCCGGAGGCTTCTCTGGCGGTGCGTCAAGTCGCCCGCGCGGGGCGGGAGTCAGCGCCGGACGAGACGGCGGCGCTGCTCCGGGATGGCCGCCAGCTGCGGTCGCGCGGGAGCGGGCTGGGCGGCGGCGCGCACCGGCCGGTGCAGCACCGCGTGGGAGAACGGCTGGGTGCGCCAGTCGAGTTGGCTCGGGAGCTTGAACAGCCCGGCCAGCCCGCTCTGTTCGGCGTCCGCCGGGGCCTCGACCTCGGCCAGGTCGTCCGTGGGCGTGCCCGAGCCCGGGCAGATCGCCGGGGCGAACGGGTTCCACGCGGTCGGGAGCAGCGCGTGCTGCGGCAGCCGCTCCTCGTCCGCCACCAGGGCGATCGGGCGCCGGCACTCGGGGCAGTTGACCCGGAAGATGTCCCAGGTCTCGGCCTCGCCGGGGTCGGTGCCCGGCGTGTGCTCGGCCGCGAGGCCATCGCGGCCGGTCATATCGTCGGTCTCGTCGGCGCCCAGCGCGCGCTGGTCAGTAGCAGGCATGAGGATCCCCCTAGGATCGGGCCCGGCGTTGTCGTCCAGGGCCACAACCAGCACTTCCCTGCGACTCGGACTCATAACCCTGCGGCCCGGCGCACCGTGATGCACCAGGTGTGTCCTTCGCCACACCGGCCGCCCGGCCGGCTGCCATGGTCGCCCGGCATGTGCCCCGGCACCTGCGGCGGCACCGGGTGCCACCGCGTGCGCCCCCCGTGCGCCGGAGCCGGTAGGTTGGCCGCTGTGGAGGATCTCGACCAACGCATCGTCCAGCTGCTCCTCGAGGACGGCCGGATGAGCTACACGGACCTGGGCAAGGCCACCGGCCTGTCCACCTCGGCGGTGCACCAGCGGGTGCGCCGCCTCGAACAGCGCGGGGTGATCCGCGGTTACACCGCGATCATCGACCCGGACGCCGTCGACCTGGCGCTGACCGCATTCATCTCGGTCAAGCCCTTCGACCCCAGCGCCCCGGACGACACCCCGGAACGGCTGGCCGGCCTGCCCGAGATCGAGGCCTGCCACAGCGTCGCCGGCGACGAGAACTACATCCTCAAGGTCCGCGTCGGCGCCCCCGGCGACCTGGAGGACCTGCTCGCCCGCATCCGCAGCGCCGCCGGGGTCTCCACCCGCACCACCGTCGTCCTCTCCACCCCGTACGAGGCGCGACCCCCGAAGCTTTGACCCGGCATCCGGGCCCAGGGCTCTGGCCTGGCATCCAGGCCCCAGGGCTCTGACCTGGCATCCGAGGGGTGCAGACTTAGCCGCATGACCGAACGCACCTCCCGGACCGTCCTGCTGCGCGGCGGCGCCGTCTACAGCCCCGCCGACCCCTTCGCCACCGCGATGCTCGTCGAGGGCGAGCACGTCGCCTGGGTCGGCAGCGACGGCGCCGCCGAGGCGTACGCCGCGACCGCGGACGAGATCGTCGAGCTGGACGGCGCGCTGGTCACCCCCGCCTTCGTCGACGCCCACGTGCACGCCACCGCCACCGGGCTGGCGCTCACCGGCCTCGACCTCACCGGCAGCCCCTCGCTGGCCGCCGCGCTGGCCGCCGTCACCGCCTTCGTCGACGGCCAGGACGAGCCCGGCGGCGTGCTGATCGGCCACGGCTGGGACGAGTCCGGCTGGCCCGAGGGCCGCCCGCCCACGCTCGCCGAACTCGACGCCGCCGCCCGCGGCGCGGCCCTCTACCTCTCCCGCACCGATGTGCACTCCGCGGTCGCCACCAGCGCGCTGCGCACCCTCACCGAGGGCCTGCCCGAGCGCGCCGGCTTCGACCCCGAGGGCCCGCTCACCAAGGACGCCCACCACGCCGTCCGGCAGACCGCGCTCGCCCGCCTCACCCCCGAGCAGCGCCGCCGCGCCCAGCGCGCCGCGCTGGCCCGCGCCGCCGAACTCGGCATCGGCGCCGTCCACGAGTGCGCTGGCCCGGAGATCTCCTCGGAGGCGGACCTGACCGCCCTGCTGGCCCTCGCCGCCGAGGGTGACGGCCCTGAAGTCTTCGGCTACTGGGGCGAGTTGGGCGGCGTCGAGACCGCCCGCCGGCTCGGCGCGACGGGCGCCGGCGGGGACCTCTTCGTCGACGGCGCGCTCGGCTCGCGCACCGCCTGCCTGCACACCCCGTACGCCGACGCCGCGCACACCGGCACCGCCTACCTGACCGCCGCGCAGGTCGCCGACCACGTCGCCGCCTGCACCGAGGCCGGGCTGCAGGCCGGCTTCCACGCCATCGGCGACGCGGCCGTCGCGGCCGTCATCGAGGGCGTCCGGGCGGCCGGCGAGCGGGTCGGCGCCGCCCGGGTCCGGGCGCTGCGCCACCGCGTCGAGCACGCCGAGGCACTGGACGGCGCGTCCATCGCCGCCTTCGCCGAGCTGGGCCTGACCGCCTCCGTCCAGCCCGCCTTCGACGCCGCCTGGGGCGGCCCGGACGGCATGTACGTGCGGCGCCTGGGCGCCGAGCGGGCCGCCGCCCTCAACCCGTACGCGGCGCTGCTGCGGGCCGGCGTCCCGCTGGCCTTCGGCTCGGACGCCCCGGTCACCCCGCTCGACCCGTGGGGCACCGTCCGCGCCGCCGCCTTCCACCGGACCCTGGACCACCGGATCTCGGTCCGCGCCGCCTTCACCGCGCACACCCGCGGCGGCTGGCGCGCGATCGGCCGCGACCAGGACGGCGTCCTGGTGCCGGGCGCGGTCGCCAGCTACGCGATCTGGGCCGCCGACGACCTGGTCGTCCAGGCCCCCGACTCCCGGGTCGCCGGCTGGTCCACCGACCCGCGCTCCGGCACCCCCGGCCTGCCGGACCTCACCCCGGGCCGCGACCTGCCGGTCTGCCTGCGCACCGTGGTCCGCGGCCGCACGGTGCACCAGCGCTGAACCGGATGAAGGCGGCGGGCACCGGACCGTAGGTTGAACTGGCATGACTGCGCTGGTCCCCGCCGACTTCACCGTCCCGCGCCAACTGCTCGCCACCTACCACCCTCAGCGCACGGCGGCCTGACGTTCCGGGGTACCTTCTTCGGACAGCGTCCGAACAAGCAAGCCCCCAGGAAGATGGTGCGCCGGTGACCATGCCCGTCACCCAGGAGCGGTCCGGTCCGGCCGCCGAGCCGCAGGAGCCGGCGCACCGGCCGGGCCGGGTGGCCCGCGCGCTCGCCAAGGTCCGGGCCGGGCTGCCCCGGACCGGCCTCGCCGCCCTGGCCGGCCTGCTGCTCGCCCTCGCCTTCCCGCCGTACGACCTGTGGCCGCTGTCGCTGCTCGGGGTGGCCGCGCTCTCGCTGCTCACCCGGGGCCGTACCGTCCGGCAGGGCGCCTGGACGGGCTTCGCGTTCGGCCTGCCGTTCTTCCTGATGCTGCTGAGCTGGCTGCGGGTGGTCGGCTGGGACGCCACCGTCGGCCTGTCGATCGTCGAGGCGCTGTTCCTGGCCGCGCTCGGCGGCGCCCTCGCGCTCACCTCCCGGCTGCCCGGCTGGCCGCTCTGGGCGGCCTGCCTGTGGATCACCCAGGAGTGGGCGCGCGACCGGCTGCCGCTCGGCGGCTTCCCCTGGGGCCGGCTGGCCTTCGCCAACACCGCCACCCCGTACACCCCGCTGGCCGCGCTCGGCGGCGCGCCGCTGGTGACCTTCGCGGTCGCGCTCTCCGGCGCCATGCTGGCCTGGGCGGCGCTGCGGGTGCGCGGGCCGCGGCGGGCGCCGCTGGCAGCCGCGCTGGCGGCGCTCGGCGCGGTGGCCGCGCTGCTGGCCGGCTACGCCGTGCCGGTGCCGACCGCGGCGGACGACACCGTGAAGGTCGCCATCGTCCAGGGCAACGTGCCGAACCCGGGCATGGACTTCCTCGGCCGCCCGATGATGGTCCTCAACAACCACGCCGCGGCCACCGAGCGCCTCGCCCTCGACATCGCGAACGGCAAGGTCCAGCGCCCGGACGTGGTGATCTGGCCGGAGAACTCCTCCGACCTGGACCCGTTCAGCGACCCGCTGGCCCACGAGCGCATCGACGAGGCCGTCAAGGCGATCGGCGTGCCCACCCTGGTCGGCACCCTGGTGGACGGCCCGGACGCGCAGCACGTCCAGAACGAGGGCATCGTCTGGGACCCGGTCACCGGCCCGGGCGCCTCCTACACCAAGCAGCACCCCGTCCCGTTCGGCGAGTACGTGCCGTTCCGCGCCCAGCTGATGAAGGTGATCACCCGCCTCCAGCGGGTCGCCCGGGACTTCTACCCCGGCGACCACAACGGCGTGATGCAGCTCGGCCCGGCGCGGATCGGCGACGTGATCTGCTTCGAGGTCGCCTACGACGAGATCGTCCGCGACACCGTGGACAGCGGCGCCCGCGTCCTGGTGGTCCAGACCAACAACGCGACCTACGCCAAGACCGGGCAGCCCGAGCAGCAGCTCGCGATGAGCCGGCTGCGCGCCGTCGAGCACGGCCGGTCGGTGCTGATCGCCGCCACCAGCGGCATCAGCGCGGTGATCGGCCCGGACGGCACCGTCCAGCAGCGCACCGAGGAGCTGACCGCCGCCGAGCTGTCGGCGGTCGTCCCGCTGCGCGACGGCACCACGGTCGCCGACCGGGTGGGCGCCGCGCCGGAGTGGACGCTGGCCGTCGCGGGCCTGCTGGCCTGCGGCGCGGCGGTCCTGATCGGCCGGGCCCGGAGGAAGGCGGCTGGAACACCGGCCGAGGGGGAATCGTTGGACCAGGTGGTGCCGTAGCCGGCCCGGACCTCCCGTGCGGCGCGCCCTAGCACCGCTTTGGAGTGGATCCGTACCGTGACGCAGCAAGCTACCCCCACCCGTCCGGCTCCGCGCGGCAGGCTCCGCCGGGCACTGCCGCTGCTGGTGACCGCCTGGCTGGTGCTGGAGATCTGGCTGCTGGTCCAGGTGGGCTCCTGGCTGGGCGGCTTCACCGTCCTGCTGCTGCTCGTCGCCGGCGTGCTGATCGGCGGCTCGCTGATCAAGCGGGCCGGGCTGAAGGCGCTGTCGGCGGCGCTCGAACAGAGCCGCAACCCGCAGTCGCAGCAGCCGCAGACCGGCACCAGCCTGACCGTGCTGGCCGGCCTGCTGCTCATCCTCCCCGGTTTCCTGTCCGACCTGGTCGCGCTGACCCTGCTGTTCCCGCCCACCCGGGCGCTCTGGCGGGCGGCCGGGCGCCGGGCCGCGGACCGGGCGCTGCGCGCCGCCGGCCCGGTCGGCGCCGCCCCGTTCGCGGACGCGATGCGGCTGCAGGAGCAGCTGCGCATCCACCGCCCGGACGGCAAGGTGATCCAGGGCGAGGTGGTCGACCCGGCCGCCGGCCCGCGCGACCCGCAGGACCCGGACACCGGCTACCGCCCGCCGCTCGCCGGCTGAACGAACGGGGCCGCGGCGGCCCGCCGTCCGCCGCGGCCCGAGAACTCCTCGCGCGGAACTCCGGAAACCGTCTCCGGGCAACGCGAAAGGGACCCTGGTGACCAGGGTCCCTTTTCGATTGCTCCCGCGCGGGGCGGGAGCGGTGTCAGGCGCTCTTGCGGGTGTCGCGCGGGTGCACCGCGAGGTTCATCCCGCCGGAGCGGAGCACGGCCAGCCGCTCGGCCAGCACCTCCTCCAGCTCCTCGCGCGTCCGGCGCTCCATCAGCATGTCCCAATGGGTGCGCGTCGGCTTGGCCTTCTTCTCCTCGGGCTCGTCGCCGTCGAGGAGAGCCGCCTCCTGGCCGCAGAAGCGGCATTCCCAGGTCGACGGGATCTCCGCCTCGACCGAGAAGGGAACCTCGAAGCGGTGTCCGTTCTGACATGCGTACTCGACGGTCTGGCGGGGCGCCAGGTCAATGCCACGGTCGGTCTCGTAGCTAGTGGCCCCGAGTCGCGTGCCGCGGAGAGCTCGCTCGCTCATGAATCGTGCCTCCCGGGCTCATGGCCCACAGGACTAGTGGTCGCTGTTCTTCGTCGTTCGGTCAACGCTCGGCTTCCGACGAAGATTCCCGTCCCGGGACATGCGTCGTCTGTCGTGCCGCCCCTGTTTGTACCCACCGGCGCCCGATTTGTCACATCTGGCCGGTGATATCACCCCAGGTGTCACCTATTTCACATCTGGCGATCGTGCGTACTTTCTGTGACGAGCGTACCGGGACGGGATCCGACGCGCCTCGCCGCCCCCGAATCATCAAGGAACCTGCCCCGGATCGCCTTCGAAATGCGGGGATCAGGAGATCGGTCGGGAACGGATCATCGGCTCGCTCTTGCCGAGGTCGACGGGCCGGGCCGCGGCGCCCGGATCGGTGGCCGGGACGACCGGCGGGCGGTCCGGGCGGGGCGGCACCGCGGCGGCGGCCTCGGTGCGGGTGTCCCGGTGCGGCAGCAGGGCGATCACCGCGTCCCGCAGCTGGGCCGGCGCCTCCTCGTCGAGCGGGTCGACGGTGGCCGGAACCTGCAGCCGGACGGGCGCGGCGTTGCCGATCCGGGCGTAGCCGCGGCCGAGCGGCGCGTGCGCGGCCGGCACGATGTCCAGCGGCGCGCCGAGCGCGGCGTAGGCGTCTTCGGGGCCGGTGGGGCCGAGCAGCACCCGGGCCCGGGTGGTCGCCCGGACGGTCGGGGTGAGCCGCTCCAGCGCCTCGACGGCGTCGGCGACCACCACCGTGACCCGGGCGGCCCGGCCGTGCCGCAGCGGCAGCTCCAGCAGGTCCTGCGGGTCCGGCCGGCCCTCGGCCTGGGCCAGTTCGCTCAGCTCGGTCGGGTGGTCCAGCAGCAGCCACAGCGGCCGGGTGGCGTCCTCCGGCGGAGCGGCGCCGGCGTGCCGGGCGGCGTTCAGCGCGGTGAGCCGCCGCTCGGTCTCCTGGGCGGCCCACTGCAGCGCGGCCAGCGCGCCGTGCAGGCTGGTCTCCACGGTGTGCACGCCCGGGCGGTTCACCAGGCAGGCGTGTTCACCGGTGCCGGCGCCGTCGACCACCACCAGGTCGGCGTACGGCAGGGCCTGCAGGGCGATCGAGCGGAGCAGGCTGGAGGTGCCGTAGCCGGTCGCGCCGAGGGCCAGCAGGTGCGGCTCGGAGGAGCGCGGGCCGGTGCGCCAGACGACCGGCGGCTGCTGGACGGTCGCGCCGGCCCGGCCGACCGGGATGGTCCGGGCGCTGCCGTCCTCGTCGGTGAAGCCGAGCACGATCTCGCCGGGGGCGGCGACGAAGCGCTGGGCGGCGATGTCGGTGGGCAGCGGGGTCAGTGCGGCGATCCGCAGCCGGTTGGACTCCTCGTCCCAGTCGAAGCGGTACTCCCGGGCCCGGCCGGCCTTGCCCTGCACGACCTGCTCGATCCGGGCCCGGGCGGCGGGCTCGGTGTCGGTGAAGTAGGCCGGGTAGCTCAGCTCCAGGCGGCTGAGCCGACCCTCGCCGTCGAACTCCCAGGAGCCGAAGGCGTTCTTGTAGTCGCCCTCGAAGTGGTAGAGCGGGTTGGCGTCCTCGGGGCCGCACAGGTACGGGGTGAGCGCCGAGTAGAGGGCGCCCAACTTGACCTCCGCGATGTCGGGCCCGGGCGGGGCAGACGGCGCCTTGGGGGCCCGGCCGGACCAGGCGGCGGTGGCCATCAGGGCGATCAGCGCGAACAGCAGGCCGTGCGGCAGCAGGTAGATGCCGACCAGCATCGCGGCGGTGAGGAACAGCGTCGGGCCGCGGCGGTCCTTCGGGGTGGCCTGCCAGCGGCCCTTGGCCCAGTCGGCGTGGTGGCGCAGCCCGCGGCCGATCACGGTGAGCGGGGCGAACATGTCGGAGGCGTGGTCCCCGGCGGTTCGGGCGATCTCGCGGCCCTTGCTGAGATGGCGGTGCAGCGTCATTCCTTGACTCCCCGGGCGGGTGGGACGGGTGGGGG
>NZ_JZKH01000151.1 GCF_000961885.1 Streptomyces rubellomurinus
GAAGGTGCGGTTGGCGCGCACGGCGGTACGCATCGTCGGAAACACCGTCAGAACACGCTCAGCCGCCTCACGGTCAACAGCGAAATTGTCCTTCCCACCAAGGAAGAAGTCATACATCCGCGCACTATGCGGAACATCCTGACGTATCCGCAAACCCACCGGCTCCTCACGCCCGGGCTCGCACGCCGTCATCCAGCTCTCCCCGACGCCCATACCCCACCCCTTCACCACCACACCAAGTCCGCCGCAGTCTAACCAACCCACCAGTAACACGCGGGAACTCGCCCCCACAAACACCCAACACAGCCAGGACAGGACTGAGGAAAGGACGCGCAGCCGGAGTACCAGTCAAGACTTGTAGAGCGGTGGATGCTCAGCTTCGAGCTGATCTGAGCCGGGTGAGTCCTTCGACCGCCAAAAGCTCGTCATCGAGGGGCTCGGCGGCAGCCGGTGAGGCGACGAACAGGAGGACCGCCACATCGGGGTGCTCGTCCTCGTAGAGATCGTCTTCCCCGCCGTCGCCAGGTATGGCGTTCGGCTGAACCTGGAAACGGGTCGTGTCGGCGAGGGTGGACGGCAGCAGCCATCAGCGGATCGAAGAACTCCTCGGGCAGGCTGGCCCGTTCCAGCAGTAGCCTCCGCGCGGCTCCGGCCAGCTGCCGCGCGCGCCGGTCTTCGGGCACGTCGCCCGCAACCCCAAGGTCCAGCAGACGAGCCACTTCGGCTGCGCATGCACGGAATGAACGGGTTGATGCCTCGTGGTGGTCAGCTTCGGTCATGGCAGGATTCTCGACTTCCGGCCTTACCGGGCATGGCCGTCATGGATGAGATCATCTTGATGTGGCTGGTGTGATCACGGCGTCCGAGCCATCCCGGACAGCCCCGCTCGCCGAGCTGAGCCCGCGCGCCTTCCGCACTCTGATGACGGCGCTGCACCGCGAGGGCGCCGCCCGTGATCGTCGGTCTCCGCCGTCAACTCGGCTATGTACTGGTTTTACTCCTGCCTCCAGCGCCGCAGCGAGCATACGGCGAGCGCCCGCCCGGACGATCTCGTCGATTAGGGAGCCGGACTGTGTGGAGCCGTCGTCGGTGACTACGCTGAGCACGGCCTGCCTTCCGCGTCCCCTCCCGAGGCCGATCCACAAGTCCCGAGCATTGCTCGCGCAGCAGGCCTGTGGGCGCACACGGGGGTTGGGGTGCGCCCACAGGGCCGATGCCGGCAAGCCAGGCCAACGCAGGTAGGTCTGCATAAGCTAACTAGGCTCATTTGTTGGCAAGTTGTCAGGGTTTACAGCGAGCCGGGTGGGGGCGGCCGGACAAACTACCGTCCAGCCGACCCGTGACGGAGGGGTACCCGCCTCCCTGCGGGGAGACAGACGGGCAAACGCGGTCCCCGTACTCGGCGTGCCATGTGCGCAGGAGCACGCCGAGGCGGGAGTAGTCGGTGAGGCCGAACGTCTCCACCTACGCCGACTCAGCCCCGCAATACCGCACTCGTACCGGAGGAATGCCACCACCAGCCCTCTGGATCCAGGCTTGGGACGACGCTGCACGCGCCCCTGCCTGATGAGAGCGATCACGCACCAAGGGGCCAGGAGGCGACAAGGGTGCTCTCGGACCCTGGAGGCGCGGCGACGCCGGCCGCAGCGCGGAAGAAACCAACACCCTCGTCGGTGATGCTCATGACCACGAAGCGCTCGGCGGTAGCCTCTCGGTCCGATGACTGCCGGCCGTACTCCCGAAGCGACTCAGGAGCCGGCACGCTCACCGAGAACGTGAACGGGCGATCCTTCGTCACCTCGATGCGGCCGGATGCGGGTGAAGGACCGGCATGGACGATCAACGACTCTTCGCTTGAGGTCGCCTCTCCGTGGGGACCGGAGGTTCGAACGGACAAACGCAGAGGCACGGAGAGCAGCAGCGGCGCGGGGCCCGGCACGCCCAGAGTGATCGAAGCGTTGATCGAGAGGATCCCGTCGCGAAGATGGATACCGAGAAACACCAGTTGCGGAGCCTCGACTGCCGATACCTCCGGTTGGACAGGCGCAACGAGACCATCGCAGTCGGCCCCCGTCGCGAGTTCCCTCAGCTGCGCCACCTGTGCCGCCAGCTCGACCGGGACTTCATCGCGCCGGTACGTGACGCTACCCCCACCTGGACTTGTGATATCGACTGCGACATCGTTTTCGAGGTCGTCCAGCTCATCGTGCAGGTCTTCCAGGTACTGCCACGGGTCGATGTTTTCGGAGTTCAGTCGCGATTCTTCCCGCCAGTGGATGAACCTGGAATGGGGGGCGCCGAAGACATCTCGTCGATCCAGAGGCAGGGATCCTGATTCCCGGAGAAGTCGAACCAGGAATTCTGCCATGCCGTGGGGGTACTCGACGAATTCTCGACGATCGCGCTTCCAGACCACCACCGGCCAGCGGTCCGGTTCAGATCCGACCGACCGCCAGTACAGAAAGCCGTACGCCTCCCCGTAGCTCTTCAGCCTGCCCCAACAGATGAGAGATCCCGATTCCGGCCAAAGCGGGTAGCCAGACCCGGTTTCCTCAAGCCATCGAACACTGGACGCGCACGGCGTCATGGCCAGCATAGCCACGCCGCCTACCCCCTCATCAGGTGAAGCGATCTCCAACTGGTCGTCGATCGACCCCACGCCGTAAACGGCAATGAAGTCTCGGAAATCACTCGGCAGGGCAACGCCCAAGCCTTCCTCAATCGAACGCCAGTCGACAATGTCACCACACGCATCGCGTGGAGGCATCAGACTTCTAAGTGTTTCCACTGCTGGATGCATCGCGTCTTCCACTCCGGCCGATTCCGAAATGCCCACTCTATTTTACCCCCGCCGTCGGCAAGGGACTGGAGCATGACGAACATGAGCTCAGGCCGATATTCACCCATGCTCCCCGTTTCGGACTGTATATGACGTTCGGAACGATACTCACCTGCAGATGCCCCGTCATGCTCAACGCTTCCATAAAGAACGCGTAGGGAACAGTCCGGGTTCCCTCGCATTTTGGCTGAACACGGTAGAGCACCTGCTGGCCGGCCTCGACCTCGTCCCTCACAAGGCCAACCACCCTTCCGGACAGCCGAGTCGGCCACGGATCGGGATGCGCCGGCTCCCGCATCGCCGGTCCCCGGCCGGGCGGGCCGGGGGCCGGGCAGGTCGGCGGGTCCTCGGCGGCAACCGGCCTGCGTTGCCGCTGGCCCGACGACAACACGGTTTCTAGGACGGCGAGTTCTCCGGAGCCGCCTCGGGCGGCCTGTGGAGGGGGCGGACCATGACCGCATAGAGCGGGGCGTCCTCGAACGGGCGCCGCTCGCCGACCTTCGCGTACCCCCAGCGCTCGTACATGGCCTGGACCCGAGGGTGGGTGACGTCGACCAGGAGCACGGCCAGAGCCTCCCCCCGGCCGGACAGCAGCACCTCATGGGTGCGTTCGGCGACGCCGAGCCCCCGCCAGCCGGGGCGCACCATGACCTCGGACACGGCAAAGGTGGAGGTGTCGGCGGGTGGCGGCAGGTGTCCGCGCCACCACTCGCGCGAGTCCTCCAGCGGGGCGCCGTAGGAGTAGCCGACCGGCTCGTCGCCGTCGTAGGCCACGACACAGGCGTAGCCGGGCCGAGAGGTCCAGTGGCGGGCGAACCAGTCGAATCGCTGGACGAACGGGTCGTCGGCCTGATCCCGGTAGGCGTCCGCGTGGACGTCGATGAGCAGGTGCACGTGGTCGGCGGGAAGAGCGCCGGCCTCGTAGCGGCGCAGGACGATCGTCACTGATGGGCTCCCTGGGCGTGGACTCTGTCGGTCCACTCTCGCGTAACCGGCGAGTCCGGCGCCAGGGTGATCAAGCCTCGGTGGAAGTCGCCCAGGAGGCTGCGCAGCCTTGGCGGGAGCGGGTCGGCACCCATCAACGCGTACACACCGGTGGCGGTGTCGGCAGCCTGCTCGATGTCGTGCTGGCCAAGCTGTGCGAGTGCGAGGCGGGCGGTGGCAGAGGCGCGGTTGCGGCGGAACTGCGGGGGAATGCCGGCCAGTGCGCGATGTGACGCGCTCTCGGATTGCGCGCTGTCGCCGAGCAGTTGGTGCACGACGGCGCTCAGCGCTGCCAGCTCGGCCGGCCCGTAGAAAGTGGTCCAGGCCGGGCGTTCGCGCCCGTCCGCGCGGCCGAGCGCATCACAAGCGCGTCCGAGGCACCGCAGGGCGGCCTGCCGGTCGTGGGCTGTGGAGTGGGCGATGGCGGTGCGGGCGTGGGCGAGGGAGGCGAGGAACGGGTCACGGCGGGTCGCCCGGGCGTCCTGGGCAGCGCGGGCGGCCGACAGGGCGGCCAAGGGAGTGTTGCGTTGGAACCCGACCATGGAGAGGCAGTTGAAGACGCGCAGCGTGGTCACGTGGTCGTTGCCGAGTCCGGCCAGGCGCAGAGCCGTTTCCAGGTGGTGCTCGGCGCTGTCCAGGCGGCGGTCGTCGATGCAGGAGAAGCCTGCGGTAGCCGTGTAGTCGGCGGCGAGGCTGTAGAGGCGCTTCTGTACGCTTTCGCTGGTCGTGCATTCGACCTTGCTGAGTGCATGGTTCGCGCCTGCGAGCGCTGCGGCCTCCAAGGACCCGTTTCCGCCGCGATGGTCGTCGAGTTCGGTGAGGGTCTTAAGACTGGCTGTGAGCCGGTCGACGTCCGAATGGCCGACCGCGTGGCCTCGGGAGATGGCGGGCGGGAGGGCAACGGCGGCCGATGCGGCGAGGAAGTTGCGGCGGAGCACGGGTTCCTCCGGTGGCACGTGGGGCTGGGCGGCGTAGGGCGGGATGAAGCCGAGTTGCTCGGGCGTGCGCTTCAGCGCGCGTTCGAGTGCAGTGCGGATTCTGCCCTGCGGCCACCGGGACTGTCCGGAGAGCCAGGTGGCCACCGTTCTGACCGTCAGGGTCCCAGGGCAGCCCAGGGCAAGGAGTTCACGGTTGACCATGAGCACCAAATCGGGCCGCGTGAGTCCCAGTTCCTTCATCACGGCGCGCAGTTCGGGATTGTCCCCCATGCGCTCACCGTAGCCCTCTGGTGACAGGCAGCGCACGTCCGTGCGCAATGGGACGGTCAAGTTTTCCCTCCTAGAGACACCATGCCGCTCCTGTATTTCACTCCCCGAAGATGTCGACGGGGAGTTGAGTAGGCATCAGCACAGCTCGGATGACCACATGCCACGAAAGAGCCGCCATGCGCGCCATCATCGATCTCCGCTTCCAGTTCCCCGCCGACCGCCGAAGCGTCAGCACCGCCCGACAGCGGATCGGCCAGGCATTGCGAGCGGTCTGCGCGGCACCGGACGACGAGCGGATCGCCGACACCCTGCTGGTGTTCTCGGAACTCGCCAACAACGCCGTGCTCCACGCCTGCGACGGCGGGAACCCTGCCGCCGGCCTGACCGCGGAGGTGAGGCTGTGCGGCAACGGCACCATCCGGGTGTCCGTCGCCGACCCCGACCCCCGCAGGCCCATCCCCCGCAAGGCGGCTGAGGACGAGGTCAGTGGGAGGGGCCTCGCGCTCGTCACCACGTATGCCGACCGGTTCGGTGTCGAGGACCTCGGGCCGCGAGGCAAGCGCGTGTGGGCCGAGCTCTTGGCACACGCGTCGCCCTCACAGCCGCCGGGAGCGGCCATCACGGCCGCCGCGCGGAAGACCGAATTGCTGATCGCGCAGTTGCACACGGGCATCGGTGCGCAGACGTCGTTGTCCGAGCCGGCGGTCATCCCGCTGTCCAAGAGCCCGGTGACGCTGGACCGCATACCGGCGGCATGACCGTCTGCCCGTAGGGCCTTCGGCGGCAGGCTGCCGCGGGGAATCGCGGCAGCCTGCCACCAACCTCCAGAGCACCCGCCCCCCAAGGGGCGGGCCGCAGTCGAGCGACGCCGCTGCTCCAACCGGCGCCCCGCCCACCGCACACCGAGCCGATCCGGCAACGGCCGGTTCGGCGAACCCCGGCGGCCTCGTTGGCGAACCGCCGATGCGGAGCCCGGCCTCCCCGTGAGGCCGGGCCCCCGAGAATCCGCCCGTTCCGGCAAGGAACAGGCACGGCCCGGCGGTGGAACCCACGGCGAGGCCGGGCCCGCCGGCCAACCACCCCGATCGACCACAGCCGAATCCCCTGACTTCTGAGGAGCTGACGTTGAACGAGCACGTACTCATCACTGGAGGTGCCGGATTCATCGGCCGACACCTGGCCCTGAACCTCCACCGGCAGGGCCACCCGGTCACGGTGCTGGACCGGCTGGACAACCCCAATGCCCGCTTCAGCGTCGGCGAACTCACCGCTTTGGGCATCGAGGTGGTGGCGGGCGACGTCGCCGACCTCCACCTGGTGCGCGCCCTGATCGACGGGCACCGCACGGTGGTGCACCTGGCCGCGCCCACGGTCGGCGTCGAGCAGATGCTCGGCGCCGCCCAGGCCCACGCCGGCGCGCTGACGTACGCGGCGCAGCTGGCTGCGATGCTCTCGCCCGAGCACACGCTGCTGTTCTCGTCGACGTCGGACGTGTACGGGCTGCACAGCGTGCACTACGGGGACAAGGCGATGGCGGAGGACGACCTGACGGTGTACGAGGCGCCGACCGTGAGTCGCTGGAACTACTCCAAGGTCAAGGCCCTGGCCGAGGAGGTGTTCGCGTCGTGCCCGGCGCGTTCGGTGTCGGTGCGGATCTTCAACACCTACGGGCCGGGGTTCGACTACCCGCAGGCGCGCAGGGTGATCCCGCAGTTCGCGGCCGCGGTGTCCGCCGGCACGGCGCTGCGGGTCAGCGGGCACGGCGGCCAGCACCGGGCGTTCTGCTACATCGGCGACACGGTGGACGGCATCGCCCGGGCGCTGGCCTTCGGGCGCACCCTGCCCGAGGGCGGCAACGCGGTCTTCAACATCGGCAACGACGACCCGGACGCGTACGTGTCCATGCTGCAGCTCGCCGAGACGATGGCGGACCTCGCGGTGGCCCTGGGTTTCGTCACCGAGCGGCCCGTCGTCGACAAGGGCGGCTACCACTACTCCCGGGCCTTCGACGATACGTGGAATCGCCGCCCGGACATCACCCGCGCCCGCGCCCTGCTGGGTTTCGCGCCCCGCACCACCCTGGCGGACGGGCTGGCCGAGGTCCTGGCCTTCCACGCCCGCCAGGCGGGCCGGACGCAGGAGCACTGCGCGAGCCGGCAGGAGGCGTAGGAGATGGCTGTCGTCCGCCTCCCCGCAGCCTGGGCGCCCTGGGCCGCGGGCCAACGCGAGATCCCGGTCGACGCGCCCACCATCGGCGCCGCCCTGCGGGCCCTGACCGAGCAGCACCCGCACCTGCACCGGCGGGTGTTCACCGAGCAGGGCCGCATCGGCTCCTACGTCAACGTCTACCTCGGCGACACCGACCTGCGCTCGCTCGAAGGCGGCCTCGCCACCCCCCTAGACGAAGGCGACACGCTCATGATCGTGCCGGCACTGGCCGGCGGATGACCAACAAGAAGGAGAGGCTAATGCGGATTCTCGTCCTCGGCGCCAGCGGGCTGCTCGGCGGCGCCGTGCACCGCGCCACCGCGCCCGGCGTCCAGGTCGTCGGACTCACCCGGGCCGGGTGCGACGTCACCAGCGCCCACCAGGTCGCCCGGGCGATCGAGCGCCACGGCGCCGACGTGGTGGTCAACGCGGCCGCCCTGGCCGACAACGCCACGTGCAACGCCGACCCGGCCCGGGCCATGGCCGTCAACGTCGGCGCCGCCCGTACAGTGGCCCGCGCCGCCCAGCGCCAGGGCACCACCCTCGTGCACGTCAGCGGCAACATCGTCTTCACCGCCACCGAGGCTCCGGTGGGCCGCCGGGAGTTCGAGCCGGCCGACAACCACCACGGCGGCATCCTCGCCCAGGCCAAGGCCGAAGCCGAACAGGCCGTCCTCGACGACTGCACGCGCGTGCTGCTGATCCGCACCGCCTGCCTGTTCGGCACCCGCCCCGGCGGCGCCTGGGGCGGCCTGCCGGGCCGAGTGCGCCGGGCGGTCACGGCCGGCGAGACGCTGCGGATGGTCAACAACTCCTTCACCAGCGCCGCGTACGCGCCCGACGTCGCCGACGCCCTCCTCACCCTGCTACGCCACGGCCAGCGGGGAATCTTCCACCTCGTCAACGAGGGCTCGACCACCCCCTACACGCTGACCCACCGCCTTCGCGAGCTGACCGGCGCCCACCCCGCCCAGATCGAGGAGACCTTCGCCGAGCACACCGAGTACCGGCTACTCGCCGACGACAAGACCACCGCTGCCGGCGCGCCGATGCGCGGCCTGGAGGACGCACTGCGCGCCTGGCTGAGGGAGGACCAGCATGCCCGGCCGTGACATGGTGACCGTCCCCGCAGGCGTCGCGGTGCTCGGCAGCAGCGAGGACCACCTGGACGGCGTCGCCGCCGTGCAGCACCTGGCCCGAGACTGGTTCGAGGACGAGACTCCGCAGCACCGCACACCGGTGCGCCGGTTCCTCCTCGATCGTCACCCGGTCACCAACGCCCAGTTCGCCCGCTTCGCGAACAGCACCCGCTACCGCACCGTTGCCGAGCAGCGCGGCTTCGGCCTCGTCTACGGACCCGACTTCTGGGACGAAACCCCCGGCGCCACCTGGCGCCAGCCCACCGGCCCGAACGGACCCACCGCCGACCAGCGCCCCGACCACCCCGTCGTCCACATCGCCTGGCCCGACGCCGCCGGCTACGCCGCCTGGTCCGGGCTGCGCCTGCCCACCGAAACCGAATGGGAGTATGCCGCCCGCGGCCCCCACGGACACCTGTGGCCCTGGGGCGATACCTGGAACCCCGACCTCGCCGCCTGCGCCGAACACTGGGCGGGCACACAGATCAACGACGGCCCCGCCTGGCGCACCTGGTGGACCACCCACCACCACACCGCCACCCTGCCGAGCACCCGGCCCGTCACCACCACCAGTGGCACCTCCTGGTGCGGTGCCGCACACCTGGCCGGCAACGTCCAGGAATGGACCGCCACCACCTACCACCCCTACAACCCGAACCGCACCTACATCGACCTCTACCAGCACATCTCCACCCTCGGCACCTACAAGGTGCTGCGCGGCGGCGGCTGGATGGCCTTCCGCTACCAGACGCGCGGCGCCGAACGCATCGCCGCCGACCCCACCTACAGCAACTTCACCACCGGCTTCCGCTGCGCCGCGGACCCGCCCGCCGGCCGAAAGCCGCGGCCACCGCCCTGGCACGCTGACTGTACGTCAACAGCCCTTGTCAGGCGGCTAGTTGGATGATCATCGTGGCCGCCGCGCAGCCGTGGTTCCGGTAGGATCGCGACGGTCGCCGCCCGGTCGGCGCCTCGCGCCACGGGCACCCACACACCCCCAAGCGCGAGGAGAAACCCCGCCGTGAAGAAGTTCCTCATCGCCGGCGGCGCCGGCTTCATCGGCTCCAGCATCGCCTCCAAGCTCATCGACGAGGGCCACCAGGTCGTCATCCTGGACAGCCTCGTCACCGGCCGGCGCGAGTTCACCAGCGGCCGCCCCTTCTACGAGGGCGACATCGCGGACGGCGCCCTCGTCGACCGGATCTTCGAGCAGCACCCCGACATCGACGCCGTCGTCAACTGCGCGGCCCTGATCGTCGTCCCGGACTCCGTCGCCGACCCGCTCGGCTACTACGAGGCCAACGTCGCCAAGGGCATCCAGTTCATCAGCCACCTGGTCCGCAACCACTGCACCCGCCTGCTCTTCTCCTCCTCCGGCTCCATCTACAAGGCCAGCGACGACTTCACCGTCGACGAGAATTCCCCGACCGACCCGCTCAGCCCCTACTCCCGCACCAAGGAGATCTTCGAGCAAATCCTGCGCGACATCGCCGCCGCAGGCCAGCTGCAGGTCGTCTCCCTGCGCTACTTCAACCCGATCGGTGCCGACCCCCAGCTGCGCTCGGGCCTGCAGATCCGCCAGCCCACCCACGCCCTCGGCGCGATGATCGCCTGCCACCACGCCGACAAGCCGTTCCACATCACCGGCACCGACTACCCCACCCGCGACGGCTCCGGCATCCGCGACTACATCCACGTCTGGGACCTCGCCGACGCCCACCTGAAGGCCCTGCTCGACTTCGACACCGTGACGCGCGACGCCGGCGGCTACCAGGTGATCAACGTCGGCACCGGCACCGGCACCACGGTGCGCGAACTCGTCGCGGCCTTCGAGACGGCCACGGGCCGGCACCTGGACGTCGTCGAGACCGACCGCCGCCCCGGCGATGCCGCCGGCGTCTACACCCGCAGCACCCGCGCCGGCGACCTCCTCGGCTGGAAGCCCCAGCACACCATCGAGGACGGCATCCGCGACTCCCTCGCCTGGGTCGCCAAGCGCGACACCGTCATCGGCACCGCCTGAACCACCAGGCGGAGCCACCCCGAGAGGGCGGGACAACCCGAGTCACCGGGCTCTGTCCCGCCCGCCCCACCCGGAAAGCGACCTCCGCCATGCCCGACTTCGAACCCGTCGTCGACCAGCACGAAAGCTGGCTCGCCCTCAACCCCGTCCAGGGCTGCCCCAAGGCCTGCACCTACTGCTTCCTCAAGGACCGCGGCCTCACCCGCGCACGCCCCACCGAACTGGCCAGCCCCAGCCACGCGGCCGCCCTCCTGCTCGCCAGCCCCTACCACCACCCCGGCGCCGCCGTCGCCCTCTACACCTGCACCGACGCCCTCGCCACCCCCCGCACCCGCCGCCACCTCACCCAACTCCTCGACGCCCTCGCCGACCGCCAGGTCACCAACCCGCTCGTCCTCATCACCAAGTGCCGGATCACCGACGACG
>NZ_JZKH01000152.1 GCF_000961885.1 Streptomyces rubellomurinus
GGGGGGGAGGGGGGAGGGGGAGGGCCCGGGAGGTGAATATGTGACCTACCTCACGAGTTGCGAGCGATGATTCTCCGAGGGCCAGCCGGTCCACCCCTCGCAACCCCGAACACCCCAGGAAGCCAGAGGAACACCCATGCGCATCGTGATCAACGAGTTCATCAGCCTCGACGGCGTCGTGCAGGCCCCCGGCGGCCCGCAGGAGGACACCGAGGGCGGCTTCGCGCACGGTGGCTGGTCCCACCCGTTCTTCGACCCGAGCACCCTGGGCCCCTTCATCAACGACACGCTGGCCGACGCCGACGCCCTGCTCTTCGGCCGCCGCACCTGGCAGACGATGGCCGCCGCCTGGCCCGGGCGCGCGGGCGACCCGTTCGCCGACCAGATGAACTCCATCAGGAAGTACGTGGTCTCCGACACCCTCACCGAGGCCGACCTCACCTGGACGAACACCGCCCTCGTCCCCGGCCCGGAGGCCGCCTCCTGGGCTCGCGCGCAGCGCGCGGCGGACGGCCGCGACCTGCTGGTCATGGGCAGCCCGACGCTGGTCCGCTCACTCCTGAGCGCGGACCTGGTGGACGAGCTGCGCCTCATGGTGATGCCGGTGGTGCTCGGCGGAGGCAAGACGATCTTCCCGACCGACGGCGTCCGCCGCGCCTTCGAGCTGGTCTCCTCCGAGACTGCCAAGACGGGCACCCAGGTGACCACCTACCGCCGCGCCGCCGACGCCACCACCGCCTGACGCCCACCACCCACGTAGGAAGTCGGCCTGTCCGACTTCCTACGCCCGCGCCCACCCGGTCCCACCTGGCCTCGCCGACCCTCCGGCGCCGACCGCGCCACCGCCGCCTCCCGGGGCCCCGCCCACGCCCACCTCCCGGCCCGACGAAATACCGGCAGGCCCGGGACGGGGAGCGGGCACAATGGCCTAGTGATGGTGGGGGCCCGTCCGGCGTCGGGGGGCCAAGGATTGGAGGCCCGGGTGAGCGATCTTCCACGCAAGGCAGTGACCCGCACGGCACGGCTCGCCGCCCTGCCGCTGGGAATAGCGGGCCGCGCCACTCTCGGCCTGGGCCGGCGCATCGGCGGCCGCTCCGCCGAGGTGGTGACGGCCGAGCTCCAGCAGGCCACCGCCGACCAGCTGTTCAAGGTCCTCGGCGAGCTCAAGGGCGGGGCGATGAAGTTCGGGCAGATCCTGTCCGTCTTCGAGGCCGCGCTGCCCGAGGAGGTCGCCGGGCCGTACCGGGCCGCGCTGACCAAGCTGCAGGACGCCGCTCCCCCGATGCCCTCCGCCACGGTGCACACCGCGCTCGCCCAGCGGCTCGGGGACGACTGGCGCAAGCTGTTCGTGGAGTTCGACGACCGCCCGGCGGCGGCCGCCTCGATCGGGCAGGTGCACCGGGCGGTTTGGCACGACGGCCGCAAGGTCGCCGTCAAGGTGCAGTACCCGGGCGCGGGCGACGCGCTGCTCGCGGACCTGAACCAACTGAGCCGGGTGGCCTGGCTGTTGGGCCCGCTGATCCCGGGTCTGGACATCAAGCCGCTGATCTCCGAGCTGCGCGAGCGGGTCTCCGAGGAGCTCGACTACGAGCTGGAGGCGCAGGCGCAGCGCCGGCACGCGGAGGAGTTCGCGGACGATCCGGAGATCGTGGTGCCGGCCGTGGTGGCGCAGGCCGACCAGGTGCTGGTCACGGAGTGGATGGACGGCACCCCGCTGGCCGAGGTGATCGCCCGCGGCACCCAGGAGGAGCGCGACCGCGCCGGGCAGCTGCTGGTCCGGTTCCTGTTCGCCGGGCCGTCCCGGACGGGCCTGCTGCACGCTGACCCGCACCCGGGCAACTTCCGGCTGTTGAAGGACGACGGCCCGGTGTCCGGCTGGCGGTTGGGCGTGCTGGACTTCGGCACGGTGGACCGGCTGCCGGGCGGTCTGCCCGAGCCGATCGGGGTCGGGCTGCGGATGGCGCTGGACGGGGACGCGGCGGGCGTGCTGCGGATGCTACGCAAGGAGGGCTACGTGAAGCCCTCGATCCAGTTGGACGCGGATGCGGTGCTGGACTATCTGCTGCCGATCATCGAGCCGGCTTCGGTGGACAACTTCCACTTCACCCGGACGTGGATGCGCGCGCAGGCGGCCCGGATCGCCGATCCGCGTTCCCCCGCCTACAACCTGGCGAAGCAGTTGAACCTGCCGCCGGCCTACCTGCTGATCCATCGGGTGACGCTGAGCACCATCGGGGTGCTGTGTCAGTTGGGTGCGCGGGCGTCGTACCGGCAGGAGCTGCTGCAGTGGCTCCCCGGCTTCGCCGCGACGCCGCCCGAGGCTCCTCCTGCCAAGGCAGCCAAGGCCGCCAAGACCACCGGGACGGCCAAGAGCCCCAAGAGCGCCGCCGGCAAGAGCGCCGCCGCCGGGACCACCGTGGCCAAGGCCCCCCGCCGCAAGGACTGATGCCTCGCCGAGGCCGCAACGACCGCAGGCCGCTCCCCGCGAACGGGGGGCGGCCTGCGGCACGACAGGGGATGGTCCTGGCGGCGGTGGCGACGGCCACCGCGCGGCGCGGGACTACATCAGGGCGACGGCGAGCGCCTTGCGGGCCCGCATCGAGGCCCGCTCGGCCCGCTGCCGGAGCCTGCGGGCCCGGATGACCCGGGTGACGAGCCGTTGCTCCTCGGCCTCGTGGAGCCTGTCTTGCATATGGGCCCGGGCCAGGGATTCGTGGAGCAGTTGCATTTCGAGGGTCCTGTTCTGGATCTGGAGTTCGGTGGTCTGCTCGGCGCGGACGGTCGGATCGATGGCGGCGGGGGTCATGTCGTGGTCCTGCTCGTGGTGCGTCGTCGGGAAGGGGGCGGTGCGGGCCAGCGCGTCGGTCTTGGCGGCGGCTATCCGTACGGATCGGCGGAGGGCGGTGTCCAGCGGGGGCTGCTCTCCCCGGCGGACGGCCCTGGCGTCGGCGGGATTCACGCCATGACCTCGGTCTTGCGCGGGCGGCCACGCGGCCGCTTGCGGGCCACGACGACACCCTGGACGAACAGCTCGCCGCCCCAGACGCCCCACGGCTCGCGCCGCTCCAGGGCGCCGGCCAGGCAGGCCTCCTTCACGGGGCAGGTGCCGCAGAGGGACTTCGCGTACTCGACGTCGGCGGGCGTCTCGGCGAAGAAGACCTCGGGGTCGAAGGCGCGGCAGGGGATGGGGAGGCCGAGGGCCTCGGCCTGCTCGATGGAACCGAGCTGCATGGAAAGAACCTCCGGGGGGTCGGCCTGGTCGGCCTTGGTGATCTGGCTTGTCGGCGGTACGGACGGGGTGGGCGGTGTGATGACCGTGGACACTGTTTGCGTCTTCCTCGTCTTCTCAGTGGTTCCGGACCAGTGGACTGGTGGTGCTGGGCCGGAGGCCCCGGGGGGCCTGGGTGGTCTTGCGTACCGGACAAAACAGAAGGGCCGCGGATCCCGGTGTGACGGGTTCCGCGGCCCTGGAGGTACCGACCTGAGGCTGGCTCAGGTTCGTTCTCTCCAGGGTTCAGGCCCGCGGAAGGCCCGCATCCGGATGGCCTCGGCGCCGATGAAGGCGGCCTTGGCCTGCTCAATCTGCTGCTCGTTCTGCTTCTGGGTGGCTCCGGCACCGATGACCTGCGCATAGCCGCCGTGCTTGGCGGCGGCTACTGCTGCCTTCGGTGCCTGGGTCGGTCGCTCGTCGCGCATCGGACGCGACGTGCCGAACGACTCCGCCCAGTCACGGGACAGACCGGTCTCGACACTGGTGCCTTCGACGTTCCGGCCGCCCGTGACGCAGAGATCAGTGTGTCCAAGGACACTGACAGCGGGGACGACGGAGGCACCGGTGGTACCGAGACCCAGACCGGTTCCACCGAGCTCGGCGAACGCCCGCAGGCGGGCGGCGCGCAGGGAGGCGGCAACAGCGGTCTGGCCAGTCATTTTGGTGATCATGATGTTTCCCACTGAACTCGCCTCCTCTCGGCGTCTCGCAGAGCCTGGTCTCCCTGGCCCCGAATCTTCGGATGTCTGTCTCGGTCAAGCGTGTGAAGCGCGTGAAGCTGTGAAGCGTGTGAAGCTGGCGGGCCCGGGGGATTCGGCACAGGTGTGACCCGTGCGATCGAGTCCCCTTGACCGCTCCGGCAGGCTATTGCGCTCCCGGTACGCCGCGCAAACTATTTTTCACGGCGGGTTTCGCGGTGTGAACCGCGGTGCTTCCCGCGGCGGGCTCCACGCGGGGTCGAAAGCCGTTCGAGCAGTCCCTCAGGACCGTGCCCGCGCCGGCTCACGCCGAGTCGGCCGGTTCGCCGTCCTCGACGGCCTCCGGTTCCTCCTCGGGCTCCTCCCCCGCACACAACGAGAGCACGGCAGCCCCGTACTTGTCCAGCTTCATGGCGCCGACCCCGGAGATCAGGGCCAGTTCCTGGCGGCCGGCGGGCACGTCCTCGGCGATCGCCATCAGCGTCGCGTCGGTGAACACGACGTAGGCCGGGGCGCCCTGCTTCTTCGCCTGCCGGGCCCGCCACTCGCGCAGCCGCTCGTACAGCCCCTCGTCCATCGTGGAGGGGCAGTCCTCGCAGCGGCGCAGCTTGCGCTCGACGGCCTCGGTCAGGACGCGGTCGCAGACCCGGCACTTGACCGGTCCGCGGACCCGCCGGGCGGCGGAGCGCTCGCCGGGTTCGACGCTCCCCCGGCCCCCTCGCCCGCCGGTGCGTGCGCCGGGCGCGGCGGAGCCGGGGCGCAGTCCGTCGAGGAAGCGGCTGGGCTTGCGGCTGGCGCGGCCGCCCGGGGAGCGGGAGAGGGCCCAGGAGAGGGAGAGGTGTTTGCGGGCGCGGGTGACGCCGACGTAGAGGAGGCGGCGTTCCTCCTCGATCTGTTCGTCGGTCTTGGCGTAGATGATCGGCAGGGTGCCCTCGGTGAGGCCTACGAGGTAGACGGCGTCCCATTCGAGGCCCTTGGCGGCGTGCAGGGAGGCGAGGGTGACGCCTTCGACGGCGGGGGCGTGCTGGGCGGCGGCGCGGGCGTCGAGTTCGGTGACGTAGGCGGCGAGGTCGGCGCGGCGGCCTTCGGCGGTGCAGGTGCGTTCGAATTCCTCGGCGAGCCGGACGAGGGCGGCGAGGGATTCCCAGCGGTCGCGGACGGCGCCGGAGCCGGCGGGCGGTTCGGGGGTGAAGCCGCGGGTGGCGAGGACGGCGCGGACCTGGCCGGCGAGGTCGGGGGCGCCGGCGGTGAGGGGGTCGTCGGCGGCGCGGGCGGCGCCGCGCAGCAGGACGCCGGCGTCGCGGACCTCGGGGCGTTCGAAGAACCGTTCGGCGCCCTTGAGCTGGTAGGGGACGCCGAGGTCGGCGAGGGCCTGTTCGTAGACCTCGGACTGGCCGTTGGTGCGGAAGAGGACGGCGATCTCGCTGGCGCGCACGCCGGTGGCGAGGAGGTCCTTGATGCGGCGGGCGGTGGTCTCGGCCTCGGTGGGTTCGTCGTCGTACTCGGTGTAGACGGGTTCGGGGCCGGTTTCGCGCTGGGAGACGAGTTCGAGGCGGTGTCGGGCGGCTTCGCCGCGGGCCTGGGCGAGCAGGCCGTTGGCGAGGTGGACGACCTGGGGGGTGGAGCGGTAGTCGCGGACGAGTTTGACGACGGTGGCCTCGGGGTGGCGGCTGCGGAAGTTGAGCAGGTAGTCGGGGGTGGCGCCGGTGAAGGAGTAGATGGTCTGGCTGGCGTCGCCGACGACGCAGAGGCTGGCGCCGCCGCCGGGGCCGGTCCACTGGTCGAGGAGGCGCTGCTGGAGCGGGGAGACGTCCTGGTACTCGTCGACGGTGAAGTGCCGGTACTGGGCGCGGACCTGGTCGGCGATGTCGGGGCGGTCTTCGAGGATGGCGGCGGTGAGGAGCAGGACGTCCTCGAAGTCGATGTTGCCGCGGCGGCTCTTGGTCTCTTCGTAGACGCGGTAGACCTGGGCGGTCTCGGCGGGGTCGCGGGGGGCGTCGCGGCCGGATTTGGCGACGGCGGCGGGGTAGTCGTCGGGGCCGGTCTGGGTGACCTTGGCCCATTCGATCTCGGCGGTGAGGTCGCGCAGTTCGGTGCGCTGGACGCGCAGGCCGCAGCGGCCGGCGGCTTCGGCGACGAGTTGGACCTTGCGTTCGAGGAGTTGGGGGGTGGGGCCGCCGACGGCGCGGGGCCAGAAGTACTGGAGTTGGCGCAGGGCGGCGGCGTGGAAGGTGCGGGCCTGGACGCCGTCTGCGCCGAGTTGGCGCAGGCGGCCGCGCATTTCGCCGGCGGCGCGGGCGGTGAAGGTGACGGCGAGGACCTGGGCGGGCTGGTAGACGCCGCTGCGCACGCCGTAGGCGATGCGGTGGGTGATGGCCCGGGTCTTGCCGGTGCCGGCGCCGGCGAGGACGCAGACGGGGCCGTGCAGGGCGGTGGCGACGGCGCGCTGTTCGGGGTCGAGCCCGGCGAGCACGGCGTCGGGGCCGGTGGCGGCGCCGGGGTCGGCCCAGTGGTGGGGGCCGGGGTTGGCGTCGTACGGGCTGCCGCTCAAGAGGTCTTCCTGCATGCGTTCCATCCTCTCAGCCCGGGGGGACAACGGGGGCGGGGTTGTCCACAGGCCCGGTGTGATCGCAGGATGATCGCTCCGCGTTCGCGTGCGCCCGGGTCAGCGGGCGGACCGGCGAACCGGCTGGAATGCCCGCCGTGCGGTGGGTGTTGCGGAGACCGTACGACCCACTCGAACCCGAAGGAGCCCTCTCGATGTCCGGCAGCGTGACGATGTACAGCACGACCTGGTGTGGCTACTGCAACCGCCTCAAGAGCCAGCTGGAGCGCGAGGGCATCGGCTACACCGAGATCAACATCGAGGAGGACCCGGCGTCGGCCGCGTTCGTGGAGTCGGTGAACGGCGGGAACCAGACGGTTCCGACGGTGCTGGTGACGCCGGTGGGCGGCGGCGAGCAGGTCGTGATGACCAACCCGAGCCTGCTGCAGGTGAAGAAGGCCCTGGCGGCCTGAGGCGCCGCGAGGCTCCTGGTCCGGCCCGGTTCGGCGCGCGTCACGGCGCGTCGGCCCGGGCCGGTTCCGTGCCGGCGGTCATGCGGCCCGGGTCGACGGGCGCGGCGGGGGCGGGCAGGGTGGTGCGGGCGCCGAGGTCGCCGACGCCGTAGACGAGCCGGCAGCGGTCGGCGGAGTAGCGGGTCTCGATGACCCGGACGGGCCCGCGCCGGTCGTAGGTGACGCGGGTCTGGACGACCAGCGGTACGCCGGGGCCGCCCTGGAACCACTGGGCTTCCTCGGGGCCGGGCATCCGGGCGACGAGGTGGTCGACGGCGCCGATCTCGGTGCGGCCGAGTGCGGCGAGCACGGTCTCGTCGCCGCCGTCGACGGGGTCGGGTTCCATCAGCGGGGTGCCGGCGGCGAGTCCGGCCCGGTAGTGGCTCTCCTCGATGGAGTAGGGCTCGCGGTCGAGCAGCCGCAGTTGGCGGCGGACGACGATGGCTTCGCCGGGGCGCAGGCCGAGGCGTTCGGCGATGTCGACGCGGGCGCGGACGATGGTCATCTCGAAGTCGGTGCCGAGTTCGCGGCCGGCGTCGGCGGCTTCGCCGAGGTAGACGCCGGAGGGGGCGGCGAGGCAGTCGCGGGGCGCGGGGGCGAGGGTGGGGCCGTAGGCGCGGTGGTCGAGGACGGGGTGTTCGCGCAGGTAGGTGCCCTTGCCCTGGAGGCGGACCAGTCGGCCTTCGTTGACGAGGACGTCGACGGCGAGGCGGACGGTGTTGCGGGCGACGCCGTACTGGCGCTCCAGTTCGCTCTCGACCGGGAGGGCGGCGTCGGTGGTGAACTCGCCTTCGGCGATGCGGCGGCGCAGGTCGGCGGCGAGGCGCTGGTATTTGGGGGATTGGGCGGTGCCCCGGGGGATCGTCACGCGAGTGAATGTAGCGAGCGCGGTGACCGGGTTTCAGCCGTTTCCGGCAATGTCGTCCGTGCGGGTTGACGGCGGTTTCCCGGCTGTGCCGGGTGGTAGCAGAACTGGCCCGTCCGGCCACGAACTGATGATGTGATCGGGGATCGTGAAGGAAAAAGGGGGCGCGCGATGAGAATCGCACGCCCCCTTTCCGAACAATCCGGAAATCCTCTGCGGAGCCCGCCGGAATCCGTACGGGAACATCGGGACCAACGGGACTACCAGCGCACCGCCGCCGGCAGCGGTTCGCCGTACCAGCGCTCGACCAGGTGCCGGGCGATCGAGATCCCGGACGGCGGCACGATCTCGCCCGCCTCCATCCCGGCCCGCAGTTCCTCGCGGGAGAACCAGCGCGCCTCGGCCAGTTCCTCCCCGTCCACGGTGATCGCGGTGCCCCCGGGCAGGGCCCGGCCCTCGAAGCCGAGCATCAGGCTGGACGGGAACGGCCAGGGCTGGCTGGCGACGTACCGGACGTCGCCGACCCGGACGCCGGCCTCCTCCTGCACCTCGCGGCGCACCGCCTGCTCGATCGACTCCCCCGGCTCGACGAAGCCGGCCAGCGTGGACCAGCGGCCCTCCGGCCAGAGCGCCTGGCGGCCGAGCAGGCAGCGGTCCTGCTCGTCGGTGATCACCATGATCACCGCCGGGTCGGTGCGCGGGTAGTGCTCGGCCGCGCAGGAGGTGCAGCGCCGCACGTGCCCGGCGCCGGCCTTCTCGGTCGGGTGCCCGCAGCGCGAGCAGAAGCTGTGCAGCCGGTGCCAGTGCTCCAGGGCGACGGCGTGCACCAGCAGGCCGGCGTCCCGGTCGGACAGCAGGGCGCCGACCTCGCGCAGTCCGGCCGGGCGGGCGTCGCCGTCCAGCCGGCCGGGCAGGCTCTCGCCGGCCAGCGCGAAGTAGGAGACGCCGTCCTCGTCGGTGCCCAGGAAGTACCGGTCCCCGGTCTGCGGTGCCTCGAAGGAGGGCAGCAGCACGAGTTCGGTGCCCCGCTCGGTGTCGACGACGAAGGCCTCGCCACCGGCGATCGGCAGCACCCGGGTGGCCGGGTGGCTCCAGGCGGCGGCCAGCCACGGCTCGTCGAACCGGTGCTCGGCCGCCCGGTCCACCCCGGCCCGGGCCAGTGCCAGGTGGGTCGGACGCTCGGTCTCAGGCACGGTGCTCACAGGTTCCATCCCCACGTGGTGAATCATCCGGATGAGTGATCTGACTGCCAGGGCGCGCGGTACGGGTACGCGCGGTACGGGTACGCGCGGTACGGGTGCGCGCGGTACGGGTCACGCGCCGGGCCGGAAGTTCTCGGCCAGGTCGCCCCACAGGTAGGCGGCGGTCTCCACGCCCTTGGCCAGCAGGTCCAGTTCGACCTTCTCGTCCACCGAGTGCCAACCGTCCGAGGGCACCGAGATGCCGAGGAACAGCACCGGCGCGCCGAGCACGTCCTGCAGGTCGGCGGCGGGGCCGGAGCCGCCCTCGCGGGTGAACAGCACCTTCTGCTCGAAGGCCCGCTCCATCGCGCGCACGGTGGAGCGCAGCGCCGGGTGGTCCAGCGGGGTCAGGCAGGGCCGGGTGGCGCCGGGGAAGGCCAGCTCGTAGCGGATGCCCTCGGGGACCCGCTCGGCGACCCAGGCGCGCACGGCCTCGCGGATCTTCTCGACCTCCTGGCCGGCGACCAGCCGGAAGGACAGCTTGAGGTGCGCGGAGGCCGGGACGATGGTCTTGCCGCCGGGGCCGGTGTAGCCGCCCCAGATGCCGTTGACCTCGGCGGTGGGGCGGGCCCAGATCCGCTCCAGGGTGGAGTAGCCGGCCTCGCCGCGCAGGCCGTGGGACTTGGCGACCCGCAGCCAGCCCTCCTCGTCGAAGGGCAGTTCGGCGAAGAGTTCGCGCTCGCGCTCGGTCAGCTCCACGACGCCGTCGTAGAAGCCGGGGACGGCGACCTTGCGGTCGGCGTCGTGCAGGCCGGCGGCGAGTTCGGCCGCGACGGCCGCCGGGTTGGGCACGGCACCGCCGAAGGAGCCGGAGTGGATGTCGGTGTCCGGCCCGTACAGGTCGATCTGGGCGTCGGCGAGGCCGCGCATGCCGGTGCAGACGGTCGGGGTGGTCTCGGCCCACATGCCGGTGTCCGAGATGATCACGACGTCGGCGGCCAGCCGCTCGGCCTCGCGCCGGACCAGGGCGGCGAAGTTCGGCGAGCCGGACTCCTCCTCGCCCTCGATCAGCAGCTTGAGGTTGACGGCCGGCGCGGTGCGGCCGGTGGCGGCGAGGTGGGCGCGCACGCCGAGGGTGTGGAAGAACACCTGGCCCTTGTCGTCGGCGGCGCCGCGGGCGTACAGCCGCTTGCCGACGACGGTCGGGGTGAACGGCTCGGTGGCCCAGCCGTCCTCCTTGGCGGCGGGCTGCACGTCGTGGTGCCCGTAGACCAGGACGGTCGGCGCGGACGGGTCCCCGGAGGGCCACTCGGCGAACACCGCCGGCAGGCCGTCCGTCTCCCACACCTCGGCGACCGGGAAGCCGGTGTCGCGCAGCTTGGCGGCCAGCCACTCGGCGGAGCGGCGCACCTCGCCGGCGCGGCCGGGGTCGGCGGAGACCGAGGGGATGGCCAGCCATGCGGAGAGGTCGGCGAGGAAGGCGGCCTGGTGCTCGGCGATGTAGGAGCGGACGGCGCTGTCCGGGGTTCTCGTCATACCGACGACTGTAGTTCGCCCGTGCGGGTGCCCGCCCCGGCCGTCGGGTCGCCGGGCGCCGCGACGGCTGTAACCTGCGTCACCCCCGCCACGGCGCGGGCGCGGGCGGGGGTGGCGCGGGGGCGGGC
>NZ_JZKH01000153.1 GCF_000961885.1 Streptomyces rubellomurinus
CGAGATCGCCGCCGCCACCGTCGCCGGGGCCCTCAGCCTCGCGGACGGCGCCCGGATCGCCGCCCTGCGCAGCCAGGCCATCACCGCCATCGCCGGGCAGGGCGGCATGGTCTCGCTCCCGCTGGCCCACGAGGAGGCCGCCGAGCTGCTGACCCGCTGGGAAGGCCGGATCTCGGTCGCCGCCCTGAACGGGCCGACCGCGACCGTGGTCGCCGGGGACGTCGACGCGCTTGAGGAACTGCTCGCCCTCTACCACGACCAGGAGGTCCGGGCCCGCCGGATCGACGTCGACTACGCCTCGCACTCCCCGCACGTCGAGGCCATCGAGGCCCGCCTCGCGGAAGCCCTCGCGGGCATCACCCCGCGCTCCGCGGACGTCCCGTTCTACTCGACCGTCACCGGCGCGCTGCTGGACACCGTCGCCCTGGACGCCGGGTACTGGTACACCAACCTGCGGCAGACCGTCCGCTTCACCGACGCCGTCCGGGCCGCCCGGGCCGACGGCCTGGACGTCTTCGTCGAGTCCAGCCCGCACCCGGTGCTGACCCCGGCCATCGAGCAGGCCTTCGACGACGCGCCGGCCCTGGTGACGGGCACGCTGCGCCGCACCGAGGGCGGCTGGACCAGGCTGCTCACCTCCGCGGCCCACCTGCACACCCACGGCCTTCCCGTCGACTGGGCGCCGCTGCTGCCCGCCGGCGCCCACCCCGAGCTGCCCACCTACCCGTTCCAGCGCGAGCGGTTCTGGCTCACCCCCGCCGCCACCGGGGACCCGCGCACGGCCGGGCTGGACGCCGCCGACCACCCGCTGCTGTCCGCCGCGCTGCCGCTGCCCGAGGACGACGGCGTGCTGCTCACCGGCCGCCTCGCCACGGCCACCCACCCGTGGCTGGCCGACCACGCCGTCTGGGGCACCGTGCTGGTCCCCGGCACCGGGCTGGTCGAACTCGCCCTGCAGGCCGGGCGGCAGCTCGACTGCCACCACCTCGACGAGCTCACCCTCCAGGCGCCGCTGCTGCTGCCCGAGGACGGGGCCGTCCGGGTCCAGGTCCGGGTCGGCGCCGCCGACGGGACCGGCCGCCGCCCGGTCACCGTCCACTCCAGCCCCGACACCGAGCAGAACTGGACGAAGCACGCGAGCGGCGTGCTGGCCCCCGAGGGCCCGGCCGCCCGGTGGGCGCCCGAGCCGGTGTGGCCGCCGGCCGGCGCCGTGCCGGTCGCGCTGGACGGCCTGTACGGGCGGCTCGCCGAGGACGGGCTGGTCTACGGCCCGGCCTTCCAGGGCCTACGCGCGGCCTGGCGGCGCGGCGAGGAGGTCTTCGCCGAGGTCCGGCTGGCCGAGGAGCAGCTCGCGGACGCCGAGCGCTGCGGCGTCCACCCGGCGCTGCTCGACGCGGCCCTGCACACCACCCTGCTGGACGGCGCGGCGACGGTCCGGCTGCCGTTCGCCTGGTCCGACGTCACCCTGCACGCCACGGCGGCCACCGCCCTGCGGGTGCGGCTGACGCCGACCGGGCCGGACGAGCTGTCGCTGGACGTCGCCGACCAGACCGGCCAGCCGGTCGCCTCGGTCGGCTCGCTCGCCGTCCGCCCGGTCTCCCGCACCCAGCTCGGCTCGGCCCGCTCCACCGCGGACGCGCTGTTCTGGGTGTCCTGGACCGAGGCCGCGGCCGCGGCCGCCGGCCCGGCCGGGCTCGCCGTGCTGGGCGAGGACCGGCTCGGCCTCGCCGCCGCGCTGGCCGGGGCCGGGGCCGCCGCGGTCGCCCACCCGGACCTGGCCGCGCTCGGCGCCGCCGTCGCCGCCGGGGCGCCCGCGCCCGAGGCCGTCCTGCTGCCCTGGGTGCGCGAGCCGGGCGCCGACACGCTCTCCGCGGACGCCGCCCGCGACGCCGTCGAGCGGGCCCTGGCCCTGCTCCAGGCCTGGGCCGCCGACGAGCGGTTCGCGGCCTCCCGGCTGGTGCTGGTCACCCGGGGCGCGGTGGACACCCCCGACCCGGCCGCGACCTCGGCCGAGCCGGCCGACCTCGCCGCGGCCGCCGTCTGGGGCGCGGTGCGCTCGGCGCAGGCCGAGCACCCGGGCCGCTTCGTCCTGGTCGACCTCGACGGGGCCGGCAGCGACGGCGCCGACGCCGCCTCGCTGCGCGCCCTGCCCGGCCTGCTCGGCGGCGCCGAGCCGCAGTACGCCGTCCGGGCCGGCCGGATCCTGGTGCCCCGGCTCGCCCGGCCCAACCCGGCCGACGCGGCCGACGGCGGGCCCCTGCTCGACCCCGAGGGCACGGTGCTGATCACCGGCGGCACCGGCACCCTCGGCGCGCTGGTCGCCCGGCACCTGGTCGAGGCGCACGGCGCCCGGCACCTGCTGCTGGTCAGCCGTCAGGGCCGGCAGGCCGAGGGCGCCGAGGACCTGGTCGCCGCGCTCGCCGAGGCCGGCGCCGCCGTCACCGTGGAGGCCTGCGACGCCGCCGACCGGGGCGCGCTGGCCGCGCTGCTGGCCGCCGTCCCGGCCGAGCACCCGCTGACCGGCGTGGTGCACGCCGCCGGGGTGCTCGACGACGGCACGCTCGCCTCGCTCACCCCGGAGCGCACCCGCGCCGTCCTGCGGCCGAAGGTCGACGCCGCCTGGAACCTGCACGAGCTGACCCTGGACGCCAAGCCCGCGATGTTCGTCCTGTTCTCCGCCGCCGGCGGGGTGCTGGGCAACGCCGGGCAGGCCAACTACGCCGCCGCCAACGCCTACCTGGACGCGCTGGCCGCCCACCGCCGCACCCTCGGCCTGCCCGGGGTGTCGATGGCCTGGGGCCTGTGGTCCACCGTCAGCACGATGACCGGGCGGCTCGGCGAGGCCGACCGCTCCCGGATGCGGCGCTCCGGCGTGCTGCCGGTCTCCGCCGCGGACGGCCTGGCGCTGTTCGACGCCGCGCTCGCCCAGGACCGCCCGCTGGTGCTGCCCGTCCGCCTCGACCTGCCCGCGCTGCGCGCCGGGGAGCCCGCCGAGCGGCCGCCGCTGCTGCGCGCCCTGCTCGGCACCGCGCCCCGCCGGGCGGCCCGCGCCGACGCGGCCGGCACCGCCGCCCCGGGCCTCGACCTGGCCGCCCTGCCGGCCGCCGAACAGGCCCACGCCCTGCTGGAGCTGGTCCGGGCCCAGGTCGCCACGGTGCTCGGCTACGGCGACCCGGAGGCGGTCGGCACCGCGCGCGGCTTCCTGGAGTCCGGCTTCGACTCGCTGCGCGCCGTCGAGCTGCGCAACAAGCTGAACGCGGCCACCGGGCTGCGGCTGCCCGCCACGCTGGCCTTCGACCACCCGACCCCGGCCGCCGTCGCCGCCCACCTGGGCGAGCTGCTGCGGAAGCAGGCCGGGCCGGAGCCGGCGGCCGCGACCGCGACCGCCGCGCCGGCGCCCGAGCGGGCCGAACCGGCCGTCGAGGACGACGAGTTGGCCGACGCCACGCTCGACGAGCTGCTCGACATCGTCGACGACGAACTGCGCAACTCGTGACCGGCCAGCACCAGGACCACGCTCACCCGAACCCGGACCACGGGTCGGACAGGAAGGCACCCAGCGCAATGACCAGCGACGCGAAGGTCCTCGACACCCTCAAGCGGCTGACCCTCGACCTGCGCAGGACCCGCCGCCGCCTCCAGGAGGTCGAGGACGGCGCCCGCGAGCCGATCGCCGTCATCGGCATGGCCTGCCGCTACCCCGGCGGGGTCACCTCCCCCGAGGACCTGTGGCAGCTCGTCACCGAGGGGCGGGACGCCATCTCGCCGCTGCCGACCGACCGCGGCTGGGACGAGGACCTGTACCACCCGGACCCGGCCCGGCACGGCACCGTGTACGTGCGCGACGGCGGATTCCTGGACGCCCCCGCCGACTTCGACCCGGCCTTCTTCGGGATGAGCACCCGCGAGGCGCTGGCCACCGACCCGCAGCAGCGGCTGCTGCTGGAGACCTCCTGGGAGGCCTTCGAGCGGGCCGGCATCGACCCGGCCGCTCTGCGCGGCTCCCGCACCGGCGTGTTCGCCGGGGTGATCTACCAGGACTACGCGTCCCGACTGCGCCGGGTGCCGGGCGAGTTCGAGGGCTACGTCGGCAACGGCAGCACCGGCAGCGTCGCCTCCGGCCGGATCGCCTACACCTTCGGCCTGGAGGGGCCGGCCGTCACCCTGGACACCGCCTGCTCCTCCTCGCTGGTCGCCCTGCACCAGGCCGCGCAGTCGCTGCGCGCCGGGGACTGCTCGCTGGCGCTGGCCGGCGGCGTCACGGTGATGGCCTCGCCGCTGGCCCTGGTCGAGTTCAGCCGCCAGCGCGGCCTCGCCACCGACGCCCGCTGCAAGGCCTTCTCGGCCGGCGCCGACGGCACCGGGCTGGGCGAGGGCGTCGGCATGCTGCTGCTGGAGCGGCTGTCCGACGCCCGGCGCAACGGGCGCCACGTCCTCGCCGTGATCCGCGGCAGCGCCGTCAACCAGGACGGCGCCAGCAGCGGGCTGACCGCGCCCAGCGGGCCGGCCCAGCAGCGGGTGATCCGGCAGGCGCTGGCCGCGGCCGGGCTGTCCGCCCACGAGGTCGACGCGGTCGAGGCGCACGGTACGGGCACCACCCTCGGCGACCCGATCGAGGCGCAGGCCCTGCTGGCCACCTACGGCCAGGACCGGCCCGCCGACCAGCCGCTCTGGCTCGGCTCGGTCAAGTCCAACATCGGGCACGCGCAGGCCGCCGCCGGCGTCGCCGGGGTGATCAAGACGGTGATGGCGATCCGGCACGGCGTGCTGCCGCGCACCCTGCACCTGGACGGCGCCAACCCGCTGGTGGACTGGGACTCGGGCGCCGTCGAACTGCTCGCCGAGCAGCGGGACTGGCCCGCGACCGGGCACCCGCGCCGGGCCGGGGTGTCCTCCTTCGGGGTGAGCGGCACCAACGCGCACCTGATCCTGGAGGAGGCGGCCGCCGAGGAGGCCCCCGAGGGGACCGACGCCGAAGAGGCCGCCGCCGTCGCCCCGGCGACCGTGCCGTGGGTGCTCTCCGGGCGGACCGAGGCCGCGCTGCACGCCCAGGCCGCCCGGCTGCTCGACCGGCTCGACGAGCAGCCCGGGCTCACCGCCGTCGAGGTGGGCGCGGCGCTGGCCCGCACCCGCTCGGTGTTCGAGCACCGGGCCGTCCTGCTGGGCGCCGACCTGGCCGCGCTGCGCTTCCAACTGGCGGCGCTGGCGGACGGATCGGCCACCCGGCGCGGGATCGCGACGCAGGAGCGCCGGGTCGCGTTCGTCCTGACCGGGGCCGACGGCGGCGACCTCGATTGGGCCGCCCGCCTGCTGGAGACCGCGCCGGCCTTCGCCGCCCGGCTGGCCGAGTGCGACGCGGCGCTGGCCGAGGCGGTCGGCTGGACGGCGACGGACGTGCTGCGCGGCGCCGCCGGCGCGCCCGCCGCGACGGCCGAGCAGGTCGCCCGGCCGCTGCACTGGGCCGTCCTGGTGGCCCTGGCCGGGCTCTGGCAGAAGCACGGGGTGCACCCGGCCGCCGTGGTCGCCACGGGCTCGGCCGCGCTCGCCGGGGCCACCGTGGCCGGGGCGCTGTCCCTGGCCGAGGGCGCCCGCGCGGCCGCCTCGGGCACCCCGGCCGACCTGGCGACCGGCCACATCCCGCTGTTCGGCGCACTGGCGGAGGCCGTCGAGCGCCGCCACACCCTCTTCCTCACCCTCGGCACCGGCCCCGCGTCCACCGAGGCCGGGCCCGGCCCGCGGGTGGTCGACGGCGGCCGCGACACCGACGGCTTCCTCGCCGCGCTGGCCGAACTCCACGTGCTCGGCGTCCCGGTGGACTGGTCGGCGGCCTTCCCGGCCACCGGCCTGCGCCGGGTCGAGCTGCCCACCTACGCCTTCCAGCGCCGCCGCTACTGGCTGGAGGACGAGCCGCAGAGCCTGGACGTCGCGGCGGCCGGGCTGGCCCCCGCGGACCACCCGCTGCTGCACGCCGAGGTCGAACTGCCGGACGGCGGCGGCCTGCTGTTCACCGGCCGGCTCTCCCCCCGCGAGCAGTCCTGGCTGGCCGACCACGCCGTCCACGGGCGGGTGCTGCTCCCCGGCACGGCCGTGGTGGAGCTGGCCCGCTGGGCCGGCGAGCAGGCCGGCTGCGCGGGCCTGGGCGACCTGACGCTGCTCGCCCCGCTGTTCCTGCCCGACGCGGGCACCCGCATCCGGCTCGCGGTCGGCGCGCCGGACACCGCCGGCCGCCGCCCGGTCGAGCTGGCCTCCTGGGCCGCCACCGAGGACGGCGAGGGCGGCTGGACCAGGCACGCCACCGGGACGCTCACCGCCGAGGCGCCCGTCGACTCCTCCGACCTGGTCAGCTGGCCACCGCCCGGCGCCGTGCCGTTCCCGGTCGACGGCTTCTACCCCCGCACCGAGGCGCTGGGCATCGCCTACGGCCCCGCCTTCCAGGGCCTGCGCGCGGCCTGGCGGCGCGGCGAGGAGGTGTTCGCCGAGGTGGCGCTGCCCGCCGACCTGCGCCCCGAGGCCGCCCGGTACGGTGTCCACCCGGCGCTGTTCGACGCGGCCCTGCAGGCCTTCGCCGCCGCCGGGCCCTCGGCCGGCGAGGCCGGGCCGGCCCTGGTGCCGTTCGCCTGGCAGGGCGTGTCGGTCCGGGCCGCCGGGCCCTCGGCGCTGCGGGTGCGGCTCGCCCCGGCCGGGCCGGACGCGATGACGCTGGAGGCCGCCGACCAGGCGGGCGTGCCGGTGCTGTCCGTCGCGAGCCTGCGCGCCCGGCCGATGGCGGCGGACGCCGACCCCGGCCGGCCGCTGTGGCGCACGCACTGGGTGCCGGTGGCCGCGGCCCCGGCCCCGACCGCCCGCCGTACGGCCGTCGTCGGCGCCGAGGCGGCCGGGTGGCCGGCCGACGCCCGGTACCCGGACCTCGCCGCCCTGGCGGCCTCCGGCGACCCCGTGCCGGAGACCGTCCTGCTGCCGCTCGCCCCGGCCGCCGACACGCCGGCCGCCGTCCACGCGGCCACGGCGGAGGCGCTGCGGCTGGTGCAGGCCTGGCTGGCCGAGCCGCGGTTCGCCGCCGCCCGCCTGGTGGTGGCGACCCGCACGGCCCAGGCCGTCGAGCCCCGAGCCGAGGGGCCCGCCGCGCCGGGTCAGGAGGGCCCGGAGGCGAGCGGGCGAGCAACGGCCCCCGACCTCGCGGGTGCGGCCGTCTGGGGGCTGCTGCGCACCGCCCAGTCCGAACACCCGGGCCGGTTCGGCCTGCTGGACACCGACGCGACGCCGTCCGCCGAGACGCTGGCCGCCGCCCTGGCCGTCGCCGACGAGCCGCAGCTGGCGATCCGCCACCAGCGGCTCCTCGCACCCCGGTTGACCGCCGGCACCGCCCCCGCGACCGGCGGGGCCGGGTTCGCCCCGGACGGCACCGTCCTGATCACCGGCGGCACCGGCACCCTCGGCGGCCTGCTCGCCCGCCACCTGGTCGCCGAGCACGGCGTCCGCCACCTGGTGCTCACCGGCCGGCGCGGCGACCGCACGCCCGGCGCGGCCGAGCTGGCGGCCGAACTGACCGCGCTCGGCGCCGAGGTGACGCTGGCCGCCTGCGACGTCGCCGACCGCGACCAACTGGCCGCGTTGATCTCCGGCTTGGACCACCCGCTGACGGCGGTGGTGCACGCGGCCGGGGTGACCGACGACGGCCTGCTGGCCGCGCTGACGCCCGAGCGGCTGGCCGCCGTGCTGCGGCCGAAGGTGGATGCCGCCTGGCACCTGCACGAGCTCACCCGGGACCTCGACCTGGCCGCGTTCGTGCTGTTCTCCTCCGCCTCGGGCGCCTTCGGCACCGCCGGTCAGGCCAACTACGCGGCCGCCAACGCCTTCCTGGACGCGCTCGCGCTGCGGCGCCGCGCCGAGGGCCTGCCCGCCCTCTCGCTGGCCTGGGGCCTGTGGGCCGAACGCAGCGAGCTGACGGGCCGCCTGGACGGCGTCACGGCGGCCAGGTTGGCCCGGGACGGCGTCGGCGCACTCGACACCGCCGAGGCCCTTGATCTTTTCGACCGGGCCCGTAAGATCGACTCGCCGGTGCTGGTCCCCGTCCGGTTCGACCTCGCGCAGCTGCGGGAGCGGGCCGACCGGGAGCGGATCCCGGCGCTGCTGCGGGAGTTGGCGGCTCCGGCGGCACCGTCCGAGGCTCCGAAGGCGGCCACGGCACCGAAGCCGTCCGAGGTGTCCGCGGTGTCAGAGGCGCCGGAGGCCACAGCCACCGACCCGGCGACGGGCTTCGCGCAGCGCCTGCGGGCGATGCCGGAGGCCGACCGCCGGCGGGCCCTGCTCGACCTGGTCCGCACCCACGCGGCCGTGGTCCTGGTCGAGGCGACGCCCGAGGACATCGACCCCGGTCAGGGCTTCGTCGACCTGGGATTCGACTCCCTCGCCAACCTCGAACTGCAGGACCGGCTGAGCGACGCCACCGGGCTCAGCCTGCCGAGCACCCTGATCTTCGACTACCCGACCGCCCAGGCCCTGGCGGACCACCTCTGCGCCGAGTTCGGCACCGAGGAGGCCGTCGAGGTCGGCCCCGTCCTGGCCGAACTGGACCGGCTGGAGGCCTTCCTGGCCTCCTTCGACGCCAACCTCCAGGCCCGGCAGGCGATCACCCACCGGCTGAGGGACCTCCTCTCCCGCCGGGACGGCGACGCCCGCGACGGTGCCGACGCCGACACCCGCACCGAACGACCCGATCTCGACTCCGCGACCGACGACGAGCTCTTCGACGTGCTCGACCAGTTGCGCGCCGGCTGACGGCGCGCACTCCCCAGGTCATCCCCGCACCGGCTATAGGAGCAGGCTCACAGTGGCAAATGAAGACAAGCTTCGCGAGCACCTCCGGTGGGCTGCCGCCGAACTGGGCGAGGCACGCCGCCGGGTGGCCGAGCTGGAGGCGGCCGAGCGCGACCCGATCGCCATCGTCGGGATGAGCTGCCGCTTCCCGGGCGGCGTCCGCACGCCGGAGGAGCTGTGGGAGCTGGCCGTCGAGGGCCGGCACCCGATCGGCACCCCGCCGGCCGAACGCGGTTGGCGCGTCGAGGAGTTCTACGACCCGGACGGCGCGCGCCCGGGCACCTCGTACGTGTGCGAGGGCTCGTTCCTGGAGGGCGCGGACGCCTTCGACCCGGCCTTCTTCGACATCAGCCCGCGCGAGGCCCTGGCCATGGACCCGCAGCAGCGGCTGCTGCTGGAGACCTCCTGGGAGGCCTTCGAGCGGGCCGGCATCGACCCGTCCTCGATGCGCGGCGCCAAGGTCGGCGTGTACGCGGGCCTGATGTACCACGACTACGGCAGCCGGCTGGCCTCGGTGGACGAGTCCGTCGCGGGCTTCCTCGGCGCCGGCACCTCCGGCAGCGTCGCCTCCGGCCGGATCGCCTACGTGCTCGGCCTGGAGGGCCCGGCGGTCACCGTGGACACCGCCTGCTCCTCCTCCCTGGTGGCGCTGCACCTGGCCGCCCAGGCCGTCCGGCGCGGCGACTGCACCATGGCGCTGGCCGGCGGCGTCACGGTGATGGCCACGCCCGACACCTTCGTCGAGTTCAGCCGCCAGGGCGGCCTGGCCCGGGACGGGCGCTGCAAGTCCTTCGCGGCCGCCGCGGACGGCACCGCCTGGGGCGAGGGGGTGGGCATGCTGCTGGTGGAGCGGCTGTCCGACGCCCGCCGCCTCGGGCACCGCGTCCTCGCCGTGCTGCGCGGCTCCGCCGTCAACCAGGACGGCGCGAGCAGCAGCCTCTCCGCGCCCAACGGGCCGTCCCAGCAGCGGGTGATCCGGGCCGCGCTGGACGACGCCGGCCTCTCCCCCGACCTGGTCGACGCGGTGGAGGCGCACGGCACGGGCACCAAGCTCGGCGACCCGATCGAGGCGCAGGCCCTGCTGGCCACCTACGGGCAGCAGCGGCCGGCCGAACGGCCGCTGTGGCTGGGCTCGTTGAAGTCCAACCTGGGGCACACCCAGGCCGCGGCCGGGGTCGGCGGCGTGATCAAGATGGTGCTCGCGATGCGGCACGGCCTGCTGCCGCGCACCCTGCACGTGGACGAGCCGACCCCGCACGTCGACTGGTCGGCGGGCGCGGTCGAGCTGCTCACCGAGGAGCAGCCCTGGCCGGAGACCGGCCGCCCGCGCCGGTCCGCCGTGTCCTCCTTCGGGGTCAGCGGCACCAACGCGCACGTGATCCTGGAGGAGGCGCCCGCCGAGGAGGAGGCGCCGGAGCCGCAGGAGTCGGCCGACGTGCTGCCCTGGGTGGTCTCCGGCCGTACCGCCGACGCGCTGCGCGCCCAGGCCGGGCTGCTGCACGCCGCCGTCGACGCCCATCCCGAGTGGCGGCCGGCCGAGGTGGCCGCCGCGCTGGTCGGGCAGCGGACCGGTTTCGAGCAGCGCGCGGTGGTGGTCGGCGGCAGCCGCGAGGAACTGCTGGGCGGCCTGGCCGCGCTCGCCGAGGGCGACGCCGCGCCGGGCCTGGTCACCGGCGCCGGCGGCTTCGACCGGCCGGTGTTCGTGTTCCCCGGCCAGGGCTCGCAGTGGCTCGGCATGGGCGCCGAACTCCTCGACACCTCCGAGGAGTTCGCCGCCTCCATCGCCGCCTGCGAGGCCGCGCTGAAGCCGCACGTCGACTGGTCGCTCACCGACGTCCTGCGCGGCGGCGGC
>NZ_JZKH01000154.1 GCF_000961885.1 Streptomyces rubellomurinus
CGGCATGGACAGCACCGGGTGGGCGCTGACCTCGACGAACACGCTGCGGCCGTCACCGAGCAGCTGCTCCAGCGCCCGGTCGAAGCGGACCGGCTCCCGCAGGTTCCGGCACCAGTACGCACCGTCCAGCTCCGGCCCTTCCAGCACCCGGCCGAGGACGGTCGAGTAGAACGGCACCGAGGCGCGCCCCGGCATCAAGTCAGCGAAAGACGAAGATAGTTCGGGCAGCAGGGAGTCCATCTGGGCACTGTGCGAGGCGTAGTCGACGTTCACCCGGCGGCAGAACACCGCCTGCTGGGCCAGGTCCGCCACCAGGGCGTCGATCGCCTCGCTGTCGCCCGACACGACCGTGGAACCAGGAGTGTTCACGGCCGCCACCGACAACGTGCCCTCGTAGGCCTTCAGGATCTCCTCGACCTCGGCGACGGGCCGCTCGACCAGCGCCATGCCGCCGAAGCCGGTCACCGCGCGCACGGCCGCCGAGCGGTGGGCAACGACCTTGGCGCCCTGCTCCAGCGACAGCGCACCCGAGACGACGGCCGCGACGACCTCGCCCTGGCTGTGACCCACCACAGCGCTGGGCTCGACACCCCACGAACGCCACAGCGCCGAGAGCGCCACACCCATCGCGAACAGCGCCGGCTGGACCACGTCCACCCGGTCCACCGGCGGGTGATCCCCGCCGCCACCGGCCAGAACCTCGCGGACCGACCACCCCGTGAACGGCCGCAGCGCCGCGTCACAGTCCTCCACAGCAGCCCGGAAGACCGGCGACTGCTCCAGCAGCGCAGCCCCCATCCCCAGCCACTGGCTCCCCTGGCCCGGGTACACGAACACCACGCCACCAGGCGCACCCGCGACACCGACACCGGCCGAGTCACCGGCGGCAACCGCGCGCAGCCGCTGCACGGCCTCCGCCGCAGAGCCCGCCACGACCACCGCCCGGTGCTCGAAGCGCGTCCGGTACTGAGCCGCCGTCAGCGCGACGTCCGCCAGCGGAACGTCGTCCCGGCCGTCCAGCCACTCCGCCCACCGCCCGGCCTGCGCCCGCAGCGCGGCCTCGTCCCGCCCGGACACGACCACCGGCACAGCCACCGGAACAGCCGGAGCAGCAACCGGCACAGCACCCGGAACAGCCGCAGCGACCGGCGCCTCCTCCAGGATCACGTGCGCGTTCGTCCCGCTGAGCCCGAACGACGACACACCGGCCCGGCGCGCCTGCTCGCCGCGCTCCCACGCCGCGGCCTCCTGGAGCAGGGCGAGCCCGCTGCCGTCCCACTCCACGTGCGGCGTCGGCTCGTCGGCGTGCAACGTGCGCGGCAGCACGCCGTTCTCCAGTGCCAGCACCATCTTGATCACGCCGATGACACCGGCCGCCGCCTGCGCGTGGCCGATGTTCGACTTGGACGAGCCCAGCAGCAGCGGCCGGTCGGCGGGCCGGTTCGGCCCGAAGACCTCCGCCAGCGCCCCCGCCTCGATCGGGTCGCCGAGCGACGTCCCGGTGCCGTGCGCCTCGATCGCGTCGATGTCGGCGGCGGAGAGGCGGGCCGCGGCCAGGGCGTCCTGGATGACCCGCTGCTGCGACGGCCCGTTCGGCGCGGTCAGCCCCTGGCTGCGCCCGTCCTGGTTGATCGCACTGCCCTTGATGACCGCGAGCACCCGGTCCCCGTCGCGCTGAGCGGCGGACAGCCGCTTGAGCACCAGGACCCCACACCCCTCGGCCCAACCGGCGCCGTCCGCACCCGCGCCGAAACTCTTGCAGCGGCCGTCCGCCGCCATGCCCCGCAGCCGGCTGAACTCGACGAACAGCGAGGGGTTGCTCATCACGGTGACGCCGCCCACCAGCGCCAGCTCGCACTCGCCCGCGCGCAGCGCCTGGACGGCCAGGTGCACGGCGACCAGCGACGACGAGCACGCGGTGTCCACGGTCACGGCCGGGCCCTGCAGCCCCAGCGCGTACGAGACGCGCCCGGAGACGACGCTACTGGCCTTGCCGGTGCTGATGTAGCCGTCGAGCGCGTCGAGGTCCTGGCCGAGGCTGCCGTAATCGGTGCTCATGGTGCCGAGGTAGACGCCCGCCCGGCTGCCTTCCAGGGTCTCCGGGCGGATGCCGGCGCGCTCCAGGGCCTCCCACGAGGCTTCGAGGACGAGCCGCTGCTGCGGGTCCATCGACAGGGCCTCGCGCGGCGAGATGCCGAAGAAGGCGGCGTCGAAGCGTTCGACGTCCGTGAGGAAGCCGCCTTCCCGGGCGTAGCTCTTGCCCACCGCCTCCGGGTCCGGGTCGAACAGGTCCAGGCCCTGCCAGCGCTCCGGGAAGCCGCCGATCGCGTCGCCGCCCGAGGCCAGCAGATCCCAGAAGCCCTCAGGGGTGTCGATCCCGCCGGGGAGGCGGCAGGCCATCGAGACGACCGCGATCGGCTCGGAGCGTTGCGCCTCCAGCTCGGCCGCGCGCTTCTGGAGGGCCCGGATGGCCGGCAGGGCCTGTTCCATGCGGTCCTGGGCTGAGGTCGTCATGTGGATGTCCTTTCCGCGTGCCCGTCGGTGGGGCTCGGGGTCACGTGAGCGGGAGAGGTGGGGGTTTCGGGTCAGAGCAGGTCGAGCCCGACGCCGCCCAGCAGGGCGTCCAGCTCGGCGTTGAGGTCGTCGACGGACCGTTCCTGGACCATCGGCGGCGCCGGAACCCCGGCCGGGGCGGCCGCCTCCTCCCGCTGGACGAGGTCCACGAGGTCGACGAGCCGTTCCAGCAGTCCGGCGCGGTGGATCTGCTCGGCCGACAGCCGTTCGAGGGCCCAGCCGAGGGTGGCCGCCGGGTCCTGCGCGGCGCCGCGGTCGGCCGCCGGGGGCGGGCCGGTGAGGCCGAGCCGGTCGAGCAGCAGCGCCGCGATCGCCTCGGGGGTCGGGTAGTCGAAGGCGAGGGTGGCGGGCAGGGTGAGCCCGGTCTCGGCGGAGAGCCGGCGGCGCAGTTCGACGGCCATCAGCGAGTCCAGGCCGAGCTCCTTGAGCACCTGCCGGGGGGCGAGCGCGGTGCCGGCCTTGCCGCCGAGGACGGCGCCGATCTCGCGCAGGACGGTGCCCAGCAGCGCCTCGCGCCGTTCGGCCTCGGGCAGGGCGACCAGCCGGTCCTTCAGGCCGGCCGGCTGTCCGGCGGCGGTGCGGGCGGCGGCCCGGCGGCGGCCGGGGGCCACCAGCCCCCGGAGCACCGAGGCGAGTCGGCCGCCGTCCCCGGTGGCGCGGCGGGCGCCGGCGAGGTCGAGCCGGACGGGCACCAGGTTCTCGGCGTTCTCGGCGGAGTAGCGGTCGAGCGCCGCGCCGAGCAGGCGCAGGCCCTGGTCGACGGGCAGCGGCGCGATGCCCTGGCGCCGCATCCGGGCGAGTTCGGCGCCGCCCAGGTGGGAGGTCATGCCGACCCCGGCCTGCTCCCACAGCCCCCAGGCGAGGCTGGACGCCGTCAGGCCGTCCGCCCGCCGGCGCGCGGCGAGCGCGTCGAGGAAGGTGTTCGCGGCGGCGTAGACGCCCTGGCCGGCGGTGCCGAGGACACCGGCGGCGGAGGAGAAGAGCACGAACGCGTCGAGGTCCAGGCCCCGGGTCAGCTCGTCCAGGTGGAGGGCGCCGGTCGCCTTGGGGGCCATCACCCGAGCGAGTCGGCCCTCGTCCTGGCCCGTGAGGAGGCCGTCGTCCAGGATGCCGGCCAGGTGGCAGACCGCAGTCCACGGCGCATCCGGACCCGCCACAGCGAGCACCTTCGCCACGTCATCCCGCCGAGTGACATCACACGCCACCACCTGCACACTCTCCGCGCCGGCCGCCAGCAGCGCCTGCGTCGTCTCGGTCGCCCCGGGGGCGTCGGGGCCCTGCCGGGAGGTCAGTACCAGCCGCCGCACGCCGTGCCGGCGGACCAGTTCGGCCGCCACCTGGCGGCCCAGTTCGCCGGTGCCGCCGGTGATCAGGACGGTTCCGTCCGGACGCGGCGTGCGCGGCTCCACGGTCCCGATCGGGACGCGCGCCAGGCGCGGGGCCAGGGCGCGGCCGGCCCGGAGGACCAGCTCGGGCTCGTCCGCGAGGGCGAGCGCGGCCGGGGCCGCGTCCGGGCCGTCCAGGTCGAGCAGGCGGATCGTCCGCTCCGGGTGCTCGGTGCGGGCGGTGCGCAGCAGGCCCCAGAGCGGGGCGTGCGCCAGGCCCGGCAGCCGGTCGCCGTCGACGGCGGCCACGCTGCCGGCGGTCACCCAGACCAGCTCGGCCGCGCCCAACCTCGGCTCGGCGAGCAGCTGTTGGAGGGTACGCAGCGCCTCCCCCGCCAGTCGGGACGCCTCGGTGGGCTCGGCGGCCCCGGTGGCGTCCACGACGACGACCGCCGGCACGGGCCCGGCAGAAGCCATCCGCGCGAGCAGCGCGGCGACGTCGGCCAGCGGCTCGGCGCCGAGGCGCGCGGCGAGGGCGCCGCTGCCGCCCAGCACGACGGCCGGACGGGCGGCGGCGGGCGGCGGCGTGGCCGGCAGCGCGACCGGCGGGAACTCCAGCCGGTACAGGTCCCCCGTGCTCCGGGCGGCGGCCAGCTGCTCGGCCGTCGCCTCCCGCAGGTTCAGGCCGCCGACGTGCGCGACCGGGCGGCCGAGCGGGTCGGCGGCCCAGAACTCGATCTGCCGGCCGCCGGCCACCTCGGTCACGTCGATCCGGACGCGCAGTTCGGACGCGCCCGCCAGGTACAGCTCGGCGTCGGTCCACTCGAACGGGAGCAGCGCGGACCCGGCCGGGGTCAGTTCGGCGACGACCGCCTGCAGCACGTGCAGCGCGGTGTCGAGGAGGGCCGGGTGGACGCCGTACTCGTCGGCCTTCAGGCCCTCGGGGAGCCGGACCAGGCCGTACGCGGTGTCGCCGCTGCGGAACAGCTCGGTCAGGCCCTGGAAGGCCGGGCCGTAGGCCAGGCCTCGCGCGGCGAAGCGCTCGTAGAAGCCGTCCAGGCTGACGGGCTCGGCACCGACGACCGGCCAGTGACGGAGCGCGTCGAACCCGTCCTGCGCCGACTCGCCCGCCTCGTCGGCGAGTTCACCGGAGGCGTGCAGCGTCCAGCCGTCCTCGACGTCCTCGGGACGGCCGTGGATCGTGAGCGGGCGGCGGCCGCCGGTGCCGGGGGCGCCGACCGCGATCTGCAGCCGGACCGGGCCATCGAGGACCAGCGGCTCCGACAGGGTCAGCTCGGCGACCCGCGCGGCGCCCACCGACTCCGCGGCGGCCCAGGCGAGTTCGAGCAGGCCGGTGCCGGGGACCAGGACGGTGCCGAAGGCGGCGTGGTCGCGCAGCCACGGCTGGGCGTTCGGCGCCAGCCGACCGGTGAAGAGGTGGCCCTCGCCCTCGGCCAGAGCAGTCGCGGCGCCCAGCCAGGGGTGTTCGGACGCCTCCAGGCCCATCGAGCCCGCGTCGGCGGAGGCCGCGGTGGCCTCCGTCCAGTAGCGGTCGCCCTGGAAGGCGTAGGCCGGGAGGTCGGCGACCGGAGAGCCGCCCTCGCCGAGGACCTTGGTCCAGTCGACGTCGACGCCCTGGACGTGCAACTGGCCGAGGGACTTCAGGAGTTGGTCGAGACCGCCCTCGTTGCGGGCGAGCGAGCCGACGACCACGCCGCCGTGTTCGGCGCTGCCGTCCGTCAGCGGCATGGACAGCACCGGGTGGGCGCTGACCTCGACGAAGACGTTGCGGCCGTCACCGAGCAACTGCTCCAGCGCCCGGTCGAAGCGGACCGGCTCCCGCAGGTTGCGGCACCAGTACGCGCCGTCCAGCTCGGGGCCGTCCAGCACCCGGCCGAGGACGGTCGAGTAGAAGGGAACGGACGCACGGCCGGGCTTCAAGTCCGCGAAGGCCGAGGACAATTCGGGCAGCAGGGAGTCCATCTGGGCGCTGTGCGAGGCGTAGTCGACGTTCACCCGGCGGCAGAACACCGCCTGCTGGGCCAGGTCCGCCACCAGGGCGTCGATCGCCTCGCTGTCACCGCTGACCACGGTCGACCCGGGCGTGTTCACGGCGGCGACGGAGAGCTTGCCGTCGTAGGCGGCGAGCAGGTCCTCCACCTGGCCGACCGGACGCTCGACCAGCGCCATGCCGCCGAAGCCGGTCACGGCCCGCACGGCCGCCGAGCGGAGGGCAACCACCTTGGCGCCCTGCTCCAGCGACAGCGCACCCGAGACGACGGCCGCGACGACCTCGCCCTGGCTGTGGCCAACGACGGCCGAAGGCTCGACACCCCAGGAGCGCCACAGGGCGGACAGGGCGACACCCATCGCGAACAGCGCCGGCTGGACCACGTCCACCCGGTCGACGGGCGGGTGATCCCCGCCGCCACCGGCCAGAACCTCCCGGACCGACCAGCCCGTGAACGGCCGCAGCGCCTCGTCACACGCCACGACGGCGTCACGGAACACCGGCGACTGCTCCAGCAGGGCAGCCCCCATCCCCAGCCACTGGCTCCCCTGGCCCGGGTACACGAACACGACCTGACCGGGATGACCGGCGACGCCGACCGGACCGCCGGCGGCGACCTCGCGAAGAGCTGTGGCCGCATCGGCTGCCGTGCCCGCGACCACGACGGCCCGGTGCTCGAAGTGGGTGCGGTGCCGAGCCGCCGTCAGCGCGACGTCGGCCAGCGGGACGCCGTCACGGCCGTCCAGCCAGTCGGCCCACCGCCCGGCCTGCGCCCGCAGCGCGGCTTCGTCGCGGCCCGAGACGACCACCGGCACGGCCACCGGGACAGCCGGAGCAGCCTCCGGAACAGCCGCAACGGCCGGCGCCTCCTCCAGGATCACGTGCGCGTTCGTCCCGCTGAGCCCGAAGGCCGAGACGCCCGCGCGGCGGACGCGCTCGCCGGGCTCCCAGGGCGTCGCCTCGTCGATGACGCGCACCGGGAGTTCGTCCCAGGCGATGTTCGGGTTGCGCGGCGTGCTGTGGACGGCGGCGGGCAGGGCGCGGTGCCGGAAGGAGGCGAGCACCTTGCAGACGCCGGCGATGCCCGCGGCGGATTCGAGGTGGCCGATGACGGCCTTGGCGGAGCCGAGGCCGAGGGGCCGGTCGGGGGTGCGGTCCTGCCCGTAGACGGCGGCGAGGGCCTGGACCTCGATCGGGTCGCCGAGCGGGGTGCCGGTGCCGTGGCACTCGACGTAGTCGACGTCGGCGGGGGCGAGCCCGGCGGCGTCGAGGGCGGCGCGCAGGACCTTGGCCTGCGAGGTGCCGTTGGGCGCGGTGATGCCGCTGCTGGCGCCGTCGTGGTTGACGGCGGTGGCGCGGACGACGCCGAGGACGGTGCGGCCCTGGGCGAGGGCGTCGGAGAGCCGCATGACCGCGACGACGCCGACGCCCTCGCCGCGCCCGTAGCCGTCCGCGGCGGCGGAGAAGGTCTTGCTGCGGCCGTCCGGGGCGAGGGCGTGGGAGCGGCTGAGGGCGACGAAGGCGCCGGGGTCGGCGAGGACCTGGACGCCGCCGGCGAGGGCGAGTTCGCAGCTGCCGGCGCGCAGCGCCTCGCAGGCGAGGTGCAGCGCGACCAGCGAGGAGGAGCACGCGGTGTCGACGGCGAGGGCGGGGCCCTGGAGGCCGAGGTGGTAGGCGATCCGGCCGGCGTGGAAGCTCTGGAGCTGGCCGGTGAGGGTGTAGGTGTCGCGGTCGGGGCCGGTCCGGTGGTTGCCGTACTCGCTGGTGCCGGCGCCGATGAAGACGCCGGTGGCCGAGTCGCGCAGGTCCTTGGGCCGGATGCCGGCGTGTTCGAGGGCGTGCCAGGCGGTCTGGAGCAGCAGGCGGTGCTGCGGGTCCATCGGCGCGGCCTCGCGCGGGCTGATGCCGAAGAAGGCGGCGTCGAAGGTGGCGACGTCGGCCAGCAGGGCGGCTTCGCGCACGTAGGTGCGGCCTTCGGCGTCGGGGTCCGGGTCGTGGACGGCGTCGATGTCGAAACGGTCGGCGGGGACGGGCGCGAGGGTGTCGCGGCCTTCGGCGAGGACGGTCCACAGGCTGTCGAGGTCGTGGGCGTCGCCGGGCATCCGCAGGCCGACGCCGACGATGGCGATCGGCTCCTCGGACCTGGTCGAAGCAGCCGTCCCGGACACCGGGGCCGCCGCCGAAGGGGCGAGCCGGTCGAGCAGCCAGCCCGCCGCGAGGTTGAGGTTCGGCTGGTCGTAGATCAGCGTCCTGGGGGCGGTGACCCCGGTGCGCTGCTGGATCCGGCGGCTGAAGTCGATCGCCATCATGGAGTCGAAGCCGAGGTCCTTGAACCCCCGGTCGGCGTCCAGCGAGCGGGCGTCCTTCACGCCCAGCACCGCCGCGGCCTCCCCGGCCAGCAGCTCGCGCAGGTGGCCGAGGCGGTCCTGTTCGGGCAGGTGGAGCAGGTCGTGCGCGGCGCCGGTGACGGCGGGGCGCGCGGTCCGGGCGGCGGCGGCCTCGGGGACGGCGCGCAGGGCGGGGCCGTCGTAGGTGGCGGCGGCGCGGTCCCAGTCGATCCGGGCGGCGACCAGCGGGCGGTCGGCCGCGAGGGCGGCGTCCAGGCAGGCGAGGGCCCGGTGGGCGGGCATCGGGACGAGGCCGAGGGCGTCGAGGTGGGCGCCGATGCGGCCGTCCGCCATGCCGGACGCGGCCCAGGGGCCCCAGGCGACGGACACGGCCGGCAGGCCGGCGGCGCGGCGGCGCTCGGCGAGGGCGTCGAGGGCGGTGTTCGCCATGGCGTAGTTGGCCTGGCCGGTGTTGCCGAGGGTGCCGACGACGGAGGAGAACAGGACGAAGGCGTCGAGGTCCAGGCCCCGGGTCAGCTCGTCCAGGTGCTGGGCGGCGACGGTCTTGGGGGCGGCGACGGCGGCCAGGGCGGCCGGGTCGAGGTGGTCGAGCAGGCGGTCGTCGAGCACCCCGGCGGCGTGCACGACCACGCGCAGCTCCTCGCCGAACTCCTCGACGAGCGCGGCCAGTTGGTCGCGGTCGGTGACGTCGCAGCCGGGCTGGGAGACCCGGGCGCCGAGCGCCTCCAGCTCGGCCCGCAGCTCGGCCGCACCCTCGGCGTCGGCGCCGCGCCGGGAGGCGAGGACGAGGTGTCCGACGCCGCGCGCGGCCAGGTGCCGGGCGACGTGGGCGGCCAGCGCGCCGCTGCCGCCGGTGACCAGCGCGGTACCGCTGCTCCGCCAGGCGGGGCGGCCGGGCTCGGGGGTGTGGCGGGTGAGCCGGCGGGCGCGGCGGCCGCTCGGGCGCAGCGCGACCTCCTGCTCGCCGCCGGTGCCGGCGAGGGTGGCGACCAGCTGGTCGCCGTCCACCGCGCCGGAGGCCGGCAGGTCGAGCGTCCCGCCCCACAGCAGCGGGTGTTCGAGGGCGACGACCCGGCCGAGGCCCCAGGCGGCGGCCTGCTGCGGCTCGGGCGCGGTGTCGTGGGCACCGGTCCGGACGGCGCCGGCGGTGACGATCCACAGCGGGGCGCGGACGGTGCCGGCGCCGTGGGCGGTGACCAGGGCCTGGACCAGCGCCAGGGTGCGGACGGCACCGGCGCTGACGGCGGGGTGCTCCGGGTCGGCGGTGGCGTCGAGCGCGGTGAGCGCGAGGACGCCGCGCAGCGCGCCGTCGACCGGCGCGGCGGCGAACTCGGCGAGCGCGTCGGCAAGTTCGGGGCCGGCCGGGAGGTGGTGCACGGTGCCGCCGGCCGCCTCCAGGGCGGCGGCGACGTCGGCGCGCAGGCCGTCCGGGCCGTCGACCAGCAGCCAGTGCCCCTCGGCGGGCCGGTGCCCGGCCTTCGGGGTGTCCAGCGCCTGCCAGTCCTCCTGATACAGCCAGTCGGCGATCTCGGCGGTCTCCGCGCTGCGGTCCCGCCAGGTCCGCAGGTACGGCAGCAGCGGGGCCACGGTGGGGCGCAACTGCTCGGACACGCCGATGAGTTCGGCGACCCGGTCGGCCTCGCCGCTGGCCACCGCCTGCCACAGCTGCCGCTCGCCGGAGTCCTCGGACTTCGGACGGGCGGCGGCGGGGGCGGCGGTCAGCCGGTGCGGCTCGCGCTGGAAGGCGTAGCCGGGCAGGTCGACGGGGGTTCCGGTGCCGAGGACGGCCGTCCAGTCGAGGTCCTGGCCGGCGACGTGCAGGGCGCCGGCGGCGGCGAGCAGGGCGGCGGGCTCGTCGTCGGTGGTGCGGAGGGAGGCGGTGAAGACGGCGTCGTCCAGGCAGGCGGCGCCCATCGCGGACAGCACTCCGGAGGGGCCGCATTCCAGGAAGCGGCGCACGCCCGCGTCGTGCAGGGTGCGGAGGGCGTCCAGGAAGCGGACGGCCTCGCGGGCCTGGCGCGCCCAGTACCGCGGG
>NZ_JZKH01000155.1 GCF_000961885.1 Streptomyces rubellomurinus
AATGGCCCCCAGCCTTCGGCCGGGAGGTGCCCCCACCGCAGTGGCTCCCTCCTCCGCCTTGCGATGCACGCACCCCAACGCCGCGGCCTGATCCGACAAAATCCAAGGGCCAGGCCCTACCCACCGGTAGCCGGCTGTGGCACCCTGCGCGCATGGTCCTGCTCGACGCGCCCGCCCCCGCCTCCGACCGCCACCGGTACGACCGGGCCACCGCCCACCTGGACGGGCCGGTGGCCGTCGTCGACCTCGCCGCCTTCGACGCCAACGCCGCCGACCTGGTGCGCCGCGCCGGCGGCAAGCCGATCCGGGTCGCCAGCAAGTCGCTGCGCTGCCGGGCCCTGCTGGAACGGGCGTTGGCCGCGGACGGCTTCGCCGGGGTGATGAGCTTCACCCTGGACGAGTCGATCTGGCTCGCCCGGACGGGCCTGCGCGACGTGCTGCTCGCCTACCCGTCCGCCGACCGCGCCGGCTACGCCGAACTGACCGCCGATCCGGACCTCGCCCGCGAGATCACCGTCGTCCTGGACGACCCGGCCCAGCTCGACCTGATCGACGCGGCCCGGGCCGGCGACGCCGAGGTGCGGGTCTGCCTGGAGCTGGACACCGCGCTGCACCTGCTCGGCGGCCGGGTCCGGGTGGGCGCCCGGCGCTCGCCGCTGCGCACCCCCGAGGAGCTCGGCGCCTTCGCCGAACTCGTCCAGCGCAGAAGGGGGTTCCGGGTGGTCGGCCTGATGGCGTACGAGGGCCACGTGGCCGGGGTCGGCGACCGGGTGCCCGGACGGCCGGTGCGCTCGCGGCTGATCCGGCTGATGCAGGCCACGGCGCGGGCCGAACTCGCCGAGCGGCGGGCGGCCACCGTGCAGCGGCTGCGCCGGGTGGCGGAGCTGGAGTTCGTCAACGGCGGCGGCACCGGCAGCGTGGAGTCCACCGCGGCCGAGCACGCCGTCACCGAGGTGGCCGCCGGCTCCGGGCTGTACGTGCCGCAACTCTTCGACCACTACCGGGCGTTCCGGGGCCGCCCGGCCGCGCTGTTCGGGCAGCCGGTGGTGCGCCGCCCCGGCGTGGGCGTGGTGACGGTGCTCGGCGGCGGCTACCCGGCCTCCGGCGCGCCCGGGCCGGACCGCTCGCCGGTGCCGTACCTGCCGGCGGGGCTGCGCTACGACCCGATGGAGGGCGCGGGCGAGGTGCAGACCCCGCTGCTCGGCGCGGCGGCGGACGACCTGCTGATCGGCGACCGGGTCTGGTTCCGGCACGCCAAGGCGGGTGAACTGTGCGAGCGCTTCGCCGAGTTGCACCTGATCGAGGGCGAGCGGATCGTCCGGACCGTACCGACCTACCGGGGCGAGGGCCGGACGTTCCTCTGAGCCCACGGATTCCCCTCAGCACCTTTCCGGAGCCTTAAGCGGGCCCGATGGAACTCCTAACCCGGGAGCCCCATCGGGCCTTTGCGCTGCTCGGGAGCCGACTGCGCGTCAACCGCCGTGTCCGTCAAGGCTATTGCCTTATGGTCTGGACCAATCCTACGCTTCGGCCCGGGGGCCCGCGATCCGGGCAGCGGCCCTCCGGACGGGCAGGCGTGTCCGCTCCCCCACACCCGCCCGGAACGACGGTCGAGGAGTCCCACCCCATGTCCATCAAGCGAACCGCCCTGTCCGTCGGCGTGGTCGGCGCCGCGGCCCTCTCGGTGGCCCTGACCACCGCCGGGACCGCCAGCGCCCACGGCACGATGACCAACCCCGTCAGCCGGATCGCCGCCTGCTACGCCGAGGGCCCGGAGCACCCCGTCTCCCAGGTCTGCAAGGACCTCGTCGCCACCAGCGGCACCCAGCCGCTGTACGACTGGAACGAGGTCAACATCGCCAACGCCAACGGCAACCCGCAGGCGCTGATCCCGGACGGCCGGCTCTGCTCGGCCAACCGCGACAAGTACGCGGCCCTCGACTGGCCGCGCACCGACTGGCCGGCCACCCCCGTCAAGGCGGGCGCCTACACCTTCCAGTTCCGCGCCACCGCGCCGCACGTCGGCACCCAGACCGTCTACATCACCAAGCCGGGCTACAACCCGACCCAGCCGCTCAAGTGGTCGGACCTCGACCCGACCCCGGTCGCCCAGGTCCAGGTCGACCGCAACACCGTCAACGGCTCCTACAGCTACTCGGGCACCCTGCCGCAGCGCACCGGCCGTCAGATCCTCTACACCATCTGGCAGCGCAGCGACAGCCCGGAGGCGTTCTACGCCTGCTCGGACGTCGACTTCGGCGCCGGCACCGGCAGCGCCCCGGCGGTGTCCGCGCTCGCCGCCCCCGCCGCGCCCAGCGACGCGCAGATCGCCGCCGACGCCCCCCGGTCCACCGTCGCCCACCACGGGCACGGCGGGGACCCGAACTCCCCGGCCGGCCGGACCGTCCCGACCGCCTCCGCCGCGGTCGGCACCTCGGCCACCGGCCCGCTGCTGCTGGCCGGCGCCGCCGCGATCGGCGTCGGCTGGGCCGCCATGGTGCTCCGGCGCCGCCGCGTCGAGGCTGTTCGACGCGGCGCCTGACGCCGGGAACGTGAGCCGGACCGGCCAAAACCCCCGTCCGGTCCGGCTCGCGTCGGAGAACACGCGGCGGCCCGCCCGGAGGACTTCCTCCGGGCGGGCCGCCGTGGTGCGGTGAGGAGCGCGGTCGGTCAGGTGCTGGTACCGCCGACACCGCCGCCCGGGGTGGCGGAGCCGCCGCCGGGCAGCGAGGGGAGCTTGCCCTTGTAGTCGGTGATGCCCTTGACGATGGTGTCCATCAGGGAGACGTCCGGCGCCTTGTCGGCGATGTCGAAGCCGAAGTGCACCGAGACCAGCGTCTTGCCGTCGCTCGACGGGAAGACCACCGTCTGCACGTACCCGTTGTTGCCCTTCGCCGCGTCGACCTTCCAGCGGATCAGCCAGCCGTCCTGGCCGTTGACCTTGACGGCCTCGTTCTTCAGCTCCTGGTGGCCCGTGACGTCGGCGTAGGAGTCCTTGGCCGCCTTGTCGATGTCGGCCTTGGCCGCCGCCGCGACGTCGGAGCCGCCGCCGTCGATCCGGCCGGTGTTCACCCCGCCGAGGGTGCACTCGCTCTGGCCGTCCGCGCAGGTGTACGAGCCGACGTACATCGCCGCGTAGCCCTCGGCCGTGTGGCTGCCCTTCCAGCCGGACGGGACGGGCAACGACAGCCGGTTCACCACGTCGACGGCGGTGCCGGGGCCGGGCTTGGACTTGCCGCCGCCGTTCCCGTTGCCGTTGTTGTTGCCGTTCCCGCCGCCGTTGCCGTTGCCGCCGCCCTTGCCGTCCGCGCCCGGGCCGTCGCCGAAGCCCGGGAGGTCGCCCCACGGCCCGTTCTCGCCGCCCGGCACCGACCGGGCGGCGCGCTGCGCGTGGTCCTTGCCGTGCCCGTCCATGGCCAGGTAGGTGATCCCCGAGCCGGCGCCCAGGCCCAGCAGGGCGGCGGCGACGGTCGCGATCACCAGCTTCGACGGCTTGCGCCGGGGCTTGCGCGGCGCGGCGCCCGGGTCGCCCCAGGCGGCGCCGAACGGCGGCGGCTCCGGGTAGCGGACGGTCGGACCGCTCTCCAGGACCTCCCCCTCCAGCACCCGGGGCTGCTCGGCCGTGCCCGGCTCGGGGGCGCCGAACGCCCCGGACGGGGCCGCCGCCGGCGGCTCCGGGGTCGGCGCGTCCGAGGGCGCGGGCCGGGTGCTGGCCGTCCAGCCCCGGCCGTCCCACCAGCGCTGCGGTCTCGGGTCGCTCGCGGTGTCCTTCGGATCCGGGTACCACCCGGCGGGAATCTGCTCACTCACACCAGAGAATCTAAAGGGCGCCGGATAAACGCGAAATCAGGGCAGCGGCGAATTCCGCCGGTTTTCGATGAGATTCCGGTGAGAAGCCCCGGGTCGCCACGCCCGCGGGAGTGTCATGGCAGGGGCGCCACGGCAGGGGCGTCACGGCAGGGGCGTCACGTACGCCCCGGAGATCCCGCCGTCCACCAGGAACTCGCTCGCCGTGATGAACGAGGAGTCGTCGCTGGCCAGGAAGGCCACCGCGGCGGCGATCTCCTCGGCCCTGGCGAACCGGCCGAGCGGAACGTGCACCAGCCGGCGGGCCGCCCGCTCCGGGTCCTTCGCGAACAGCTCGCGCAGCAACGGGGTGTCCACCGGTCCGGGCGAGAGCGCGTTGACCCGGATGCCCTCCCGGGCGAACTGCACGCCCAGCTCGCGGGACATCGCCAGCACCCCGCCCTTGGAAGCGGTGTAGGAGATCTGCGAGGTCGCCGCGCCCATCCGGGCCACGAAGCTGGCGGTGTTGATGATCGAGCCGCGGCCGTGCCGGCGCATGTACGGCAGCGCGGCCTTGCAGCACAGGTAGACCGAGGTCAGGTTGACCTCCTGCACCCTGCGCCAGGCGTCCAGGCCGGTGGTGAGGATCGAGTCGTCCTCCGGCGGGGAGATGCCGGCGTTGTTGAACGCGACGTCCACGCTGCCGTAGGTCTCGTAGGCCTCGTCGAACAGCGCCTCGACCATGTACGGGTCGGTGACGTCGGTGTGCACGAACAGCCCGCCGACCTCCTTGGCGGCGGCCCGGCCGGTCCCCTCGTCGAGGTCCGCGCAGACCACCCTCGCCCCCTCCGAGGCGAGTCGGCGGGCGGCCGCCAGGCCGATCCCGCTGCCCGCGCCGGTGACCACGGCGGTGCGGCCGACCAGTCGGCGGCAGACGATCCCGGTATCGCCCATCGGGCTCCCTCACATCCGTTCGAAGGATCGGTAGCGCTCCCAGTCGGTCACCGCGCCGTCGTACGCGGCCTGTTCCACCCGGGCCATGTTCAGGTAGTGGTCGACCACGTCGCCGCCGAAGGCGTCCCGGGCGAGTTCGCTCTCCGCCCACAGCTCGGCCGCCTCGCGCAGCGAGCCGGGCACCCGGCCGTACTCGTCCACCGCGTAGGCGTTGCCCAGGCAGGGCGCGGGCAGGTCCAGCTTGCGCTGCAGCCCGTACAGGCCTGCCGCGAGCATCCCGGCCACCGCCAGGTACGGGTTGACGTCGCCGCCGGGCACCCGGTTCTCCATCCGCAGGGACGGGCCGTGGCCGACCACCCGGTAGGCGCAGGTCCGGTTGTCCCGGCCCCAGGCGACGGCGGTCGGGGCGAACGAGCCGGGGCGGTAGCGCTTGTAGGAGTTGATGTTGGGCGCGTACAGCAGGCTGAACTCGCGCAGCGCGACCAGCTGCCCGGCCAGGAAGTGCCGCATGGTGTCGGTCATCCGGCCGTCCCGGTCGGCGAAGGCGGGCGCGCCGACCGCGTCGCGCAGCGACAGGTGGATGTGGCAGCTGTTGCCCTCGCGCTCGTCGTACTTGGCCATGAAGGTGAGCGCGCAGCCGAGTTGGGCGGCGATCTCCTTGGCTCCGGTCTTGTACACGCTGTGCTGGTCGCAGGTGGTCAGCGCGTCCGCGTAGCGGAAGGCGATCTCGTGCTGGCCCAGGTTGCACTCGCCCTTGGCGGACTCGACGGTCAGCCCGGCGCCGGCCATCTCCAGCCGGATCCGGGACAGCAGCGGCTCCACCCGGGCGGTGCCGAGCATCGAGTAGTCGACGTTGTAGAGGTTCGCCGGGGTCAGGCCGCGGTAGCCGCCCAGCCAGGCCGACTCGTAGGTGTCGCGGAACACCAGGAACTCCAACTCGGTGCCGATGTCGGCCGCCAGGCCGTACTCGGCGAGCCGGGCGATCTGGCGGCGCAGCATCTGGCGCGGGGCGGCGTCCACCGGGTGGCCGCCGTGCCGGGCCAGGTCGGCCGTCACCTGCGCGGTGCCCGGCTGCCAGGGGGTGAGCCGCAGGGTGTTGAGGTCGGGGCGCATCGCGAAGTCGCCGTAGCCGGTGGCCCAGGAGGAGAACGCGTAGCCGTCCACCGTGTTCAGGTCGACGTCCACCGCGAGCAGGTAGTCGCAGGCCTCGGCGCCGTGCTCGACGACCTCGTCGAGGAAGAACCGGGCGGCGAAGCGCTTGCCCTGCAGGCGGCCCTGCATGTCGGTGAAGGCGAGCGCGACCGTGTGCACCTCACCGGCGTCCACCAGCGCGCGCAACCCGTCCAGGGACAGCGGCGCGCGCGGCCGGGCGCCCTCGGCGGCGAGCTCGGACATGACGGAACCATCCTCATCGATCACTCTTCGAGATCAACCGGTCACAGCGAACCGTACGGCCTGCGGCTCGCGGGGCGGAAGAGGGCGGACGGCCGCGGCGCGCCGGACCGCGTGGCTGACGGGGGATCAGGCGCCCCGGGTGCAGAATGCGCGCCATGGATCGCAGGCCTTACATCGGCGTCAGCACCTACCTGGTGGACGCGAGTTGGAGCAGCTGGCGCAACCGCCGGGTCGCCCTCGTCCCCGAGCGGTACACCGCGTACGTGCAGGACTCCGGCGGGGTCGCGGTGCTGCTGCCGCCCGACGCCCCGGAGCGGGCGCCCGAAGTCCTGGCCCGGCTCGACGCGCTGGTGATCGCGGGCGGGCCCGACCTCGACCCCGCCTACTACGGGGAGCCCGCGCACCCGTTGGCGGAGATCGACTCACCGGAACGCGACCGGTGGGAGGTCGCGCTGCTGCGCGCCGCGCTCGCCGCCGGGATGCCGCTGCTCGGCATCTGCCGGGGGATGCAGGTCCTCAACGTGGTGTGCGGGGGGACGCTGGTGCAGCACCTGCCGGACGTGCTGGACGTGGACGTGCACAACGGCTCGCCGGGGAGGTACGGGACGCACGCGGTGCGGCCGGTGCCCGGAACGCTGCTCGGCGGGCTGCTGCCGGAGAGCGAGTTGGAGGTGCCGACGTACCACCACCAGGCGGTGGACCGGCTCGGCGAGGGGCTGCGGGTCAGCGCGCACGCGCCGGACGGGACGGTGGAGGCGATCGAGGGGCCGGGGTTCACGCTGGGGGTGCAGTGGCATCCCGAGCAGGGCGACGACCTGCGGGTGATGCGGGCGCTGGTGCGGGCCGCCACCGCGGCGGTGTTGGAGGCCGTGCCGCTGGGCTAGTTGGACCGGCCGGGAGTCCGCGGCGCTCGTCTCCCCGCGCGTCCGGGTGGGCGCGGGGAGACGAGCGGGACGCCGGGGTGTCAGCCGGTGACCGGGACCGGGGTGGGGAGGTGGGTGGCGGCCGCGAGGAGGGCGGGGAGCATGCGGGTGGCGTGCGCGGCGTAGCCGTGCGGGGACGGGTGGATGCCGTCCGGGCCGAGGAGGTGGGCGGCGAGGTCGCGGAACTCGGGCCCCGCGGTGGGGGCGAGGTGCGCGCCGAGGCGGTCGGCGGTGCGGGTGTGCAGCCGGGCGAGGCGGCCCGAGCGGTGGTGGCCGATCCAGCGGGCGGGGGCGCGGAAGCCGGGCCCGTAGCCGGGGTCGGGGCAGGGGACGACGACGAGCTGCCAGCCGGCTTCGCGCAGGGTGTGGGCGAGGTGGGCGTGCCGACGGGCGGCGCGGCCGAGCGGGGCGGGCAGCAGGACGTCGTTGCCGCCGACGATCAGCACCGCGATGCCCGGCCGCAGCCGGGCGGCGCGCAGGACCTGGCGGCCCACGGCGGCGGTGGTGGCGCCGCGAGGCGGCGCATGGTGGTCGGAGGCTCCGGGGTCACGCGGTGAGGACGACGCGGCGTGGTGCCCGCCGAAGGGCGGGCCCCCAGGGGACGTACTGGTGCGGGAACCATTCGCGCGCCGCCACGAGATGACGGTTCATCAGCTCCTCGGCGATCGGCTCCAGTTCGACGAGCCGGCGGGCGGAATCCGCGGTAGCGATCTTCACGGGCCATGATCGTCGTGGACCGGCGCGCGGCCGCGCAAACTCGCCTCACCCGTTCAGGTGAGCCGGAAATCCGCGCCCTGACCAGGACCTATGCCAGCGGCAACCGGGTCGACGGTGGGCATCCGAACGGCAACGACAACGGTCACCAGTACAACCTTTGGATCTTTGTCGATTCTGCGGTTCACTTCGAGTGCGGAGGCGATCGCCCCCGCCCGTTCAGGTGTGCATTCCACCCGTGCGTCCAGAAAGGGCTTCGATGGCCGGCCGCGAGCATTCCCACGATGATCATGCGCATGACCACCAGCATGGGCACGGGCACGGGCACGGCGGGCACTCCCACGGCCCCGGCGGCCACTCGCACGCCGTCGCCGCCGACGCCGACCGCCGCTGGCTGCTCAGCGCCCTCGCCCTGATCGTCGTCTTCATGGCCGGCGAGGTCGCGGTCGGCTTCGCCGCCGAATCGCTCGCCCTGATCTCCGACGCGGCGCACATGCTCACCGACGCCGCCTCGATCGTCCTCGCCCTGGTCGCCATGCGGCTCGCCGCCCGCCCGGCCCGCGGCGGCTACACGTACGGCCTCAAGCGCGCCGAGATCCTCTCCGCGCAGGCCAACGGCGTCACCCTGCTGGTCCTGTCCGCCTGGCTGGGCTACGAGGCGATCACCCGGCTGTTCGAGCCGCCCGCCGTCACCGGCTCGCTGGTGCTGGTCACCGCGCTGGTCGGCGTCGTCGTCAACATCGCCGCCGCCTGGTGCATGTCGAAGGCCAACCGCAGCTCGCTGAACGTCGAGGGCGCCTTCCAGCACGTCCTCACCGACCTGTACGCCTTCATCGCCACCGCCGTCGCCGGCCTCGTCATGGTCACCACCGGCTTCGCCCGGGCCGACGCCATCGCCTCGCTGATCGTCGTCGCGCTGATGCTCAAGGCCGGCATCGGGCTCGTCCGCGACTCCGGCCGGATCTTCCTGGAAGCCGCCCCGGCCGGCATCGACCCGGACGCCGTCGCCGACCGGCTGGTCGCCGAACCGCTGGTCGAGGAGATCCACGACCTGCACATCTGGGAGATCACCTCCAACCAGCCGGCCCTGTCCGCGCACATCCTGGTCACCCCCGGCGGCGACTGCCACGCCGTCCGGCGCTCCCTGCAGCGCCGGCTCTCCGCTGAGTACGGCATCACCCACTCCACCCTCCAGGTCGACCACGTCGGCGAGGACGAGGCCGGCGCGCTGCTCCAGATCGCCGGCCGGGGCGACTCCGCCGACTCCGCCGACTCCGCCGCCGACCACTGCGCCGACGCCCACGGCCCGGTCCACCGCGCCGGCCCGCACGAGCACTGAGCCACCGGGTGTCCGTCAGCGCGGTGCGGCATGATCTGACGCGTGACCGCACCGCGACTGATGCTCCTCGACTCCGCCAGCCTGTACTTCCGGGCCTACTACGGCGTACCGGACTCCCTGCGCTCCCCGCAGGGCGAGCCCGTCAACGCCGTCCGCGGCCTGCTGGACTTCATCGCCCGGCTCGTCCACGACCACCGGCCCGACCACCTCGTGGCCTGCATGGACGCCGACTGGCGCCCCCAGTGGCGGGTCGACCTCATCCCCTCCTACAAGACCCACCGGGTCGCCGAGGCCGCCGTCGACGGCGAGGAGGAGGTGCCCGACACCCTCGCCCCGCAGGTCCCCGTCATCGAACACGTCCTGGACGCGCTCGGCATCGCCCGGATCGGCTCCCCCGGCTACGAGGCCGACGACGTCATCGGCACCCTCACCGCCCGCGCCAAGGGCCCGGTCCAGATCGTCACCGGCGACCGCGACCTCTTCCAACTCGTCGACGACGCACGGCAGATCACCGTCCTCTACCCGGTCAAGGGCATGGGCAACCTGCAGCTCACCGACGACGCGCTGCTGCTGGAGAAGTACGGCGTCCACGGCTCCCAGTACGCCGACATGGCCGCCCTGCGCGGCGACCCGTCCGACGGCCTGCCCGGCGTCAAGGGCATCGGCGAGAAGACCGCCGCCCAGCTCATCCACGAGTACGGCGACCTCGCCGCCATCCGCGCCGCAGCCCTGGACCCCGCCTCCAAGCTCACCCCGGCCCGCCGCCGCAACCTCGTCGAAGGCTCCCCCTACCTCGACGCCGCCCCCACCGTCGTCCGCGTCGCCACCGACGCCCCCCTCCCCGACTTCGACCCCACCCTCCCCCGCGAACCCCTCGACCCCATGAC
>NZ_JZKH01000156.1 GCF_000961885.1 Streptomyces rubellomurinus
GCAGGTTGCGGTACCAGTAGGCGGCGTCCAGCGTGCGGGTGTCGATCGGCTCACCCACCAGCGTGGAGTAGAACGGGACTTGAGCCGGGCGCGGAGTGACGCCCTGGAGGGCGGTCAGGATCTCCTCGCGGATCGCCTCCACGTGGGCGGAGTGCGAGGCGTAGTCGACGTCGATCCGACGCGCCCGCTCGTGCTCCGCCAGCAGCTGCTCCAGCGCGTCCGCGTCACCCGAAACCACCGTCGACGAAGGCCCGTTGAGCGCGGCGATCGAGATCCGGCCGCCGTACGGCTCCAGCAGCCGCGCCACCTCCTCGGCGGGCAGCGGGAGCGAGACCATGCCGCCCTCGCCGGACAGCGCCGGCAGCGCCCGGGCGCGCAGCGCGACGACCCGCGCGCCGTCCTCCAGCGACAGCGCCCCGGCCACGCAAGCCGCGGCGATCTCGCCCTGGGAGTGGCCGACGACGGCCGCCGGTTCGACACCGGCGGCGCGCCAGAGCGCCGCCAGTGCCACCATCACCGCCCACAGCACCGGCTGGACGACGTCCACCCGGTCCAAGTCCGTTCCACCGCGCAGGACTTCGGTCAGCGACCAGTCGACATGGGCCGAGAGCGCGGCCTCGCACTCCGCGATGCGCGCCGCGAACACCGGCGAGGCGTCCAGCAGTTCGGCCCCCATGCCGACCCACTGCGAGCCCTGCCCCGGGAAGACGAACACGGCGGAGGCGTCCGGCAGCGCCGTCCCCCGCAGCAGGCCCGCCACCGGCTCGTCCGCCGCGAGGGCGCGCAGTCCGTGGGCGGCCGTCGCCCGGTCGGCGGCGAGCAGCACGGCGCGGGTGGAGTGCCCGGTGCGGGTGGTCGCCAGCGAGCGGCCGAGCCGGGCCGGGTCGACGCCGTCCGGCTGCGCGGCGAGGAAGTCGGCCAGCCTGGCGGCCTGGCCGCGCAGGGCCGCGCCGCCCCGGCCGGAGAGCACCAGCGGGACCAGCGGCAGCGACACCGGCAGCGGCGGCGCGTCGGGCATCTCGGCCGGCCCGACCGCCTCGTCGGCCGCCCCGTCGACCGCCCCGTCGACCGCCTCGGGCGCCGAGGGCGCCTCCTCGATGATCACGTGTGCGTTGGTGCCGCTCACCCCGAACGAGGACACCGCCGCCCGGCGCGGCTCCCCGCCCGGCGCCCAGTCCACCGGTTCGGTGAGCAGCGCGACCGCGCCGTCCGCCCAGTCGACCTTCGGCGTCGGCCGGTCCACGTGCAGGGTGGGCGGCAGCGTGCCGTTGCGCAGCGCCTGCACCATCTTGATCACCCCGGCGACGCCGGCGGCGGCCGCGCTGTGCCCGAAGTTCGACTTGATCGAGCCGAGTCGCAGCGGACGGCCGGCGGGCCGCTCCCGCCCGTACGTGGCGAGCAGGGCCTGGGCCTCGATCGGGTCGCCCAGCGTGGTACCGGTGCCGTGCGCCTCCACCGCGTCGACCTGGCCGGCCGTCAGCCCGGCGTTCGCCAGGGCCGCGCGGATCACCCGTTCCTGCGCCAGGTCGTTGGGCGCGGTCAGGCCGTTGGAGGCGCCGTCCTGGTTGATCGCCGAGCCGCGGATCACGGCGAGCACCCGGTGCCCGTGGCGCTGCGCCTCGCCGAGCCGTTCGACCAGCAGCATGCCGACGCCCTCGGCCCAGCCGGTGCCGTCCGCGGCGGCGGCGAAGGACTTGCACCGCCCGTCGACGGCGAGCCCGCGCTGGCGGGAGAACTCGATGAACGCGCCCGGCGCGGGCATCACCGAGACCCCGCCGGCCAGGGCCATCGCGCAGTCGCCGGAGCGCAGCGCCTGGATCGCCCAGTGGAGTGCCACCAGCGAGGAGGAGCAGGCGGTGTCGACGGTGACCGCCGGGCCCTCCAGGCCGAAGGTGTAGGAGACCCGGCCGGAGACCACGCTGGTCATGTTGCCGGTGCCCAGGTAGCCCTCGACGCCCTCGGGGACGGGGGTGAGGGTGGCCAGGTAATGGGAGGAGACCGCGCCGACGTAGACGCCGGTCCGGCTGCCGCGCAGCGCGGCCGGGTCGAGGCCGGCCCGCTCGAACACCTCCCAGGAGGTCTCCAGGACGAGCCGCTGCTGCGGGTCCATGGCCAGCGCCTCGCGCGGCGAGATGCCGAAGAACGCGGGGTCGAACTCGGCGGCGTCGCGCAGGAATCCGCCCTCGCGCACGTAGGACGTCCCCGGGTGGTCCGGGTCCGGGTGGTAGAGCGCGTCCAGGTCCCAGCCCCGGTCGGTGGGGAACGCGCCGACCGCGTCCACCCCCTCGGCCACCAGGCGCCACAGGTCCTCGGGCGAGGCGACCCCGCCGGGGTAGCGGCAGGCCATGCCCACGATCGCGATCGGCTCGCCGGCGGCCGCCTCCACGTCGTGCAGCCGCCGGCGCGTGCGGCTCAGGTCGGCCGTGACGCGCTTGAGGTATCCGAGGAGTTTCTCCTCCGTGTTCGCCATCGTCGGTTCTCCCGGGGGGCGTTGGGCGGGGACAGGGGCTGGAACGGCGCTGGGGTCGGTCATGACTCGCCCAACTGCTGGTCGATGAGCTCGAACATCTCCTCGGCGGTGATCTCGTCGAGCGCCTCGGCGTCCAGCACGGCGGCGCTCCCGCCGCCGGTGTCGGCCGGGCGCCCCCAGGTGCGCAGCAGGGCGTCGAGCCGGCGGGTGATCTCGGCCCGGCCGTCCGCCGAGGCGGCGGACAACTCCGCTTCCAGCCGGTCGAGTTCGCGGGCCGCCGGGACGGCGGGGGCGGCACTGGCGCCGCCGCTGTCGGCGACCCGGGCGCGCAGGTGGCAGGCGAGCGCGCCCGGGTTGGGGTGGCTGAACACCAGGGTGGCGGGCAGCCGCAGGCCGGTCGCGGCGCCGAGGCGGTTGCGCAGGTCGACGGCGGTGAGCGAGTCGAAGCCGAGGTTCTTGAAGGCGAGGTCGCCCGCGATGCCGCCGGGTTCGTGGTGGCCGAGCACGGCGGCGACCTGGGTGCGGACCAGGTCGAGCAGGATCCGGTCCTGCTCCGCCTCGGACCGTCCGGCGAGCCGGCCGGCGAGGGCGGCCGCCCCGGTGGCGTCGCCCGCGTCGGCCGTCCGGCGCGCGGGCCGGGCGGGTGCGACGGCCCGCTGCACCGGCGCCGCCGCGAGCCGGTCGACGGTCACCGGCCGCAGCGCCAGCGAGCCGACGACGGCGACCGGCGCGCCGCTCGGGTCGGCGAGCAGCAGGCCGAGCGCGTCCGGCCCGGCCGGGGTGATCCGCACCCGTACCCGGGTCGCCCCGGCGGCGTGCACGGCCAGGTCGGCCCAGGCGAAGGGCAGCCGGACGGCGTCGTCGGCCTCGCCCGCCGCGCCGTGGCCGGTGGCGAACCCGGCCGCCTGGACCGCCCCGTCCAGCAGCAGCGGGTGCAGCACGTACCGGGCGGCATCGCGGCGCTGGTCGGCGGGCAGGGCCACCTCGGCGTACACCTCCGGGCCGCGCCGCCAGACGGCGTGCAGGGTCCGGAAGGCCGGTCCGTAGCCGTAGCCGGTCGCGGCGAGCGAGGGGTAGAAGCCGTCGAGCGGCACCGGCTCGGCGCCCTCCGGGGGCCAGGCGAGCAGGTCGGCGGCACCCGGTTCCCCGGACTGCTCGGCGGAGCCCGGCGCCAGCAGCCCGCTCGCGTGCCGGATCCACGGCGCCGCCGGGTCGCCGTCCGGGCGGGAGAACACCGCCAGCCCGCGCCGGCCCTCGGCGTCGGCCGGCTCCACGGAGACCTGGAGCTGCGCCGCGCCCCGCTCCGGCAGGGCCATCGGCGCCTCCAGCACCAGTTCGAGCAGCCGCCCGCACCCCACCTGGTCGCCGGCCCGCGCCGCGAGTTCGACCAGGGCGGCGCCGGGCAGCAGCGGCAGCCCGGCCACGGTGTGTTCCGCCAGCCACGGCCGGGTGCGCGGCGAGACCCGCCCGGTGAGCACGGCCCCGCCGGTGTCGGCGACCGCGACGGCGGCGCCGAGCAGCGGGTGGTCGGCCGGCTCCAGGCCGAGGCCGGCCGGGTCGCCGCCGCCCGGGTCCTGCGCGATCCAGAACCGCTGCCGCTGGAAGGCGTAGGTGGGCAGGTCCACGACCCGGCCCGGCGCGCCCGTGAGCACCCGCCGCCAGTCCACGGCCACCCCGCGCACGTGCGCCTCGGCGAGCGAGCGCAGGAACCGCGCCCAGCCGCCCTCGCCGCGCCGCAGCGTCCCGAGGGCGAGCGCGGACCCGCCGCCGTCCTCGATCGACGCCGCCAGCACGGGGTGCGCGCTGACTTCGACGAACACGTCGTGGCCCGTTGCCAGCAGCCGTTCGGTGACCGCGCCGAACCGCACCTCCTGGCGCAGGTTGGTGTACCAGTACGCGGCGTCCAGGACCGCCGTGTCGATCGGCTCGCCGGTGACGGTGGAGTGGAACGGGACGTCGCCCGACTGCGGGGTGATCCCGGCGAGGAGGGTGAGCAGTTCGTCGCGGATCTGCTCGACGTGCGGGCCGTGCGAGGCGTAGTCCACGTCGATGCGGCGGGCCCGCTCGTGCTCGGCGAGCAGGTGCTCCAGGGCGTCCGCGTCGCCCGAAACCACCGTGGACGAGGGCCCGTTGAGCGCGGCGATCGAGATCCGGCCGCCGTACGGTTCGAGGAACCGCACCACCTCCTCGGCGGGCAGCGGGAAGGACACCATGCCGCCCTGGCCGGACAGAGCCAACAGGGCGCGGCTGCGCAGGGCGACGACCCGGGCGCCGTCCGCCAGGGTCAGCGCCCCCGCCACGCAGGCGGCGGCGATCTCGCCCTGCGAGTGCCCGACGACGGCCGCCGGTTCGACGCCCGCCGACCGCCACAGCTCGGCCAGCGCCACCATCACCGCCCACAGCACCGGCTGCACGACGTCGACCCGGTCCAAGTCCGTGCCGCCGCGCAGGACTTCGGTCAGCGACCAGTCCACGTGCGGCGCCAGCGCGGCCTCGCACTCCGCGATGCGGGCGGCGAACACGGGTGCGGCGTCCAGCAGTTGGGCGCCCATCCCGGCCCACTGCGAGCCCTGCCCCGGGAAGACGAACACCACCCGGCGGTCGGCCCCGTCCGTGACCCCCCGGACGACGTCCGCCGCCTCGGTCCCCGCCGCGAGCGCGCGCAGCGCCTCCCGGGGGTCGGCGGCCAGCACCACCGCGCGGTGGTCCAGCACCGCCCGGGTGGTCGCCAGGGCGTGCGCCACGTCGGCGGCCGGAGCGCCCTCGCCGAGGTGGTCGGCCAGCCGCGCGGCCTGGCCGCGCAGGCCCGGCTCGGTGCTGCCGGAGAGCAGCCACGGCAGCACCCCCGGGGCGGCAGTCGGTTCCTCGGCGGGCTCGGCGGGCTCGGCGGGCTCGGCCTGTTCGAGGATCACGTGCGCGTTGGTGCCGCTCACCCCGAAGGCCGAGACCCCGGCCCGGCGCGGCCGGTCCAGCTCCGGCCAGTCGACCGGTTCGGTGAGCAGGGCGACCGCGCCCGTCGTCCAGTCCACCTGCCCGGTCGGCCGGTCCACGTGCAGGGTGCGCGGCAGCACGCCGTGCCGCAGCGCCTGCACCATCTTGATCACGCCCGCGACGCCGGCGGCGGCCGCGCTGTGGCCGAGGTTGGACTTGATCGAGCCCAGCCACAGCGGCCGGTCGGCGGGCCGGTTCCGGCCGTAGGTGGCGAGCAGGGCCTGGGCCTCGATCGGGTCGCCGAGCCGGGTGCCGGTGCCGTGCGCCTCCACCGCGTCGACCTGGTCCGCCGTCAGGCCCGCGTTGGCGAGCGCGGCGCGGATCACCCGGCGCTGCGAGGGGCCGTTGGGCGCGGTGAGCCCGTTGCTGGCACCGTCCTGGTTGACGGCCGAGCCGCGCAGCACCGCCAGTACCCGGTGGCCGTGGCGGCGGGCCTCGGAGAGCCGTTCGAGCAGCAGCACGCCCACGCCCTCGGACCACCCGGTGCCGTCCGCCGCGTCGGCGAAGGACTTGCACCGCCCGTCCGCCGCCAGCCCGCGCTGGCGGGAGAACTCGACGTAGCCGTTCGGCGTGGCCATCACGGCCACCCCGCCGGCCAGCGCCATCGTGCACTCGCCCGCGCGCAGCGACTGCGCGGCCAGGTGCAGCGCCACCAGCGAGGAGGAGCACGCGGTGTCCACGGTGACCGCCGGGCCCTCCAGGCCGAACGCGTAGGAGAGCCGTCCGGACAGCACGCTGGCGACGGTGCCGGTCAGCGAGTAGCCCTCGACGCCCTCGGGCAGGCGCTGGACGCCGCCCAGGTAGCCGGAGGCTCCGGCGCCGACGAAGACGCCGGTGGGGGTGGCGCGCAGCGCGGCCGGGTCGAGGCCGGCCCGCTCCAGCGCCTCCCAGGCGGTCTCCAGCAGCAGCCGCTGCTGCGGGTCCATGGCGAGGGCCTCGCGCGGGGAGATGCCGAAGTGCGCCGGGTCGAACGCGGCGGCGTCGCGCAGGAATCCGCCCTCGCTGGTGTAGGAGGTGCCGGGGTGGTCCGGGTCGGGGTGGTAGAGCGCGTCCAGGTCCCAGCCCCGGTCGGTGGGGAACGCGCCGATCGCGTCGGCGCCGTCCGTCACCAACTGCCACAGGTCCTCCGGCGAGTCGACGCCGCCGGGGTAGCGGCAGGCCATGCCGACGATCGCGATCGGCTCGTCGGCGTCGGCAGGGGCGGGGGCAGGGGCGGGGGCGGGGTGTGCCGCCGGGTCCTCGCCGGTGCCGGCCGGATCGGCCGCCAGGTGGTGGGCGAGCGCGGCCGGGGTGGGGTGGTCGAAGACCAGGGTGGTGGGCAGCCCGATGCCGGTCTCGGCGGTGAGCCGGTCGCGCAGTTCGACGGCGGTCAGCGAGTCGAAGCCCAGGTCGGTGAACGGGCGGCCGGCGTCGATCCGCTCGGCCGTGCCGTGGCCGAGGACGGCCGCGACCTGGCGGCGCACCAGGTCGAGCACGGTGCGCTCCCGGTCCGCCGCCGGGAGGGCGGCCAGGCGGGCGGCGAAAACGGAGGCGGCGGGGGCGGGTGCGGCGGCCGCCTGCTCGCGGGCCTCGGGCAGGTCGGCGAAGAGCGGGCGCTGCCGGGCGACGCTGAACGCGGGCAGGAACCGGGACCAGTCCACGTCGGCGACGGTGACGGCGGTCTCGTCGTGCGCCAGGGCGAGCGCGAGGGCGGCCACGGCCGGCTCGGGTTCCATGGCGGTCAGCCCGCGCCGGGCCAGCTGCCGGTCGGCGCGCCCCTCGGTGGCCATGCCGGCCCGGGCCCACGGCCCCCAGGCGATCGAGGTCGCGACCGCTCCCCGGCTCCGGCGGGCGGCCGCCAGCGCGTCCAGATGGGCGTTGGCGGCGGCGTAGGCGCCCTGGCCGCCGCCACTGCCCCAGACGGCCGCGATCGACGAGAAGGTGACGAAGGCGTCGAGCGCGTCGTCGGGGAAGAGCCGGTCCAGGTGGTCGGCGCCGGCGGTCTTGGCGCCGACCACGGCCGCCAGTTCGGCGACGGTGGTGTCCGCGAGCGGGGTGCTCTGGCCGACGCCGGCCGCGTGGACGACGGCCCGGATCGGCTCGCCCGCATCCGCCAGCCGGGCGGCCAGGGCGGTCAGGCCCGGCCCGTCCGCCGTGTCGCAGGCGGCGACCGTGACCCGGACGCCGGTGGCGCGCAGTTCGGCGGCCAGCGCGTCGGCGCCGGGCGCGTCGGGGCCGCGACGGCTGGTCAGCACCAGGTGCCGCGCGCCCTCGCGGGCCAGCCAGCGGGCCACCTCCGCGCCGAGCGCGCCGGTGCCGCCGGTGACCAGCACGGTGCCGCGCGGCGTCCAGCCGGGCGCCGACTTCTGCGCCGGCAGCGGCCTGAAGGACGGCGGGTCGACGGCCAGCGGCCCGGCGGACGGGGGGTCGGCGGGCAGCGGTGCGCGCAGCAGGCGGCGGGCGAAGCTGCCGGACTCGCGGACGGCCAGCTGGTCCTCGGCGGTCTCGCCACTGGCCCCCAGTGCCGCGCAGAGCCGGCCGAGCGCGCGTTCGCCGGGCTCGGCGGGCAGGTCGAGCAGGCCGCCCCACCGCTCGGGGTGCTCCAGCGCGACCACCCGGCCGAGGCCCCAGGTCTGCGCCTGGACGGGGCGCACCGGCGCGTCCGCCGCGCCGATCGCCACCGCACCGGCCGTGGCGCACCAGAGCGGGGCGGCGGTCCCGGCGTCGCCGAGCGCCTGCACCAGCGCCAGGTTCGCGGCGAGGCCGGCGGCCAGCTGCGGGTGGGTGGCGTGCGGGCGCTCGTCGAGGGCGAGCAGGGAGAGCACGCCGTTGAGGCCGTCTGCGGCCGCCTCGGCCAGCCGGGCGGCGAGGGTGTCGCGGTCGTCGGCGGCGGTGACGGTGAGCCGGCGGACCTCGGCGCCGTGGTCGGCGAGGGCGCGGGCGCAGGAGGCCGGGAGGGTGGCGTCCTCCGGGCCGACGACCAGCCAGGTTCCGGAGAGTGCGGGGCCGTCGTGGAGCTGGACGGGCTTCCAGACGACGCGATAGCGCCAGCGGTCGGCGGTGCTGCGCTCGCGGCGCCGGCGGCGCCAGGTGGCGAGCGCGGGCAGCAGGTCGTGCAGCGCCTCGTGCCGGTCGTGCAGGGACAGGGCGTCGGTGAGGGCGCCGAGGTCCTGCTGCTCGACCGCCTCCCAGAACCGGGACTCCGCCGCGTCCGCCCGCTCGGCGCCCGCGCGGCGCGGGCGGCAGTTGGTGGAGTCCAGCCAGTAGCGCTGGTGGTCGAAGGCGTAGGTGGGCAGCTCGACGCGGCGGGCGCCCGGGAACGCCCGGGTCCAGTCGACGGTGGCGCCGCTGACGTAGAGCCGGGCGACGGCGGACCAGAACGACTCCGCCTCCGGACGGTCCCGCCGCAGGGCGGCGGCCGTCACCGGCTCGTCCAGCATCGCCACCAGCGCCTGGCCACCCAGCTCCAGGAAGCGGACCAGGCCGAGCTCGCGCAGGGTGGCGACGCCATCGGCGAAGCGCACGGCTTCGCGGGCCTGGCGCGTCCAGTACTCCGGCGCACAGGCCTGCTCGGCCGTCAGCAGGGCGCCGGTCACGTTCGAGACGACGGGCAGCCGCGGCGCGTGGAACTCCACGCCTTCCAACACCTGCCGGAACCCGGCCAGCATCGGCTCGATCAGCGACGAGTGGAAGGCGTGCGAGACCCGCAGGCGCTTGCACCGCACGCCCTCGGCCTCCAGATCCGCCACCACCGCGTCCACGGCCGCATCCTCACCGGAGAGCACCAGCGACCGCGGCCCGTTCAGGCTCGCGATCCCCACCCCCGACCGGCCCGCCAACCGCTCGACGGCCTCCGCTTCGGACAACCGCACCGCCACCATCACCCCACCGGACGGCAACGCCTGCATCAGCCGACCACGCGCGGCCACCACCCGACAGGCGTCCTCCAGCGACCACACACCCGCCACATACGCCGCCACCAACTCGCCCACCGAATGGCCACCCACCGCGTCCACCTGGACATCCAGCCACTCCAGCAGCCGCCACAACCCCACACCGACCGCGAACAACCCGGTCTGCGTGAACACCGTCCGGTCGAGCTCGTCGCCGTCACCGAACACGACGTCCCGCAGCGAGGCCCCCAACTCCCCGTCGAGCAGGGCGCACACCTCGTCGAAGGCCTCCCGGAACACCGGGAACGCCTCGTACAGTCCGCGCCCCATCCCCGGCGACTGCGCGCCCTGCCCGGAGAACAACACTCCGGTCTTCCCAGCGACGACCACGCCACCGGTCACCGACCCCAGCCCCGCCAGCAGCTCGGCCCGCTCCGAACCGACCACCACCGCCCGCCGCTCGAACCCTGCGCCGATGGAAGCCAGCGACAACCCCACATCCGC
>NZ_JZKH01000157.1 GCF_000961885.1 Streptomyces rubellomurinus
CGCCCGCCCGCCACCCTCCTCCACTGGGGCACCACCGCCCTGACCGCCGAACGGCTCGCCGAACTCGGCATCAAGGCCACCGAGGCCAAGGCCGCCAAGGAATGGCTGCGCAGCCACCCCCACGACGCCCTCATCGACGTCTGGGGCGCCCTGCTGCCGCCCGACCCCAAGACCCTGTGGACCGAAGGCCCCGACCTCGCCGCCGGCGCCGACACCTGGATCCGCCACTTCGGACACCTCGTCACCCTCCCCGAAGCCGACCAGGCCGCCGTCAAGGGCGTCCGGATCCACCACCTCGAAGCCGTCCTCAACCCCGCCCGCACCCCCTGGCTCACCCGCACCACCACCTACCGCCTCACCACCGACCACCGCGCCGAACCCCACCTCCGACCCGAGGACGCCGACGCCGTCCCCGCCCCCGGTGAACTCCACCGGACCCTCGACGCCCTGCGCTGGCTCGCCTACCACCTGCCCGCCGACAGCCCGCTGCGCCCACTGCTGCCCCGGGCCGTCGACGCCCTGCACACCCGCCTCGGCGACCCCGACCTGCTGCTCGACCTCCAACTCGTCAACACCGCCAAGAACGGCCCGATGGGCGCCGTCATGCGCGCCCGCTTCGGCCTGCCCGCCGAGGGCGGCGCCGACCCGGACGGCCTGGTCCGCTGCGGCCCGGCGCTCGTCCTCAGCCCCTACCACGAGGCGTACGAGCAGGTCTGGCTGCGCCCGGCCGGGCTGACCGGCCCGGACGACCCGCTCCTCGACCTCATCACCGGGCTGCGCAACGGCTCCTGGTACGGCGACGACCAGGGCGCCCTCGTCGCCGTGCTCAACGGCGAGGCGCGGCGGCTGGCCGAGTCCGCCGTCGCGTCCGTCACCGCCGTGACGGCCGACCCGGCGACGGCCGAGGGCCGCGCGGCCTGGCTGCAGAACCCGCAGCTGTCCGCCCCCGCGCTGGTCGCCGAGGCGGCCCGCACCCACGGCCTCGGCGCGGACGCCGCCACCCTCTACCTGCAACTGCTCGCCCTGCCCGACCCCACCGACCGCAACGTCGCCCGCTGGACGGGCTGGAAGCCCGCCCGGCTGAAGCGGGCCCGCGCCGAACTCGCCGCCACCGGCCTCGTGCTGGAGGCCAAGCGGCCCCGGGCCGGCCGCAGCCTCTTCCTGCCCTGCGGCTGGCAGGAGGCCAAGGCCCCCGCGCTGCCCGTCGAGACCTGGAAGGCCGCCCTGTACGAACTGCCCACCCACAAGCCGGTGCTGCCGCGCCTGCCCGTCCCGGACCTGTTCGCCCGGGCCTGGCAGCGCACCGTCGACGGCGACACCCCCGGCTACGAAGAGCTCCGGACCAGCACGCGCAGGAAGGCCCGCCGATGACCAGCACCACCAGAACCTCCACCAGCACCGCCACGGACCGCCAGACCGTCCCGCCCGAGGAGAAGTACGCCGCCGAACTGGAGTTCCTCGCGGCCCACGACAGCGGCCCGCGCCCGCCCGGCTGGCGGCTCACCCCGCGCGCCGTCGTCACCTTCGTCATGGGCAGCGACGGCGAGAAGCTCAAGGCCGGGCGCAGGAGCCTCGTCATCGAGCAGAAGTTCGTCGGCGAGCGGGCCCTCGTCGAGCGCTGCGTCGTCACCCTCGCCGGCGAGCGCGGCCTGCTGCTCGTCGGCGAGCCCGGCACCGCCAAGTCCATGCTCTCCGAACTGCTCGCCGCCGCCGTCTGCGGCACCAGCGCGCTCACCGTCCAGGGCACCGCCGGCACCACCGAGGAGCAGCTCAAGTACGGCTGGAACTACGCCCTCCTGCTCGCCAAGGGCCCCAGCCGCGACGCCCTCGTCCCCTCGCCGGTGCTCACCGCCATGACCACCGGCGCCGTCGCCCGGGTCGAGGAGGTCACCCGCTGCCTGCCCGAGGTGCAGGACGCCCTGGTCTCCCTGCTCTCCGAACGACGCGTCGCCGTCCCCGAGTTGGCCGGCACCCCGGACGGGCAGCTGTACGCCGCCGCCGGATTCACCCTGATCGCCACCGCCAACCTGCGCGACAAGGGCGTCAGCGAGATGTCCGCCGCCCTCAAACGCCGGTTCAACTTCGAGACGGTCGGCCCGATCGGCAGCCTGGCCGCCGAAGTCGACCTCGTCCGCCGTCAGTCCACCGCCGCCGTCGCCCGGGCCGGAGCCGCCTACGCCGTCGACGACGCCGTCCTCGACGCCCTCGTCACCGCCTTCCGCGACCTGCGCACCGGGCGTTCCACCGAAGGCTGGGACGTCGAACGCCCCTCCACCGTGATGAGCACCGCCGAGGCCGTCTCCGTCGCCACCGCCCTCGGCGTCACCGCCGCCTACCTCCCGGACGGCGGCGACCTCCTGACCCGCCTGCCCGGCCAACTCCTCGGCGTCGTCCGCAAGGACGACCCGGCCGACGCCGCCCGGCTGCTCGGCTACTGGGACGGCGCGGTGCGCCGCCGCGCCGAGCAGGGCGCCGCCACCTGGCGCACCCTGTGGGACCTCCGCCCGGCACTGGAGGCCTGACCCATGCGGACGTTGAGCAGCGCACAGGCACCCGCCCGGGCCGACGAGGACGCCGTCCGGGCCGCCGCCGAGCAACTGGCCGCCTCCGGCACCGCCCGGCCCGGGCCCTACCTGATCGGCGTGCGCCACCACGCGCCCTCCCTCAGCGCGGTCCTACCCGCGCTGCTCGACGCCGCCCGGCCCGAGGCCGTCCTGATCGAACTCCCCGCCGAGTTCCAGCCCTGGCTCGGCCTGCTCGCCGACGAGGCCACCGAAGCCCCCGTCGCCCTCGCCGCCGCCCCCGCCGGCCCCGACGACGGCCCCGGTCCGGCCTTCTACCCGTTCGCCGACTTCTCCCCGGAACTCGTCGCCCTGCGCTGGGCCCGGCGCCACGGCGTCGAAGCCATCGCCTGCGACCTCCCGCTCGCCCACCGCACCGCCGAACGGCGCACCGCCGAACGGCGCACCGCCGAACACCGGTCCCCGGACGGCCTGGCGGCCCCAGGCCTGGCCGTGGCGCTGCGCCACCGCCTCACCGGCCGCGACAGCGACGAGGACCTGTGGGACCGCCTCGTCGAGACCGCAGCCCCCGGCTCCACCCCGGACGCCGTCCGCCGCGCCGCCCTGCTCGTCGGCTGGGCCCTGCGCCACGACGCCGAGACCGGCCCCGGCGTCGACCCCCACGACCAGCGCCGCGAAGCCTGGATGCGCGCCCGCATCCAGGACGCCACCGCCGGCGGCCGTCGGATCGCCGTCGTCGTCGGCGCCTTCCACGCCCCCGCCCTGCTCGACGGGCCCACCGCCACCGAACCGCCGCCGCCCGGCCCCGCCGCACCCGAGCACACCCTCTCCCTGATCCCGTACACCTACCCACTGCTCGACGCCCGCTCCGGCTACCCGGCCGGCATCCGCGACCCCGAATGGCAGCACACCGTCCTCGACTCGGGCGGCGACCCCGACCGCCTCACCCGGGCGCTCACCACCACCGCCGTCCGCATCTGCGCCGCCCTGCGCACCGACGACCACCCCAGCGGCCCGGCCGACGCCCGCGAGATCGTCCGCCTCGCCGGTGACCTCGCCCGCCTGCGCGGCCACGCCGCCCCCGGCCGCGGCGAACTCGTCGAAGCCGTCCAGACCGTCCTCGCCCAGGGCGAACCCCTCGGCCGCGGCCGAGCCGTCGCCCGCGCCCTCGAACGCGTCCTCGTCGGCACCCGCACCGGCAGCCCCACCCCCGCCGCCCCGCGCAGCGGACTCGCCCCCGCCGTCGAAACCCTCCTCGCCGACCTCGGCCTCCCCGACCCCACCGACCCCGGCCCCCGCGAGCTGCGCCTCGACCCCCGGCGCAGCCCCCTCGACCGCCGCCGCGAAACCCTCCTCCACCGCCTGACCGCCTGCGACGTCCCCTACGCCGACCCGATCCCCACCACCGGCGCCGGCGGCACCGAAACCCTCGGCACCCGCTGGCGCCTCCACTGGACCCCGGCCACCGCCGCCATGCTCACCGTCGCCGGCACCCGCGGAGTCACCCCCGCCCAGGCCGCCGAAGGCACCCTCCGCACCCGACTCACCGACCACCCCACCCCGCGCGACGTCATCGACGGCCTCACCGCCGCCGCCTCCTGCGCCCTCCCCGCCCTCGCCGCCACCCGCCTCACCCAACTCACCACCCTCCTCCCCACCGCCGGCACCCTCCCCGACCTCCTCGACGCCCTCGCCCTTCTCGACCGCCTCACCGCAGGCCACCTCCCCGTCGACCTCACCCCGCCGCCCACGCCGAACCACGTGCTCCCCACACCCGGGGATCCCGGTACCCGCGCGGGGGATCCCACGTCCGGCGCCCTCCCGGGAGGCACCGCGGAGCCGCCCTCTCGGACGGCTCCGGCCGGGCCGTCCTCGTCGGGCGGGACCGTAGCCGCGCCTCCGGACGGGGCCGGCGTCGAGGCACCCGGCACCTGGCCGGCGGACGGTGCCGGCGGCGGCCCGGCCCCCGGTCACCGCCCCGATTCCGCCACCTCCCCGCCTGCCCGGGCAGCGGCGGCGCAGCCGGAACGCCACCGGGCCGCGCAGCCGCAGGCGGTCGTCCTGTCCGGCCCGAACTCGGCGGGAGCGGTCGGCACTTCCGCATCCGAGCCGCCGAACTCCGCCGTCCACGACGTGCCCGGCCCCCTTCCCGGCGGCTCCGCGCAGCGGCCGCCGCTGCCCGCGCCCGGCGGGCCGGTGGAGGCCGCCGGGGAGGTGCTGACGGTGGCGGCGGTGCGGCAGTTGGAGGGCCTGGGCGGGTCGGACGACCCGGCCGACGCCAGGGCTCTGGTGGAGCTGGCCCGGCGGGCGGACCTGCGGGGCGGGCTGCGCCTGGGCCGGGCGCTGGCCGAACTCGCCGAGCGGGGCAGCCCGTTGGTGCGGGGCGCCGCGGGGGCGGTGCGGGTGCTGCTCGGGCAGGACGGCGCACAGGCGCTGGGCGCCCGCGCCGCCTCCTGGGTGGACGGCGCGACCACCCCGGAATCCCGGCGCGCGCTCGGGCGGAGCCTGAGCGGACTGCTCACGGCGGCCGAGGGCCTGTTCGACAGCGCGCCGGAGGCGTTGCAGCCGCTGCTGGAACGGGTCACCGCGCTGCCCGACGCCGCCTTCCTGGACCGCCTGCCCGCGCTGCGCGGCGGCTTCGACACCCTCAGCCCCGCAGCCCGCGACCGGCTGCTGACCCTGGTCGAGGAACGGCTCGGCACCCGGCTCACCGCCCTGCCCGAGGAAACGGACCCCGCCGTGCTCGCCGCCTGGGTCCGCGCCGACCTGGCCGCCCGCGCCGCGCTCGCCCGTCGCGGCCTCCTGCCGGCCCGCGAGCCGGTCCACGAGCCCGCGCCCGCACCGCAGTCGACACCGACACCGACACCGACACCGACACCGACACCGACACCGACACCAGAACCGATCACGGAAGGACCCGCACCCGCACGGCCCCACGATCTCGGCCCGGCCGAGCGCTGGCGCCTGCTGCTCGGCCGCCCCGGCAGCGGCGGCCTCCACGGCCGCGGCGCCCGACTCGCCACCGCCCTCGACGAGCTGTACGGAAACGGGCACGGCGAAGGATCCGGCCCGGGCCTGGACAGCCGCAGCCGCAGCCGCGCGGCGGCAGGCCACCGCGGCGGCCGCGAAGCGCCGTACCCGGGCGCGCGCGAGTGGGCCGAGGAACTGGAGGCGCTCTTCGGCCCGGGCATCCGGGAGGAGGTCCTGGCCGCCGCCGTCGCCCGGGGTCGCACCGACGCCCTCGAGGAGCTCGACCCGTCCGCCGTCCGCCCGTCCGTCGACCTGCTGCGCACCGTGCTGGAGCACACCGGCGGCCTGCCCGAGGCACGGGTGGCCCGGCTGCGTCCGCTGGTCCGCCGCCTCGTCGACGAGCTGGGCCGCGAGCTGGCGACCAGGCTGCGCCCGGCCCTGACCGGCATCGCGCTGCCGCGCCCCTCCCGCCGCCCCGGCGGCGGGCTCGACCTGGACCGGACGATCCGGGCCAACCTGGCCACCGCCCGCCCGTCCCCGGACGGCGGCACCCTGATCGTGCCCGAGCGCCCGGTGTTCCGGACCAGGGCCCGGCAGGCGAACGACTGGCGCCTGATCCTGGTCGTCGACGTCTCCGGGTCGATGGAGGCGTCCACGGTCTGGGCGGCGCTGACGGCCTCGATTCTGGCCGGCGTGCCCTCGCTGAGCACCCACTTCGTCGCCTTCTCCACCGAGGTGGTCGACCTCACCGAGCGGGTGGCGGACCCGCTGAGCCTCCTGCTGGAGGTGCGGATCGGCGGCGGCACCAGCATCGCGAGCGGCCTGCGGTACGCCCGCGACCTGGTGACGGTGCCCTCCCGCACGCTGGTCGCCGTGGTCAGCGACTTCGAGGAGGGCGGCCCGCTCGGCGCCCTGCTGGCCCAGGCCCGGGCCCTGGTCGACTCCGGCGTGCACCTGCTCGGCTGCGCCGCCCTGGACGACACCGGCACGGCCCGGTACTCGAAGGCGGTCGCGGGCCAACTGGTCGCGGCCGGCATGCCCGTGGCGGCGCTGAGCCCGCTGGAACTGGCCCGCTGGGTGGGGGAGAAGGTGCGATGAACGAGACGACGAGCGACGGCGACTGGCCGGGCGTGCGGCCGGAGGTGGTCGCCGAGGTGGTGTCCGCGCTGAGCGCCCGCCTGCAGAAGCGGCTGGACGGCGCGGCCGCGAAACTGGCGCAGCGCCCGGTGACGCGCTCCGGCCACCAGTGGCGGGTGGAGGTGGACGAGGAGACGCTGCTCGTCCTGCACGCCCCGGACGGGGTGGTCGCCGACCCGGCGGACGTCCGCTGCGGCTGCCTGCTCGCCCCGGCCTGCGCGCACCGGGCCGCCGCCGTCACCCTCTGCCCCCTCGCCGAGCCCGGGCCCGACACCACCGAGCCCCCGGCCCCGGACACCGCCCGCACCCAGGACGCACCCGCCGAGGACACCCTCGCCGAGGACAATCCCACCCTGGCCCCGTCCGAACTCGCCGCCGCCCGCCACCTCCACCACGCCGCCTGCGCCGTGCTGGCCGCCGGGGTCGGCGCCGCCGGCGCCGTGACCCAGGCCGAACTGCTGCACGCCGCCCACGGAGCCCGCCTGGCCGGACTGCACCGCCCGGCCGCGGCGGCGGTCACCGTGGCCACCCGGCTGCGCGCGGCCCGCTCCGGCGCACCCGACCACCGACTGGCCGACCTGGTGTCCGGCCTGCGCGATCTACTCGCCCTCACCACCGCCCTGACCAGGCCCCCGGCCGGTGCCGAGACCAGCGCCCCGCTCGCCGAACTGCGCGGCACCGCCCGCCGGACGTACGCCCCGGAAGGCGGGCTGCGCCTCCACGGGCTGTTCACCGAACCGGTGCTGACCGCCACCCACGCCGGGGCGGTCAGCTGGGCGGTGGACGCCGACGGCCGGCTCAGCACCATCGCCGAGGTCATGCCGCACACCGACGCCGCCACGGCCCCCGCCCAGGCGGCCGGCGCGGGCAACCGGGCCCTGCGCCTCGGCGACGCCCCGCTCAGCCACCGCGAGTTCAGCCGCGCCGGCCTGACCGTCCAGGGCGCGACCAGGTCCGCCACCGGCCGGCTGGGCGCGGGCGCCGCCGTACGGGCGGTGCGCGCGGCGGGCTCGGCGTGGACGGCCGGGCCCGCCGCCCGGCTGTGGTCGGAGCCGGTGGCCGACCAGGTGGCCCGGGCCCTCGCCGCCGAGGAACTGCCGTACGAGAGCCGCCCGGCCGGGTCCGACCTGCTGTTCCTGGACGTCACCCTGCTGGGCCCGGCCCCCTCCGGGCCGGACGGCGCACCGCAGCTGCTGGCCCGGTGCGCCGGCCGCCCGGGCCCGGCCGGACCGGTGATCGCGCTGCTGCCCGGGCACGAGCACCCCGAGCTGGCCTTCCGGGCCAACCTGGCCCTGCTGGCCACCGCCCCGGGCCTGCGACTGCGGGTGATCGGCCGCCTGGAACGCTCGGACCGCCCGGAGCTGCGCCTGCTCGCCCTCGGCGCACCCCCGCAGCCCGCCGACCCGCAGCCGGCCGGCCCGGTGCCCGCGCTCCCGGCGGACCGGGCCGGCCGGGTCAACCTCGGCCTCGAACGCCTCCAGACCGCCGACCTCCCTGCCGACCTCCCCGCCGGGCCCCCCGCCGAGCCCCCCGTCAGCGCCGCCGACACCACGCCCACCAACACCAGGCTCACCAACACCACGCTCACCGTCACCACCCCCACCCCGCCCGTCCACCTCCTCGCCCGCCGGGTCGCGCAGACGGTCACCACCGGCCGCCAGGCCCCGGTCCCGAACGCGGCCACGGCCGCCGCCGATCGCCGCCTGCTGCGCGCCGCCGGCTTGGCCACGGCCGCCGAACTCCTGGACGGCCTGCGGGCCGAGGCGGCGAGCCGCGGCCGGGACGTGTTCGGCCGGGTGGTCCCCGACGACCACGGCGCCTTCGCCGCCGCCTGGTTGGCGGCCGCCTGCTACACCGAGGCGCTGGCCGCCGCGCTCTGCACGGCCGCCTGGGCGGGAGAGGGGTGAGGAACGGAGAACCGGGAGCGGACGGCGAAACCACGTGCACGGACGGGCGATCCGCGCAGGCTGGCATACTGGGCCGTCGCGGAGACCAGACCCGCGACGGCAGGCGCCGGTGAACGCGAAGGGTGGGCGAGCGATGGGGATCCGCGACGACGCGGCCGAGGTCCGGGCCCGCGGCTGGCGGACGCTCGCCGCACTGCACGGCCTGATCGACACCGCGCTGGAGAAGGCGCTGCAGGCCGAGCACCAGCTCTCCGTGGTCGAGTTCACCGTGCTGGACGCGCTCTCCCGCCAGGACGGCTGGCACATGAGGATGCAGCAGCTGGCCCGCGCGGCGGCGCTCAGCAGCAGTGCGACCACCCGGCTGGTGTCCCGACTGGAGGACCGCGGCCTGCTCGCCCGCTACCTGTGCGCGGACGACCGGCGCGGCATCTACACCGAGGTGACGCCCGAGGGCCGCGCCCTGCTGGAGTCCGCCCGCCCGGTGCACGACGCCGCCCTGGAGACGGTCCTCGCCGAGGCCGCCGGGATCCCCGAGCTGGCCCCGCTCGTCGACTCCATCGCCGAACCCGCGCCCGCCAGCGCCTGACCCGGCCCCGGCCCCGGCTGCCCAAGGCCCCGCCCCCGCCCCCGCC
>NZ_JZKH01000158.1 GCF_000961885.1 Streptomyces rubellomurinus
GTGGGGGGTGGCGTGGAGGCGGGGGGTGGCGCGTCCGGGACGGCCCCCGGGACGGCGTCCGGGACGGGCGGCCGCCCGAGGGCGTCCGCCACCGCCGCGCCGACCAGGGCCGCCAGCGGCTCCTCGCCGCCGAAGTAGCGGCCCGGGCCCTTCACCGGGATCGCGCACAGGCCCGGACGGACCACCTCCACCCGGGGCGTGAACGCCTCCACCGCCGCGACCACCGGCTCGAAGCGGCGGGTCTCCGCCTCCGGGCCGCGGTCGCGCAGCTCCAGCGCCGGGCAGAGCCGCTGGGCCAGCTTGAGCCGCTGCCCCTGCCGCACCCCGGCCGCCCGGGCACCCGCCGAGCAGGCCAGGACCCGCCCGCCCTCGGTCACCGCCACCGGGGTCTCGGGGTCACCGTCGGCGACGGCCACCACCGGCCAGTCCGGGCACCAGACCGCCAGCACCCGGGGGGTACGGTCGTCCGCCATCTCACACCACCGCCGCGATCGGCCCGGTCGCGATCGGCTCCGCCGCGTGCTGGGCGTGCTCCCGCACCGGCCGCACCGCGCCGTGCTCGTCCGGCAGCCAGAGCCGGGCCGTCCGTCCGCGCACCGCCGAGCCGCGCCCCTCGGCCACCACCTCCACCTGCCGTCCGGCGAGCTGACCGTGGCCGTCCCCCAGCCCGAACCAGCGTCCGGACCGCACCCCCAGCCGCAGCGCCGCCCCCGGCCACGGACCGGCCACCAGCAGCACGCAGCCGCTGCGCCGCAGCACCGCCGCCAGCCGGGCGGCCAGCTTCGGCGGCACCGGCCCGTCCGGGCGCAGCATGACCAGTTCCACCGCGCCGGCCAGCACCGACACCACCTCGGGCCAGTGCGGGCCCGGGTCGTCCGCCAGCAGCAGGCGCCGCAGGTCCAGCCCGTACCCCTCGGCGGCGGCCAGCCCGAGGTCCGGCAGCCCGACCGCCGCCGCCCAGCCGCCCTCGGTCTCCCGCACTCCGGCGGCCAGCGCCAGCAGCAGCCCGGTGTCCCCGCCCGCCACCGACACCGCCGCCCCACGCCGCAGCCCGCCGTCCGGCAGCACCCCGCGCAGCGCGGGCACCACCGGCACCAGGCCGCCGGGCGCGGCGGCGGACGGCCCGGCCCCCGGCGGGGCAGCCGGGGACGCCACCGGTCGGAGCCGGGGGCGCTCGACGGTGGATTCGAAAATAGATTCGAAAGCGGACACACCCCCAGGATCGAACATCCGTTCGTAAAGATTCAAGTCCGACCCGTCGCCCCGGCCCGTCACTCTCCGTACGTCCGGCCTCGGCGGACGCCATCAGCGGCGATGCGTCGGCACCGCCGGCACGGTCGGCGCGGCGGCCCGATCGCGGTGACCGAGCGTGGCCCGCACGGGCGGGCCGTTCGGGCGTTCGGACGTACGGGGGGAGGGGGCGACCGGGTGGCGGCGGGGCTGGCTCCGGCGGGGCTCAGGCCGCGAACTCGGCGATCAGCCGCCAGACTTCGGCGGGCTGCTCCTCCTGGGCGAAGTGCCCGGCATCGGCCACCACCGCCGTGGTCAGCCGCCGCACCCCCGCCTCGCGGAAGCCCTGCGCGTACGCCCGCAGGTCGCCGCCCTCGCGGTCGCCCCGCACGTACAGCAGCGGGGTCTCGACGGGCCCGGCCTCGGCGGACGCGGCGTTGTCCCGGGCGTCCTGCGCGAAGGCCCGGTAGAGGTCGAACCCGGCGGTGAGCGCCGCCGGGCTGCCGTAGGCGGCGGCGTGGGCGGCGCGCGACTCGGCGGTGATCCGCCGGGGGTCGGCGGACAGCACGTCGTAGAAGTAGTCGAAGTACACGGCCTGGCGCCCCTGGACCAGGGTCTCCGGCAGGTCGGGGACGGCGTGCAGGCCGAAGTGCCAGATGTAGGGGTTGCGCAGCACGTCCTCCCACGGCGGGACGCCGGGAATGACGGTGTTCATGATGACGACGCGGCCGACGCGCTCCCGGTCCCCGGCCTCCCGGTAGCGGCGGAGGTAGGCGTAGGCCGCCATTCCGCCGGCGTCATGGCCGATCAACGCGGCGTCAGCGAGGCCGAGTTCGCGCACCAGGGCGTGCACCGCCGCCGCCAGCGCGCGCTTCGAGCCGCCGTCGACCGCGCCGACCGACCCGCCGATGCCGGGCAGGTCGACGGCGATGGTCCGAACGCCGTCCGGCGCGGCCGCCATCACGCCCAGCCAGGTCCGCCAGGACTCCGGCCAGCCGTGCAGGAAGAGGTACGGGCGGCCCGCGGGGTCGCCGGACTCCACGACGTGGAGCGTGCGGCCGTCGACGGGCAGGTGCGAGTGGCGCAGGTCGGTGGACATGAATCATGTCTATCAAACGACATGTGGCATGTCTATGGGGAGTAGGCTGATCGCATGAGCGAGAACATCGAGAACGGCGCGGGTACCGGGGACCGGCCCGAGCAGCCCGACCGGCCCGACCGGCCCGCCCGGCCTGCCTTCGAACGCGGCACCGGCTTCCTGCTGGCGCGCCTCGGCTCGCTCACCACCCGCTCCTGGACGGCCTTCCTCGGCGAACACCGGCTGACCCAGAGCCAGTACGCCGCCCTGGTCGCACTCCAGCAGCACGGGCCGGCGGGCCAGCGGCGACTGGCCGAGCTCGTCGCCGTGGACGCCCGCAACCTGGTCCCCGTCCTCGACCAGCTCGCGGCCCGGCACCTCGTCGAGCGCCGCCCGCACGAGACCGACCGGCGCCGGCGCGTCGTCACCCTCACGGAGGAGGGACGTGCGCTCGTCGCCGCCGTCGCCGCCACGGCCGGAGCCGAACAGGACCGGTTCCTGTCCGCCCTGGACGCCCCGGACCGCGAGCACCTCAACCGGCTGCTCCGCCGGCTGTACGAGGCGCACGTCGACCAGGGCGGGTCGGCGTGAGTGCCGCAGGAAATGCAGTGGACGCCGATCATGCGATCAACAGACTTGGGGCATGACCATCACGGACGGCAAGACCGACCTCCGGATCTACCTCCAGGACGCCCGCGACGTCCTGCTGTGGAAGCTCGACGGACTCTCCGAGTACGACCTCCGGCGCCCGCTCACCCCCACCGGCACCAACCTGCTGGGGCTGGTCAAGCACGTCACCGGCGCCGAACGGCTCTACCTGGGCGACACCTTCGGCCGCCCGTTTCCCGAGCCGACGCCGCTGTGGTACCTCGGCGAGACCGAGCCGAACGCCGACCTGTGGGCGCGGGCCGACGAGAGCACCGAGGAGATCGTCGGCCGCTACCGGCGGATCTGGGCGCACTCGGACGCCACCATCGACGCCCTGCCGCTGGACGCGGTCGGCGAGTTGCCGTTCGGCACCCGGCCCCGGCAGACCCTGCACCGGGTGCTCGTCCACCTGATCGCCGAGACCCACCGCCACGCGGGCCACGCCGACCTCGTGCGCGAACTCGTCGACGGCGCCGCCGGTCAGCGCCCGGACGGCCTCAACACCGCCCCCGGCGACACCGCCTGGTGGCAGGCCCACCATGCCCGCGTCGAACAGGCCGCCCGCGAGGCCGCTCGCGAGGCCGACGCGATCGCCGGGGAGGCGCGAGCGTGAAGTACGTCGAACTCGACGCCCGGATCGGCGAGTTGACCGGCGTCCTCTCCGCCCGGCGCTACCTCGGGGCGCTGCCCCGACTGGCCGCCGAGCTGCCGCCGGGCGCGGCCGCGTTCGCCACCGACCCCGGGCACTACGACTTCACCGGGCAGCGCTGCGTGAAGGACCTCACGCTCAGCCGGTTCGACCTCGGCCACGGCGACACCGGCACCGGCACCGGCACCGGCACCCTGGAGCTGGGGTTCCGCCACAACTGCTGGAAGCACGAGGAGGATCTGGTCATCCGCTACCGGGCGGTGACCGACATCCGGCTCGACGGCCTCGGGGAGCCCTCGTCCTGGGAAGACCTGGGGCCGCTCGTCCTGGACGAGATCCTCCCCCACGGCCAGGGCTGCACCCATGAACTGGCCTTCCGACCAGGGCGGTTGACGGTCACGGCCGCCGACCTCACGGCCGAGTGGATCGCGTCGGACTGCCCCGACGCCCGGCGGGGCTGAGGGGCCGGCGGGCGTGTCGGAGGCGATGAGGACGGACCAGGGCGTGCGGATGGCCGCGCGGTGCGTGGGGTGCGGAGGCGAGGCCGTCCGGAGTGTCGGCCAATTCCTCTATCGAGGACGGGAGTTGCGGTGGGACGCCGAGCAGTCCTGCCCCGGCTGCGACACCTCGCTGTGCGAGCACTTCGGGCCGGGGCCGACGCCGCGGGACGTCCGGGAGGCGCTGCTGACCGTGCACGGCCCGGCCCGGCTGCGACTCACCGGGCTGCTCACCGACCCGGTCGCCGCGCTTCGACTGCTCCGCGAGGGGACCGGTGCGCCGTTGCGGCAGGTACGTGAACTCCTCGACGAGTTGCGGGACTTCGCCCTGAGCGGGACGGCCGTGGAGATGGCCTGGTGGCGGGTGCGACTGGGCGAGCGGGGCATCGCGACGGAGGTCACGGACGGATTCGGCCGGGCGTACCGGTACGTGGGCCCGCCGGAGTTGAGCGCCCTCGTCGACTCCGGCGACTCCGGCGGTCCCGGTGGCCCTGGGAGCCCGGTCGGCCGGCGCGTGCGGACGGCCGCCGAGTTCGCCGCCTGGGCGGAGGCCGAGGAGCACGCGGAGCCGTCGACCTTCGTGGTCGATCTGGCCGGCGCGCTGCGCCTCGCCCCGCGCCGGAGCGAGCACGTGGTGTGCGCGGGCGGGGAGTTGGTGCTGAGCGCCGGGGAGATCGGGTTCCGACGCTCGGCCGGCGGCGGCTGGGAGGTCCGGACGGTCAGCAACCAGTCCACCGGTTACTGCCCGGACCTCACCTCCTGGCCCGCCGTCGCCGCCGCCCTCGACCGCCTCGGGCTACCGCACCCCGGCGGCTTCACCGAGGAGCTGGTGTTCCGCCGCTGCCCGGCGTGCGCGCAGTGCGGCATCGTCCGCGAGGGCCACCACGTGTGCGTGTTCTGCGACGCCGACCTGCCCGCGCGGTGGAACGTCGACGTGCCGGCGACGGCGTAGCGGGCGGAGCGCAGCGGGACGACGCAGCGGGACGGGGCAGCAGGCAGGGCGAGGGGGACGACGCAGCGGGACGGCGCGGCAGGCGGGGCGCTCGCCGCCGTGGTGTCGGGCGGGGCCGCTAGGGTCAGGTGGTCAGGGGAACGAACTGCGAGAGGTGGGCACATGGGGTGCGCGCGGGCGGCGGGGCTGCCGGGCGGGGTGGTGCACGCGGCGAGCCGGGAGTTCCTGCTGCGGGAGGGACTGCCGACGGCCGGGGCGTTCCTGGACTTCAGGGCGCTCGGCGCCGGCCCGCTGAGGCCGTTCCCGGCCGGGGCCGAGCGGCTGTTCGTGCTCGGGGAGACGGAGTACTGCGCGCCGTACGCCGCCGCCGGCAGCCTGGTGCTGCTGGACGGGACCACCGGCCAGGTGTTCCTCGGCGACGGCGGCCCGCGGCGCGATCTGCTGGCCTCCGACCTGCCGGCGCTGGCCGGGCTGGTGCGGGAGGTCGAGGCGGTCGCCGAGACCGCCCGGCGGGCCGACGCCCTGGACGGGCGGCGCGGCCCGGCGGTGGTGGCCGAGGTGATGGCCGGCGCGGAGCTGCGGATGCGCGCCCTCGATCCGGCCCTGTACGACCGCGCCGAGGCTCCCCCCGCGACGCCCCCGGCGCACTGGGGCACCGCGCTGCTGGTCCGGGCCCTGGCCTGGGGCGCGCTGCCGGGCGGCCCGGACGGGCCTGCGTACACGGTCGGCACCGAGCTGGTGACGGAGCTCGCGGCGCTCACCGACGAGGACGACGGCCCCGGCCAGGTGCACCGCTTCCGCCCCGAGGACCTGCCCGCCGCCCTGGTGCACCGGCCGACCCGGCACCTGCTGACCGAGATCGGCCTGCCGACCGGCGGGGCGATGTTCGGCGCGTGCGCGGCACCGCTGGTCACCATGGCGGAGGCGTACCCGGAGTACTTCGACGGCGAGGAGCTGCGCCCGTACCAGCGGGACTTCCTGGCCCTCGGTGACTGGCCGACCGACCTCACCATCGCCCTCGACGGCGCGACCGGCCGGCTGGAGCTGCCCGACTGGTACGACGACGGCCAGCCGGAGGCGTACCTCAACCGGGACCTGACCGCGCTGCTCTACGCCCTGTGGACGTACGAACGGCTGCGCGCCGAGTGGGAGCGCTGGGAGGGCGGCCGGGGCCGGGACACCTGGGCGGTGTTCGACCCGCAGTCGCTGCTGAGCACGGTGGTGGACCGGCTGGTGGAGGCCGTCGACCCGGAGGCGTTCGCCTCGCCCGGCTGCTCCTGGCGGCTGCTCGCCGAGGACGGGCACCTGGGCGGGCTGCTCGGCTGACCGCGGGGGCGGGGCCGGCGGGTGGCCGGGATCCGTACGGTGGCGGGCGGGGCCGGCGGGTGGCCGGAGGCGGGGGCGGCACGGCGTGGGGCCCGGCGCCGCGGTCCTGGCCGTGCCGGGCCCGTCCCGCCGGTACGCTGCCCCGGTGACGAACAACCGTGCGGCGGGCGGCGGGCGAAGACGGGCGGTGCTGCTCGGCCTCGTCGCGCTGCTGTCCCTCGCGGCGACGGGCACGGTCTACGGCCTGCTGTACGCGCGGTCGTCGGACTTCGACGAGCGCTGCGAGCGGGGCCTGGTGACGGGCGGCGGGCACCTGCTGGAGACGGGCGCCTCCTGGCTGCCGCCGGACGCGTGGTGCCGTTTCGAGGAGCAGAGCGTGTCCACCACGCCGTTCTGGGCGCTGCTGCTGTTCTACGCGCTGCTGACCGCGGTCGTCTGGTCGGTGACCGCGCTGGCGCGCACGCTGCGGCCGCGCCCGTACTCGGGCTTGGAGTGGCAGCCGGGGCACGGCCAGGGGTGGTGAGGCCACCTGGTGCGCACCGTTGCGCCGGAGCGGCCGCCGCTCGGAGTGGGGCGTGGAGGCCGCTGCGGGCCTGACGGCCGGTGTTCGAGCGGGTGGTGCGGGTCACTAGGGTGCACCCGTGCGCGTATTGCTGGTGGAAGACGATGAGCCGGTCGCCGAGTCGCTGCGGCGCGGGCTGGTGCGGTACGGGTTCGAGGTCTCCTGGGTGACCACCGGGGCGGCGGCGCTCGCCGAGGCGGACCCGTACGACCTGGTGCTGCTGGACCTCGGACTGCCCGACACCGACGGGCTGGACGTCTGCCGGGCGCTGCGCCGGCGCGGTGACGTGCCGATCATCGTGATCAGCGCGCGCAGCGACGAGACCGACCGGGTGGTCGGGCTGGAGATCGGCGCCGACGACTACGTGTCCAAGCCGTTCGGCGTGCGCGAGGTCGTCGCCCGGATCCGCGCCGTGCTGCGGCGGGCGCGGCCCGCGGAGCAGCAGGCGGCGGCCGGCCCGGACCGGTACGGGCCGCGGCTCACCGTGGACCGCCGGGCCGCCCGGGTCCGGCTGGACGGCGCCGAGCTGCCGCTCACGCCCAAGGAGTACGACCTGCTGGCCTTCCTCACCGAGGAGCCGGGCGCGCTGATGTCCCGCGAGCAGATCATGGAAGCGGTCTGGGACGCCAACTGGTTCGGCCCCACCAAGACGCTGGACGTGCACGTCGCCGCGCTGCGGCGCAAGCTCGCGGGGGCGGTGGCGATCGAGGCGGTGCGCGGAGTGGGGTTCCGGCTGGTGGTGGCGCCGGTCCCGGCCGCGAGCCCGGACGACTCCCCTTGATCAGGCGGCTGATCGTCAGCTACGTGCTGCTGGTCGGCGTGGCGCTGGCCGCGTTCACGGTGCCGGTGGCGTTCACGCTGACCGCCCAACTGCGCGGGGACACCGAGGAGTCGGTGCGGCGGGAGGCGACCACCATGGCGCTGCTGCTCGGCGACGGCGACGCCCCGGCCCGACAGGCGCTGGCCCGGGTGGCCGGCGCGTACGCGGACGAGACGCCCGGAACGGTCGAGGCGGTGGCCGCGGACGGCACGGCCGTGCCGCCGCTGCCGACGCCCGCCGGGCCGGAGGACGCGGCGATCGCCCGGGCACTGCGGGAGGGGCGCAGCACGGCCGACTGGGGTTCGCGGTTCGTCTGGGGGCCGCAGCTGGTCGTCACCGTGCCCGCGTACGCCCGGGGCGACCACCAGCGGATCGTCGGCGCGGTCCGGATCCGCTACGCCACCGCCGACCTCAGCGACCGACTGTGGCGGATCTGGGGCTTCCGGGCCGTCCTCGCGGTCGGGGTGCTGGCGGCCGCCGCCGGGCTGGGCGCCGTCGTCGCCCGGCTGCTGACCAGGCCGCTGCGCCTGCTCAACGACATGGCCAGCCGGTTCGGCGACGGCGACCTGACGGCCCGCTCCCCCGTCACCGGCCCGCAGGAGACCCGCACCCTGGCCCGGACCCTCAACCAGGGCGCCGAACGGCTCGACACCCTGGTCGCCTCGCAGCGGATCTTCGTCGCGGACGCCTCGCACCAGCTGCGCACGCCGCTGACCGCGCTGCGGCTGTCGCTGGACAACATCGCGGACGGCGTGGACGACGAGCTCGTCCGGGAGGACGTGGAGCAGGCCACCGCCGAGGTGGTCCGGATGAGCCGGCTGGTCAGCGGGCTGCTGGTGCTGGCCCGGGCCGAGGCCAAGGTGTCCGCCCCGGAGCCGGTGGCGCTGTGCGACCTGGTCGAGGAGCGGCTGGACGTCTGGCGGCCGGCGGCGGCGGAGCGCGGCGTGTCCGTCGCCCTGGCCGTTCCGGGCGGGGCGGGCGGGGTGGGCGGTCCGAGCGGGGCGTCCGGGGTGACCGGGCCGGGCGGGGCGTCCGGGGTGGGCGGCCAGGGCGGGGCGGGCGGGGTGG
>NZ_JZKH01000159.1 GCF_000961885.1 Streptomyces rubellomurinus
CGGTCGTCCGTACCGGCCGTGCTCGCCGGGCCGGGCGGGCTGGAACAGGTGCTGGACAACGTGCTCTCCAACGCCCTGGAAGTCTCGCCGGACGGCGGCACCATCACCGTGCGGATCACCGCCGGTGCCGCCGGTGGCTCCCACGACCCCGGCGGCGCGGACGCCGGGACCACGGTGCTGGAGGTGCTGGACCAGGGGCCCGGGATGACCGACGCCGAGAAGTCCCGGGCCTTCGACCGGTTCTGGCGCGGGCAGGGCCTCACCGGGCGCTCCGGCTCGGGCCTCGGGCTCGCCATCGTCAAGCAGTTGGTCACCGACGACGGCGGCACCGTGGTCCTCGCGGACGCGCCCGGCGGCGGCCTCTGCGTACGGATCACGCTGCGCAGCGCCGCCCGGGGCGCGGTGGCCCGGGGCGCCGCGGTCAGCCCTCGGCGGGGAGCACCGAGGAGTGGTGGTTGACGATCAGCCACTTGCCGCCGCGCTTCTCGTACTCGTAGCTGTAGCGGGCCTCGATCTGCTTGGCGGCGCCGGTGGCCGGGTCGGTCAGGTAGAAGCGGTAGAGGCCCGCGTCGACGGCCGAGGTGGCGTCCAGGACGTTGATCACCGAACGGATCTTCTCGCCGCGCGGCTTCTTCTGCAGGAAGTGCTCGAAGTAGTCGACGATCCCGGCGCGGTCGGTGCGGATCACCGGCGAGGCGGTGGGCAGCAGGACGGCGTCCGGGGCGTAGCGGTCCGCGACCTGCTTCGCGTCGCCGGTCCGCAGCGCGGCGTTCCACTGGTCGAAGAGCGCGGCGATCTCGCGCTCGGACGCCTTGCCGCGCCGGCTCGACTCCTCCCCCGCCTGGGCCGCCCCGACCCCGGCGGTGAAGGTGCCGACCGCGGCCACCACGGCGGCGGTGCCGAGCACGGCGCGGGTACGGAGCTTGGACTTCATCGGGCCTCCTGGGGGCGGTGGGTCACGGCCGCGCCCCACCGGTGTGACCGGCGTCGCTGCGGCGATCTCGGTGATCGTTAAGGTCTGTTCCGGCGGGACCGACTCGCTCCGGGCGGGCCCGTTCTCCGGTGCACCCACTCTCGTGGCGGCCCGGTAAGCGGCCGTCCAGCGGACGGCAAAGGCACGGCCAAGGCTGCGCCAAATTCCTTCAGGGGAAAGGGAATACGGATCGTGGACAGTGATGCGAAGGGCCTCTACCGGAGGTTCGCCGAGCGGGAAGCGCGCGGAAACTCGCCGGTCTACCAGGAGTTGGCCGAGCGCGTGGCGCAGGACGGGCCGCTGCTCGCGCTGTTGGAGCGACTGCCGGACGCCAAGCGGCAGCCGAACCTGCTGTTCGGCGCCGTCCGCCACCTGGGCGGCCCGGTGACGGAGGGCTGGCCGGCCTTCCGCACCTGGGTCACCGCGCACTGGGCCGAGGTGTCGGCGACCATGCTGGAACGCCGGACCCAGACCAACGAGGCGGGCCGCTGCGCCACCCTGCTGCCGCTGCTGGCGACGCTGCCGCAGCCGCTCGCACTGATCGAGGTGGGAGCCTCGGCCGGCCTGTGCCTGTACCCGGACCGGTACCGGTACCGGTACCGGTACCTGGCGGCGGGGGGAGCGGGCGTGCCTGCGGGCGAGTCCGGCGAGTTCGGCGAGTCCGGCGAGTCCGGCGAGTTCGAGGAGGGCGGCGCGTTCGGCGCCGAGGGCAGTGCGGTGGTGCTGGACTGCACGGTCAGCGGGCCGGTGCCGCTCGGTGCGTCGCTGCGGGAGCGGCTGCCCGAGGTGGTGTGGCGGGCCGGGATCGACCTCAATCCGCTGGACGTCCGGGTCGAGGAGGACGTGCGCTGGCTGGAGTCGCTGGTCTGGCCGGAGCAGACCCACCGACTGGAGCGGCTGCGCGGCGCCGTCCGGATAGCCCGGGCCGAACCGCCGCTGCTGGTGCGCGGCGATCTCAACGCCACGGTACGGGAGTTGGTGGCCCGGGTGCCGGCGGGGGCGACGCCGGTGGTGTTCCACAGTGCGGTGCTCGCGTACCTGCCGCCGGAGGCGCGGGAGGAGTTCGCGGCGACCATGCGCGAGCTGCCCGGGCACTGGATCTCCAACGAGGCGGTCTCCGTGCTGCCGACCGTCGCCGGCCGCCTGCCCCGCCCGGCCCCCGAGGGGTCCGGGCTGTTCGTCCTCGCCCTGGACGAACAGCCGGTGGCCTTCACCGGCCCGCACGGGCAGTCGCTGGACTGGTTCGGCGCGGCGTGAACCGGGCGGGGTCCGGGCCCGCGAGCGCGAGGCCCAGGGGCCGGTTCGCCGCTCGGGCTTGAAGCTGCCGCAGCGGTAGCTTCTACCGTCGTGACCAGGGCCGGAGCCTCCGGCCCTGGTCCACGCGAACGTGGGACGGGAGAGGAGACGGCATGACCACCTGGCCGATCGCCGAGGTCGCCCGGCTGTCCGGGGTGACCGCTCGGACCCTGCGGCACTACGACGAGATCGGGCTGCTGCCCCCGGCCGGGATCGGCTCCAACGGCCACCGCTACTACGAGGAGCGGCAGTTGCTGCAGCTGCAGCAGATCCTCGTGCTGCGGGCGCTGGGCGTGGGGCTGGGCGAGATCGCCCGGATCCTCGGCGACCAGGTCGACGAGCTGGCGGCCCTGCGCGGCCACCACCAGCGGCTGGTCGCCGAGCGCGACCGGCTGGACGTCCTCGCCGCCACCGTCTCCCGCACGATCGCCGACCTGGAACGCGCCCGAGAGGACGGCACCCCCATGACCGCCATCAACCGACCGGAGAACCTGTTCGAGGGCATCCAGCCCGCCGACGTCGACGCGAGCCTGCGTGACTTCCCCGAGCACGCCGAGGCGGCCCGGCGCGCGACCGCCGCGATGAGCCCGGCCGAGATCGAGGCCGGCCAGCGCGAGCGGACCGCGCGGATGGTCCGGCTGGCGGAGCTGATGGCCGCCGGCCGGCCCGCCGACGCCGGGCCCGTCCAGGACATGATCGACGAGGAGTACCGGCTGCTCGGCGCCCTCCGCTCGGGCGCCGGAACCGGCCCGGTGGCCGGCCCCGCAGCCGCCCCGGTGGCCGTCCCGGTGACGGAGTACCTCGCGATCGCCCGCTCCTGCACGGAGAACGAGCAGTGGCGCGCCGCCTACGAGGCGATCGCCCCCGGCCTGGCCGCGTACCAGCGGGCGGCCATGGAGGCCTACGCGGCGGCACTGACGGCCTGAGCCCGGGCCTGACGGCGGCCGGGGAGGGCAGCGGCCGGGGCGGGTGACGGCCGGGGCCGGTGAGCGGACCCGGCCGTCACTCCGTCCGCAGCGCCGTGACCGTCCTGGTCCGGGCCGCCCAGGTGGCGGGGAGGGCGGCGCCGAGCAGCGCCAGCACCAGGCCGCCGAGTATCAGCGGACCCACCACCGACAGGTCGAACACCGTGAGGTCCGCCTCGGGCACCCCGACCCCGGCGGCGCGCGCCATCGCGGGCATGACCGCGTGGTGCACCAGGATCCCGAGCGGCACCCCGATCAGCCCGGCCACCAGCCCGCTGCCGCAGACCGAGGTGAGCACCATGCCGACCGTCTGCCGGGGCGACATGCCGAGCGCCTTGAGCACCCCGAGGTCGTGCACCCGCTCCCGGGTGTCCAGCAGCACCGTGTTGAGCACCCCAAGCCCCGCGACCACGGAGAGCAGCACGGTGAGCGTCACGGCCAGGGTGTTCATCGCCAGCATGACGATGCTGATGTGCTGGCCGCCCGGCTCGGCGGTCAGGCCCATCGGGCTGACGGCCTCGTCGAGCGCGTCCGCGTACGCGTGGGCGTCGGTGCCCGGAGTGAGGTCGATGTGGAAGGAGCTCGCCTCGGTGTGGACGGTGTTGCCGAGCGGAGCCAGCGTGGCCCGGTCGACGAACACCATGTCGTCCGTCGCGAGGATCTCACCGGTGATCTTCGTCGGGACGGAGCGGCCGTGGTCGGTGAGGGCGATGGTGTCCCCGACCTTCGCCTGGTTGGCGCGGAGGAAGGTGGCACCGACCACGATCTCGCCGGGGCCCTGGAACCAGCGGCCGGAGACCAGCTGGTAGCCACTGCGGGAGGTGTCCCCGGAGAACGCCACCACCTGGGAGCGGCTGGTGCTCCCGGCCGGCACGGCCGTGCTCGGCGCGCTGCTGTACCAGGCACGGACGCCGGGGCGGGCCTCGATCGCCTTGGCCACGGCCGCCTCGTCCACGTGGTCGACCGGCGTGGAGCCGTCGAACGGGACCTCGACCAGGACCTGGTCGGACCGGCCGGCGGTCAGCCCGTCCTGGAAGGCGCCGAGCGAGAGGGTCAGGCCGACGGAGAGCGTCACCCCGATCGTGCCGAGGGCCACCGCGGCGGCCGTGGTCACCGAGCGGGCCGGCCGGTTGAGCGGGGTCGCCAGCCCGAGGCTGAACGCGCGCGGCACCGGAAGTCGGCCGATCAGCTCACGGCCCCGGGCGACCCGGCCATCGGTGCCCCCGCGCCGAGCCGACCGGCCCCGGTCGGCCGCGCCCCCGGTGCCCGTCCCGGCCCGGCCGACCGCGAGCGCCTCCACCGTGCGCAGCCGCCCGGCCCGCAGCGCGGGCACCAGCGCGGTGCCCGCCACGGCCGCCAGTGCCACGACCGCGACGACCACGTCCACCCAGAGCGGGATGCCGAGCAGGCCGCCGCGCAGCGCCTTGTGGGCCAGGCCGAGGACGGGCACCGAGAGCAGGTTGCCGCCGAGCACGCCGAGCGCGGTGCCCACCCCGGCGGGGATCAAGGCCTGCCCCACGTAGGCGCGGGCCACCTGGGCCGGGGTGAAGCCCAGGGCCTTGAGGATGCCGATGCGCCGGGTGGCGGCGCCGACCGCGCCGCTGACCACCACGCCGATGATCAGGACCGACATGGCCAGACCGAGCACCCCGAAGGCCGTGACGAACGGGACGAAGGTGGAGGCCGTCCGGTTGGCCGCCTCCTGGGCCGGGCGGTAGGAGGTGACCCGGGCGAGGGCGCCGCCCGGCACCGCGGCGGCGAGCGCGGCACGGTCGGCCGTCACCTCGGCGTCGGTGCCGGCGTGGGCGAAGCGGTACAGGTACTGGGCGGCGGGCACCGTACCGGGCGCGGTGAGCCCGGCGACCTGCTCGGGGGCGATCCAGCCGTCCGCACTCCAGGAGACGGAGGAGGCCAGGCCGACCACTTTGAGCACGGGTTTCCCGGGCAGGTCGGGGAACTGCATGCTGTCGCCGACCGCCAGCGGGGAGTGCCCGTCCAGGAACACCACCTCGCCGGGGCCCGCGACCCACCGGCCCGTGGTGATCCGCAGGCCGTCCATCGGGCCGTCCTGCGCCCGGCCGACCAGCGTCATCGGCGGGAGCGGGCTGCCGGGCGGCGGGACCTTCGTGTCGGTGCCGGCGTGCGCCTGCACGGTGAGCGCCGGGTAGGGGCCGGAGGAGGCCGTCACGCCCGGCGCGCCGGCGGTCGCGGCGAGCTGGGCCGGGCTCGCCTTGGCAGGGTCGTACAGCACGTTGAGGTGGGCGCCGTGCTGCGCGGTGAAGGAGCGCTGGTACGGGCCCTGGGCGGCGACCAGCAGCCCGGTCGCGAGGATGCACGCCGTCACGGACATCATCGTGGTGAGCACCATGACCAGGGTCTGCACCCGCTTGCGGCCGACGCCGGCCCGCACCACCTTGCTCAGGGCGCTCATCGCACCGCCTCCGGGCTCGGCACGTCCGCCGTGTCCCGCACCAGCCGGCCGTCGAGCAGCTCGATCGTCCGGCGGGCGCAGGCCTCGGCGAGCGCGGTGTCGTGGGTGACCAGGAGGATCGTCTGCCCCTCCTCGTTGAGCCCGCGCAGCAGGTCGCGGACGTCCGCGGCGGAGGCGGTGTCCAGCGCCCCGGTCGGCTCGTCGGCCAGCAGCAGCGGCGGCCGGTTCATCAACGCCCGGGCCACCGCCACGCGTTGGCGCTCGCCGCCGGAGAGCCGGCCCGGGAAGGCCCTGGCGTGCCGGGCCACCCCCAGCCGCTCCAACAGCTCCTCGGCCCGGGCGCGGGCCTGCTCCCGGCGCATCCCCGCCAACTGCGCCGGGAGCAGCACGTTGTCCAGCACGTTCAGGTCGTCCAACAGGTTGAAGAACTGGAACACCATGCCGATCCGGGTGCGCCGGTACTCGGCGAGCGCGGCCTCGCCCAGCTCGTGGACAGCCACGCCGTCCACCTCCACGCGGCCCTCGCTCGGGCGGTCGAGGCCCGCGATCAGGTTGAGCAGGGTCGACTTCCCGCTGCCCGAGCGGCCGAGCACGGCCAGCGCCTCGCCGGCCCGCACCTCCAGGTCGATCCCGGCCAGCGCGGGGCGGGCGGCGTCGGATCGGTCGTACGTCCTGCTGACGCCGCGGATCCGGATGATCGGCGCGTTCACGGGCCCTCCATGCTTCGAACTCCGGCCCGGCATGTCCGGTCCGGCTGACGGAACATGACGCTACGTAGTCTCGACGGGGTGTCGACAGCCGCCTACGCGGCCTCTCGCAGGTGTATCCAGATACACCTCGAACTGGGTGTTCAGGCCTAGAGCGCCGGGCCTTCCCAGCCGTGCAGACTTGGCCACCGGCGGGACCGGAGGATCGGGATCCGGGGCTGGGCTCCGGGTTGAGAGGGGGTGCGACATGGGTGCGGGCATGGTGGCTGGAATCGTGGGCGCGAGCATCGCGGGTGCGGGCGTCGTGAGCGAGGTCGTGACGGGTTCGGGGGTCGTGGGCAAGGCCGCCCGGCGGGTGGGGCGCGCCTGCCTGGACGGCCTGCGGGCCTGGTACGCGGTGACGCTGGCGGTGACGGGGCTGGTCGCGCTGCTGGCCGGGCCGGTCCTGCTGGTGTCCGCGCTGTTCGGGCCGGAGGAGTCACGGCCGTTCGGGCCGGGCGGGCCGCTGATCCTGCTGGTCCCGACCGGGCCGGTCGCACTCTGGGCGCTGTGCTGGGCCACCGGGGGCGGCGGCCGGGCGGTCGGGGCCGCCCTGTTCGCCCCGGGCGCGCTCGCGGTGACGGCCACCCACCTGTACGGCGGCGCCGCGCCCGGCGGGCGGTCCGTGTCGTTCTGGCTGGCGCCGGCGATGGTGGTGTTCGGGCTGCTCGGCACGCGCTGGGCGGCGGCCGAGGGCAGGCGCGTCGTGGGGCGGTGGAGCGGGCAGCCGATCCCGCTGCCGTACCACCGCGCGCCCGGCGCCTGCGGCCCGTGGCAGCGGCTGCGGACCGGCGGCTGGCTGACCGACCCGGCGACCTGGCGGGACCTGGCCTGGGTGCTGCTCACCGGCTGGGCCGCGCTGGCCACCGCCGCCGTGGTGGTCCTCACCCCGGTCGCCCTGGAGGTCCTCGGGCGGAACGGGCCGCTCGTCCCGCTCGGCATCCTCTACGGGATGGGGATCTGCGTCGCCCCGCTCGCCGCGCTCTGGGCCGCCCCGCCGGTACTGCGACTGCACGAGCGGTCCGCGCGGGCGCTGCTCGGGCCGTCCCGGCAGGCCGAACTCGCCCGCCAGGTCAGCCACCTGACCCGGACCAGGGCGGACACCATCGACGCCGGGGCGGCCGAGCTGCGCCGGATCGAACGGGACCTGCACGACGGGGCGCAGGCCCGGCTGGTGGCCCTCGGCATGCTGCTGACCGTGGCCGAGCAGCTGAAGGAGGATCCGGAGGCCCTCGGGCCGCTGCTGACCGAGGCCAGGCTGTCCTCCGTGAAGGCCCTGGGCGAACTGCGGGACCTGGTCCGGGGCATCCATCCCCCGGTACTGGCCGACCGGGGCCTGGCCGACGCGGTGGAGGCCACCGCGCTGGACCTCCCCCTGCCGGTCACCTTCACGGGCGGCCTGCCCGGCCGGGCGCCGGCCCCGGTGGAGTCGGCCGCCTACTTCGCGGTGAGCGAGCTGCTGGCCAACGTGGTGAAGCACGCGGGCGCCTCGCGCGTGTGGATCGAGATAGGGCACAGTGACGGGCTGCTGGGGATATCGATCACCGACGACGGGCGCGGCGGCGCCGACCCGTCCCGGGGCACCGGCCTCAGCGGAACCGAACGCCGACTGGCCGCCTTCGACGGGGTGCTCGCGATCAGCAGTCCGCCCGGTGGCCCGACCATCGTGAACCTGGAGATCCCGTGCGCGTTGTCATCGCCGAAGACCTCTTCCTCCTCCGGGACGGGCTGACCCGGCTGTTGGAGGCCAACGGGATGAAGGTCACCGCGGCGGTCGAGACCGGCGACCAACTGCTCGCCGCGGTGGCCGCCGACCTGCCGGACATCGCCGTGGTCGACGTCCGGCTGCCGCCGACCTTCACCGACGAGGGCCTGCGGGCGGCGCTGGCGGCCCGACAGGCCCACCCGGGCCTGCCCGTCCTGGTGCTGTCGCAGTTCGTGGAGCAGCTGTACGCCCGCGAGCTGCTGGCCGGCAGCACCGGCGGGATCGGCTACCTGTTGAAGGACCGGGTGCTGGACGGCGCCACCTTCATCGACGCGATCCAGCGCGTCGCCCAGGGCGGCACCGCGATGGACCCGGAGGTGATCACCCGGCTGCTCACCCACACGTCCTCCGCCGGGCCGGTCTCCACCCTCTCCCCGCGCGAACGGCAGGTCCTGGGGTTGATGGCGGAGGGCCGGTCCAACGCGGCGATCGCCCAGCAACTGGTGATCACCGAGCGGGCGGTGGCCAAGCACACGGCCTCGATCTTCGTCCGGCTCGACCTCCAACCCTCCGACGACGACAACCGCCGGGTCCTGGCCGTCCTGGCCTACCTCAACAACTCCTGACCCCGCCCACGACCCCGCCCCACCACGCCCCGCCCGCGCCCCCGCCCCCGCCCCAACCTGAACCACAC
>NZ_JZKH01000160.1 GCF_000961885.1 Streptomyces rubellomurinus
GCCCGGTCCCCGTCCGCGCGTGCGGCGGCCCCGGCGCCGGTACCGGCACCCACCCCCGCCCCGGCGGGCACGGCCACCAGCTCGCGCGCCCCGCGCCGCCCGGACACCCCGGACGCCCCGGCGGCCCCGCCGGACCCGGCCACCCCGGACCCGGCCGACCGCCCGGCCCCGCCCGCCCCGCCGGACGCGGCCCCGGACGGCTCCGGCATCCCGTCCGGCGCCTCCGCGAGCAGTTCCCGCGGAATGAGCACGACGGCCGTCGTCCCACCGTACGGCGAGGGCCGCAGGTGGACCCGGACGCCGTGCCGCCGGGCGAGCCGGCTGACCACGAAGAGGCCCAGCCGGTCGGTGTCGGCGAGGTCGAACTCCTGCTCCACGGCGAGGCGTTCGTTGATCTCGGCGAGCAGCTGCTCGCTCAGCCCGAGCCCGCGGTCGTCGATCTCCAGCGCGAAGCCGTGCGCCACGACCTCGCCCTGGACGGTGACTTGGGTGCTCGGCGGGGAGAACACGGCGGCGTTCTCGACGAGTTCGGCGACCAGGTGGGTGATGTCGGCGACGGCGCTGCCGAGCAGCCCGGTGCCGGGGAACGGCCGGACGATCACCCGGGCGTAGTCCTCGACCTCGCCGACCGCCGCGCGCACCACGTCGACCATCCGGACGGGCTTGCGCCAGGCGCGCCCGGGCGAGCCGCCGGCCAGGATGATCAGGCCCTCGGCGTGGCGGCGCATGCGGGTGGTGAGGTGGTCGACCCTGAACAGGTCCTCCAGCTCGGCCGGGTCCTCGGTGCGGCGCTCCATGGTGTCGAGCAGGGTGAGCTGGCGGTGCAGCAGCACCTGGCTGCGGCGGGCCAGGTTGACGAACACGGCGGAGACGCCGCGGCGCAGTTCGGCCTGTTCGACGGCGGCCTGGACCGCCGTCCGCTGGACTTCGTTGAAGGCCTGGCCGACCTGCCCGATCTCGGCCTGCCCGAAGTGGAGTTCGGGCGCCTCGGCGGCCACGTCGACGGCCTCGCCGCGGCGCAGCCGGAGCATGACGGAGGGCAGCCGGGTGCTGGCGAGTTCGTTGGCGGCGTTGCGCAGGCCGATGAGTTCGCGGGCCAGGCCCCGGCCGATCCGGAAGGAGATCAGCACCGACAGCACGACGGCGACGAGGCCGACCGCCCCGGCGATGCCGGCGCGCAGCAGCGCGGAGACCGCGGCGGAGTGGCCGCGGTCGTCGAGGCCGGTGGCGATCCGGCCGTTGATCGCGGCCAGGTCGGCGAGGGAGCGGTCGGCGGTCTCGCGCCAGGTGCCGCCGGCGAGTGCCTGGGCGACCCGGTCGGGGCCGCCGGCGCCGACGAAGTCGGCTTCGGCGCGGGTGAGCGCGGACCAGGCGTCGCTGCCGCGCAGGGCGATGTAGTCGGACTGGTCGGCGGGGTCGAGCTCGGCGATGTAGACGGTGAACAGGGCCTGCTGGTTGTGCAGGGCGTCGAGGGCGACCTGGTACTGCTCGGCGGTGGGCCTGGCGGCCGCGGTGTGCAGGCCCTCCATCGCCGCGTCCTCCTGGGAGAGGTACTCGCGGGCGCGTTCGAGCTCGATCAGGATGGTGCCCTGGCGCGGGAGTTGGCCGCTCTGGCGGGCGACGTAGGCGGAGGCGAAGCCGAACACGGGCTTGACCAGGTCGCTGTACTGGCCGAGTGCGAACTCCCAGTTCAGCGCGGCGCGGCCGATCTGGGCGCGCAGCGGGCCGAGCTGGTCGGCGGCGGCGAGGACCTGCAGGTAGCGGCCGCGCTGGCTCGCGGAGAGCCGGCCGCCGGACTCGTCCTTCTTCTGCCGCAGCACGGCCAGGGCGCGGTCGGTGACGGCCCTGGCGTGTTCGAAGGCGTCCCGGGCGACGGGCGAGTTCGGGTCGGCGAGGCGCTGGACGGCGGTGCGGCGCTCGTCCTGGAGGGCGGCGGCGTACTGGTCGACCGGCGGGCCGAACTCCTTGTACGTACGGCTGATCTCCAGCTGGTTCCAGACGTCGCCGGTGGTGGCGAGGGTCGCGTACACCCACAGGGCGGTGAGCGCGACGATGGGCACCAGGAGCAGCGCGATGATCTTCGCGCGGATCGAGCTGCTGCGCAGACGCATGGAGTCCTCGGTCGGGAGTGTGCCAGGCGCGGGCTGGTCGGCGTGGGTCGTGCGTCGTCGGAGGGTGTCGTCGGAAGGCGTCGCCGGGAGGCGTCGTCGGAGCGGGCCCGGCCGGGGTCCGGCCGCAGGTCTGCGCGACTCTACTACGCCCTGACCACTCGTTCGAGGGTCGAATTCCCCCGCCCCGTCCGCGCGGCCTCCGCACCCCTCCCGGCTTGCCCCGGACACGTCAGGAAAGGGCCGCGTCCGCCACCGATTCGCGCCCGGATCGTCCGCCCACGCCCGATTTGCGACCCGGCTCGGCGCCACCACGGGCCTTCCCCTGATCTTCTCCGCGACGACACTTCCGGTGCGAATCGGTGCCGATCTCGTCGCGTCACCGTCACAACCCTGGGCAGTGACAGGGCGATCCGATAGTTTCGCTGCACCCGCGCCGCCGCCCCCGTGCCGGGGCAGCCGGGGCGGGCCACCAGTCGCGCGCCGCGACGGGCGGGCGGGCCGCGAGAGGCGAACGGGGAGGACTGTGCGCGAGTTCAGCACTCCCGCCCTTCCCGGGCCCCCGGCCACCGGAGGAGTCGCCGACTCCGTGTACGACACCGCCGAGCGCACCCCCGAGCTCGTCCAGCTCTCCCGCCAGGGCCCGGACGGACACTGGCACGACGTCACCGCCCGCCGCTTCCGGGACGAGGTGCTGGCACTCGCCAAGGGCCTGCTCACCCGCGGCGTGCGCTACGGCGACCGGGTCGCCCTGATGTCCCGCACCCGCTACGAGTGGACGCTCTTCGACTACGCGCTCTGGTCGATCGGCGCCGTCTCCGTGCCGATCTACCCGACCTCGGCGCCCGACCAGGTGCGCTGGATCCTCGCCGAGACCCAGGCGGTGGCCTGCCTGGTCGAGGACGAGGACGGCGCGATGACCGTCGGCGCCGTCTGCGACGCGCTGCCCGACCTGTCCGGCATCTGGCAGCTCGACCACGGGTGCGTCGCCGCGATCACCGAGGACGGCCACGGCGTCCCCGACTCCCTGGTGCACCGCCAGCGGCTCGGCGTCACCGCCGAGAACATCGCCACCGTCGTCTACACCTCCGGCACCACCGGCCGCCCCAAGGGCTGCCTGATCACCCACGGCAACCTCGCCGCCGAGGCCGGCGCCATGCTCGGCGGCTGGTGCGACGTCCTGCACGACACCGGCGGCGAACAGCCCGCCACCCTGCTCTTCCTGCCACTGACCCACGTGTACGCGCGGGCCGTGCAGATCGCCTCGATCCGCGGCGGCCTGCGGATCGGCCACCTGCCGCAGGTGTCCACCGACGCGATGCTGCCCGCCCTGGCGGTCTTCCGGCCGACCTTCCTGCTCACCGTCCCGTACATCCTGGAGAAGCTCCTCCAGCAGGCCCGGCAGGCCGCCGAGAACGCCGGGCGCGGCGAACTCTTCGAACAGGCCCGGCAGGTGGCCGTCGACTGGGCCACCGCCAAGGAGCAGAAGGCCTTCGGGCGCGGCCCCGGGCCCGGCGCGGGCCTGCGGCTGCGCCACATCGCCTACGACCGCGCCGTCTACCAGAAGCTGCGCGGCGTGCTCGGCGGCCGGATCCGCACCGTGCTGTGCGGCGGGTCCTCGCTGCGGCGCGAGCTGGCGCTGTTCTTCACCGGCGCCGGCCTGCAGCTGTACGAGGGGTACGGGCTGACCGAGACCTCGGGCGCGATGGTCGCCAACCCGGCCGGGCGGCAGAAGCTCGGCACCGTCGGGCAGCCGCTCGCGGGCTGCACGGTGGCGCTGGCCGACGACGGCGAGGTGTGGCTGCGCGGCCCCACGGTCTTCGGCGGCTACCTCAACCATCCGCAGTGCACGGCCGACGCGCTGGTGGACGGCTGGTTCGCCACCGGCGACCTGGGCCGCCTCGACCAGGACGGCTACCTCAGCATCACCGGCCGCAAGAAGGACCTGATCGTCACCAGCAACGGCAAGAACCTCGCCCCGGCGGCGCTGGAGGAACGCGTCCAGGCGCACCCGCTGGTCTCCCAGTGCCTGGTGGTGGGCGACGACCGGCCGTACGTGGGCGCGCTGATCACGCTCGACCCGAGCGCGCTGGCGCACTGGCTCAAGTCGCACGGGCGGGAGCAGCTGGACACCTGGTCGGTGCTCGCGGACGAGCAGCTGCACGTGGAGATCCAGCGGGCGGTGGCGGCGGCGAACGCGGCGGTGTCCCGGGCCGAGTCGATCCGCGCGTTCCGGCTGCTGCCACGGGAGTTCAGCCAGGAGCAGGGGCTGCTGACGCCCTCGCTGAAGCTGCGGCGCGCGGCGATCACCAGGCACCACGCGCAGGACATCGAGGAACTGTACGCGCCCTGACGGTTCGTCTGCGACCGTGTGGTGTACGGAGGTTGGATCGGCGGCGGGCACATCGGTCGGCGGCCGGCGGGGTGCGGGGCGGCAGTTCGCGGCGGTTCACCCGCCGTTCCCTTGACGGGCCGATTGGTCCAGTCCATTGTTTCTGTTCGGTCCGCGTGCGGGCGCACCACCCACCGCTCCCGCCCCTCCGGGAGCGCCCGGTTCCACGGCTCTTTCACCCTCCCGCCCTCCCCACGGGCGGGTTCCCCCACCCGCAGGAGTCCTCACGTGTCCATGTCCACGCGCCTGTCCGCGCTGGCCGCCTCCGTCACCCTCCTCACCGGCCTGACCGGCCTCACCGCCCCGGCGGCCTCCGCCGACCAGCCGCCCGCGTCCGCGCCCGCGCCCGCGCCCGCGCCCGCCGGCGGCCCGGTCGTCAACCTGGCCACCAACCCGGGCTTCGAACTGCCCGCACCGAACCTGGCCGACTGGGGCAGCATCCCGGGCTGGACCTGCACCGGCGGCCCCGCCGAGGCCGCCGTCACCACCGCCGCCCCGCACACCGGCACCTCCGCCCTCACCGTCACCCCGGCCGGCGCCGACTCCACCGGCGAGTGCGCGCAGACCGTCGCCGTCCAGCCGAACACCACCTACACCGCCTCGGCCTGGGTGCGCGGCAGCTTCGTCCACCTCGGCGCCACCGGCACCGGCAACGACGTCGCCCCCGCCTGGACGGAGACCACCGGCGGCGGCTGGCAGCAGCTCACCACCCGCTTCACCACCGGCCCGAACGCCCGCAGCATCCGGCTGTACGTCCACGGCTGGTACCAGCAGGGCCCGTTCTCCGTCGACGACGTCCACGTCGACGGCCCCGCGCCCGCCCCCGCCGTCCAGGCCGGCAGCGTGCCGACGACCGACAAGGTCGTCTTCTTCACCGTCGACGACGGCTGGCAGCGCACCCCCGAGGCGGAGAAGTTCATCGCCGACCACCACCTGCCGATCACCGCGTTCCCGCTGCCGATGCCGGCCGGCACCGACCCGGGCTTCTTCCAGCGCGTCACCGCCGTGCCCGGCTCCTCCGTCCAGGACCACAGCGTCTCGCACGCCGACCTCAGCAAGCTGCCGCTGGCACAGCAGCAGGTCGAGATCTGCGACGCCCGCGACGCGATGACCCGCCTCTTCGGTACCGCGCCCGTGCTGTTCCGCCCGCCGTCCTTCGCCTGGAACGCCGACACCCTGCAGGCCGCCGCCAACTGCGGCATCCGGACCGTGCTCACCGCCGACGCCGACTTCAGCTGGGGCGCCGCCAACATCTGGCACCCTGGCCCGCTGCAGCCCGGCGACGTGGTGCTGATGCACTGGAGCGACACCCTCGCCACCGACCTCCAGCGCGCCCTCGCCGCCGCCGACGCGGCCGGGCTCAAGCCCGCCGGGGTCGTCGACTACCTGCACTGACACCGCCGTCCGGGCCGGCCGGGTTCTCCGGGGCGGCCGAGCCGGGGAGCGCTCCGCGGTGATCCACCGCGTTGACAGAGCGCCCCCGGCCCGGCTTTCATGGGCGCGTGCAGCGCGGCGTCGGCCACAGAGCAGTGGGCCGGCCGGCGGCCGAGCGAGCACCTGAGAACGCCAAGGGACGATGCGCGATGAGTACCTTCTCCGCTGCCCTGATCTGACCCCGGCGGCCACCGCGGTGCCCGCCCGTCCATCCGTACGTACGCGCTGCCCGCGTGTGGCCGCGACTCCCCGAACCCTTCCGGAGACTCCACCACACACGCATGCCCATGCCCTCCCCTTCTCGCGGTCCCGCCGCGTCCTCCGACTCCGTCAGCTCCTCCAACTCCTCCAACTCCTTCGACTCCTTCGACTCCTTCAACCTGAGCGTCATCGAGGAGTTCCGCGCCAACGGCGGGCGGGTCGGCGGCCCGTTCGCGGGCGGGAACCTGCTGCTCCTCACCACCACCGGTGCCCGCAGCGGGCGGCCGCACACCGTGCCGCTCGGCTACGTCCGCGCCGAAGGACTGCTGCTCGTCGTCGCCTCGGCGGCCGGGGCGCCCGAGCACCCGCAGTGGTACCGCAACCTGCTGGCCCACCCGGTGGTCCGGGTCGAACTCGGCACCGAGGCCTTCGACGTCGTCGCCGTGCCGGCCGAAGGCGCCCGCCGGGAGCGGCTGTTCGCCGCCGTCGTCCGGCAGGCGCCGGGGTACGGCGACTACCAGGCGCTGACCGAGCGCCGCCTGCCGGTCGTCGTCCTGGAGCTGTCCGAGACGCCCCCGGCGCCCTGGCGGCCGGCGGCACCCGCGGTGCCGACCCTCGCCGACCGGCTGCTGGAAGCGCACACCTGGCTGCGCGCCCAGCTGCGTCACGTCCGCGCCGAGGCCCGGGCCATCGAGCCGGGCCGCCCGGCCGGCCTCGGGTTCCAACTCCGGCAGCACTGCCTGGCGTTCTGCCAGGGGCTCACCCATCACCACACCGGCGAGGACGCCGCCGTGTTCCCCGCCCTCGCCCGTAGCCATCCGGAACTGGCCGACACGCTGGCACGGCTCGGCGAGCAGCATCGCGCCATCGGCCGGATCAAGGAGGAGCTGACCGCGCTGCTGGCCGAGGCCGAGCACGCCGATCCCGACCGGCTGCGGGCCGACCTCGACCGGATGTCGGCCGACCTGGAGGCACACCTCGACTACGAGGAGGCGGCGCTGCTGCCCGCGCTCGCCGCCATCCCCTTCCCACCGGTGCGGCCCGCCCCGGACGGACGGTGACACGGCGGTGCCGCCGCCCCCTCCCCGGCTCGGGAGGGGGCGGCGGCACCGTGGTCACGCTTCGATCACCGGCTTGCCGTCTGGCATCACCTCAGGGCATCGCCTCCGGCACCGGCTCCGGCACTGGCACCGGCATCGCGTCAGGACTGGCTGAAGACCGGCAGGTAGCCGTAGGCCTGGCCGTCCGCGTTCGGGTGGTAGCTCTCGTCGACCGGCCAGGTGGTGCTGTGCAGCCAGGTGGACGAGGACCCGCAGATCTCGTGCCCGGCGAAGATGCCGCGCACGTCGCCGAAGGTGAACCCGGCGTTGGCGACCCGCTTGGCGATGACGGTGTCCAGCGTGTCGGCGGCCTCGTTGATGGCGGCACGCTTGGTGTCGCCGATGCCGAACAGGCAGGACCCGTTGATCTGGTACAGGTGCGGGTAGCCGAGCACCACGACGTGGGCGTTCGGCGCCTTGGACCGGATCGCGGAGTACACCTGGTCGAGCTGGCCGGGCAGGGTGTTCTCGGCGTAGCTCTCGGCGGCGCTGACGGCGTTCAGGCAGTCGCTGTCACTGCTCAGCACGCAGGTCTGCATGGTGCTGGAGAACCCGGCGTCGTTGCCGCCGATCGTGAGGCTGACCAGCGTGGTGCCGGAGTTCAGGGCGGAGAGCTGGTTGTTGAGGACGTCCCCGGTTCTGGCGCCCGAACAGGCGACGAACGAGAAGGAGGACGGCGCGTTCGCGTTCTTCCAGAGGTAGGCGTAGGCGTTGGTGCTGCGCTTGCAGCTACCGCTGTCGCTCAGGTAGCTGCCGGCGCCGACGCCGGCCGAGTACGAGTCCCCGAGGGCCACGTAGTTGGCACCGGCCGCACCGGCGGACGACGCGGCGAAGAACGTCGTCAGCGTGAGGAGAGCGGAGACAGCGGCGACGGACAGGGCACGAACAGGGCGGAGCATTGCACCTCCTGGGGTGGCGGGAGTCGCG
>NZ_JZKH01000017.1 GCF_000961885.1 Streptomyces rubellomurinus
GCACCGCGACATCAAGCCCGACAACATCATGATCACCGAGGCCGGGCAGCTGAAGGTGCTGGACTTCGGCATCGCGCAGCTGGACACCGGCGCGGGCGGACTGACCACCGTCGGGACGGTCATCGGCAGCCCGCCGTACATGGCGCCCGAGCGGTGGACCGGCGGCCGGGTGGACGGCCGGGCCGACCTGTACGCGCTCGGCTGCCTGCTGGTCGAACTCCTCACCGGGGCACGGCCGTTCGCCGGGGACTCGACCCCGGTGCTGATGTACCAGCACCTCAACGAGCCGCCACCGGCGCTCGATCCGGCCCGGTACGGGCTGCCGGAGCACCTGCCCGCGCTGGTCGCCGACCTGCTCGCGAAGGACCCGGCCGAGCGGCCGGCCGACGCCCGGACGGTCGAGCGGCGGCTCGCCGACGCGGCGCAGGGGCGGGCCGTGCCCCCGGCCCCGACCGTCGTCACCCGGACCGCGCCGGCCCGTCGCCCGGCCGTCGCCCCCGTGCGGCGGCGCGCCGCGGTCCGCCGGCCGGGGCAGCCGACGCTGCGGCCGGTGGGGCGGCCGGCACTGGCCTACCCCGAGCCCCCGGCGGCGTGGCACGCCGGACGGGCCGTGCCGGGCGACGCGGTGCCCGTACCGGTCGAGGACCGGGCGGTCCTGCGGGCCCGGCTGCTGGAGCATGGCCGGGCCGCGCGGGACGCGAGCCCCGGGGAGGCGGTGCGCCTCCTCGGGCCGGTGGTCGACGCGGCGCTGCCGGCGCTGGGCGCGACCGATCCGGAGGTCGTCGCCGCCCGGCGGGAGCTCGGCGCGCACCTCGCCCGGGCCGGCCGGCCGGCGCAGGCCGTCCTGCTGGTGCAGGACCTGCTGGCGGACCTGGAGCCGGCCCTCGGGGCGGGCGATCCGCAGACCGTCGAGGTGCGGTGCGACCTGGTCCGGATCGTCCGGAACAGCGGCGAGACGGTGACCGCGATCCGGCTGCTGACCGAACTGCTGCCGGTGCTGGAGCTCGCCGGGGGCCCGCGCGACCCGCTCCTCCTCCAGGCCCGGCGCGACCTCGCGGCCTGCCAGGCCCAGCGGGGCGACTTCCAGGGCGCCGCGCTCCGGCTGGACGAACTGCTGCCCGACCTCGTCGAGGCCTTCGGCCCGCACGACCGGCGCAGCATGCACGCCCGGGCCGACCTGGCGGAGTACCGGAAGCGGGCCCGCTTCCGGCACGGGCCGAACCAGGTCGTCCGCGGCTGGCGGATCCGGCTCGACCGGGCGGAGGCGGAGCGGCTGGTCCGGCTGGTCCGGGCCGGCGGGGAGTCCGGCGCGGAGGCGGCCCGGGCGCTGCGCCGCGGGACGGGCGTCAAGGGTGTCGTGGACCGGGTGGCCGAGGCGCCGGGCTTCGTTTCGGACGCGGACCTGGTGGAGGAGATCCTCGGGCCGTAGAAGTCGTCGGAGGAGCCGTAGGGGCCGTAGGGGCCGTGGGACGCGCCCCGGTCATGCCGCCAGCACCTCCGCCGGGAGCGCGGCGAGGGAGCGCAGCAGGGCCCGGGCGGCGGCGTCGTTCTGGCGGAAGGCCGGGGCGTCGGTGCGCGGGCGGGCGAAGGCGGCCGCCGCGCGCAGGCTGGTGTGCGGGCCGAGGGCGGTGCGCCGGGGGTGCGGGGCGCCGCCCAGGGCCGGGTCGAGCAGCCGGCCGTCGGCGGGGGCGATGGCGACCAGGCCGGAGCGGTGGGTGTGTTCCCGGTCGGCCAGCTGTTCCTCCACCAGCCGCCCGGCGCCGTGCAGTTGGCGCAGCACCGGGTCGAGGGTGCGGTGCAGCGCGTGCTGCGGCAGGTACCCCTCGATCAGGGCGGTGGCGGTGACGGTGTGGCCGGGCACGGTGGCGCCGGAGGCCCGCCAGGTGCCGGTGGCCTCGTCCCGGTCGACCCGGACGCCCGCACCGAGGAAGCGCACCACCCCCGCCTCGGAGAGCGCCAGCAGCTGGCGCAGCCGGAAGCCGGGCGGGCCGGAGGCGAGCGAGTTGAAGTAGCCGGAGAACCACCCGTCCACCTCCTCGGCGACCGAGCGGGCGGTGAGCCGACCGCTCGCGACCACCCGGGGGAGCTGGCCGAACAGCGAGAGCAGGGCGAGGAAGGCACCGAGGTCGGCGCTGTGCGCGGGATCGGCGCGGCGGTCGGCGTCGGCGGCGACGTACGCCCGCAGGTGGGCCTGCAGTTCCTCGGCGGAGCCGAGGGCGAGGCCGGCCAGCGGCTGGTCGAGCCGTTCGAAGTCGATCCGGTCGGCCGGGTCGGGGACGGCCTCGGCGACCAGGGCGGCGCGCTCGGGCGAGTACCAGGCGCAGCGGTCGTAGCGGGCCAGGAACGCGGGCCAGGGCAGGGCGGTGCGCTCGGGGTGGGCGTGGAACAGCTCGTGGTAGTGCCCGAAGGCAACCTCCTTGGCCATCGACGGCCAGAGGTCGCGCCGCAGTTCGAGCGGCCCCGGGGTGGCGAGCAGCGCGTCGACGGCGGCCGCGTCGAAGTACCGGGGGAGCGGGGCCGGCGGGCCCTGCAGCCGGTAGCCGGTCTTGGCGTGGTACGGCACGCCGCGCCGGGAGCCGAGGTGCAGCACCGGTTCGCGCCCGGACGGCCGGTAGCGCAGGGCGGGCCCGTCGCCGGCCGGCTCGAAGCGGCCGCCGCGGCCCTCGGTGAGCAGCGCGACCAGGTCGACGGCGGCCAGGCCCAGGCCGCGCAGCACCACCGGCTCGCCGGGCGCGAGGGCCGCCAACTCGCCCGCCACGTCGGCGGAGTAGGCGGGCGGCAGGTGGAAGCGGCCGTGCCGGGCGGCGAACTCGGCGTCGGCGGCGTGGCGGGGGTGCGGGGCGGAGTCGAGGTGGCCGAGGGTGAGCACGACGTGGTCGGCGGTGAGCGCCCGGCCGGTGAGGTGGACGGTCTGCGGGCCGTCCGCCGGGCCGTCGATCCGCCGGGCGGTGTCGCGGTGGATGGTGACCGTGACGTGCGGCGGCAGGTCGGCGACGGCGCGCCGGAACACCCAGTCCAGGTAGGCGCTCTGGGCGCGCCGGGTGGGGAAGTCGGTGGGCGCGAGGGCGCGCAGCTCGGCCCGTACGGCCGGGTCGGCGACCTCCCGGTAGGGCGCGAACTCCTCGGGGCGGCGGGCCCATTCGGCGAGCGAGGGGCCGGGGCGGACCGGGCCGTCCAGGGTGGAGCGCTCGTCGGTGAACATGGTGACGTCCTCGGCCATCGAGTTCATCCGCAGCAGCGGGGACTGGTCGCGGCGCCAGACCCGGCCCGCGCCGGGCGGGTACGGGTCGACCAGATGGATCGCCAACGGCCGGTCGGGTGGCAGGAGTTCGGCGGCGTTGGCGGCGATCCGCTCCAGCAGGCCGGTGCCGCGCGGGCCGGCGCCGACGATCACCAGCGCCGTCATGACCGCGCCGCCCGGTGGACGGCGGCGCGGGCGGCGGTGCGCACGGCCGTGCGGGCGCGGTGCAGCGGGGTGGGCGGCAGGCCGTCCCGGGTCGCGCCCCGGGCGAAGTGCCGCTCCACGTAGTACTGGCCGATGGACAGCACGGTGGTGACCACCAGGTACCAGAGGGTGGCGACCACCAGCATCGGGATCACCTGGTACGACTGCAGGTAGACCAGCTGCACCGAGTAGAGCAGGTCGGAGACGGCCAGCACGCTGACGATGCTGGTGCCCTTGAGCGCGCCGATCAGCATGTTCCCGGCGCTCGGCACGATCGCCCGCATCGCCTGCGGCACCACGATCCGGCGCAGCACCCGCCAGCGGCCGAGCCCGAGCGCGGCGGCGGCCTCCAGTTGGCCGCGGTCGACGGACAGGATGCCGCCGCGGATCACCTCGGCGGCGTACGCGGACTCCAGCAGGGTGAGGCCGATGACGGCGGTCAGGGTGGGGCCGATCAGGTTGACCGTCCTCACGGTGACGAACTCGGGGCCGAACGGGATGCCGAGGCCGAGCGTCGGGTAGAGCGCGCCGATGTTGAAGAAGAACAGCAGCTGCACCAGCGGCGGGGTGGAGCGGAACACCCAGATGTAGGCCCAACTCAGCGTGCGCAGAACCGGGTTGGCGGACAGCCGCATGGTGGCGAGGAGGGTGCCGAAGAGGAAGCCGAGGGTGAGCGTGAGCCCGGTCAGCCACAGGGTCAGGCCGAGGCCGTTCAGCACCGAGCGGGCGGTGAACCAGTCGGCGACCACGCCCCACTGGAAGGCGTCGTTGCGGACCACCGAGGCGGCGGCCATCGCGGCCAGCAGCAGCGCGACGGCCGCGGCGGCCCACTGGCCGGGCTTTCGGCGGGGGACGATCCGGGGCTCGGCCGGGGCGGGCGGGGGCTTGCGGACGGAGGGCGCGGGCAGGACGGCCGGCGGGGTGGCCATGGCGGAGGCTCCTGGCGGGAGTGGAGGCGGGCAGGGGGTGCGGGCGGGTGGTACGGGTGGTCTTCACGTACGGGTGGTCGTCACGTACGGGCCCCGCGCCGGCCGGCGTCCCTCAACGCGGCCGGTGCGCTTGCACACTGCGCTCCGCCGCCGATCGTACGCGGGCGCGATCGACGGCTGTCAAGGGCGGCGAACGGGTCGCCCGGCGAGGTCGAAAAGGTGACAAGAGATCGCAACAGAGCGGCAACGATGGATGGTTGACGTACCACTCGGGCGACTGCTCAACTTGAGCCCATGAACGCCCAGCAGCCCCTGGTCACCCGCGACCACATCGACTTCGGTCGGGTGTGGTCGGCGGCCTGTCGCGGCTGAACCGGCGGCGGGCCGCCCGCCCGGCCCGACCCTCCCGGGGCGCCTCCCTCGGCCTGCCCCTCCTGTGCTGACGTAGCGTCAGATCTCCTCTTCCGTCGACGGCTTCGCACTGCGCTCCGGCAGTTCCGCCGCCTCCCTCGCGCCCCCGCCCGCCCGTGCTCCGTGCACTCCGCGTGCTCCACCGCTTCACGGCCGTTCGCCGCGGCCGCGCCCCGGCCTGCCCCGAAAGCCTGCCCCGAAAGGTTGAGCCATGCCCGTCGAAGTCCTCGGCCGCGCCCCCACCGGCGACGGCCCGCGGGCCGCTCCCCGCGGCCCGGAGTTCCGCCGGGTCGCCGTGGACGACCCGCTGGTCGAGCCGCTGCTGCGCGAACTCGCCGAGGAGTACGTCCGCCGGTACGGGCCCCAGGCGCGGCAGGAACTGACCCGCTACCCCGGGGAGGCCTTCACCGAACCGCACGGCGGGGTGCTGCTGCTCCTGCTGGAGGACGGCGAACCGGTGGCCGGCGGCGCGTACAAGCGCTACGACGACCGCACCGCCGAGGTGAAGCGGATGTGGACGCACTCCGCCCACCGGCGCCGCGGCCTCGCCCGCCGGGTGCTGGCCGAGCTGGAGCGCACGGCGGCGGCCGCCGGCTACGCCCGGATCTACCTGACGACCGGGCCGCGCCAGCCCGAGGCCAGGGGCCTCTACCTGGCGGCCGGCTACACGCCGCTGTTCGACCTCGCGGCCGATCCGCTGACCATCGGGCCGCTGCCCTTCGAGAAGCCGCTGCCCGTCGAAGGCGCACCGTCCGTCGAGGACGCTCCGCCCGACGAGGGCGCACCAACGGCCGACCCCGCACCGCCCGCACCCCACTGAAAGGCCCCCCGTGAGAACCACCACCGCCCGCCGCCGCGCCGCCCTGGCCGCCGCCGTCCTGCTGCCGGCCCTGGCGCTGGCCGGCTGCGGCTCCGACCCGAAGATCGCGGGCGCGGCCGGCGCGAGCGGGGCCGCCGCCCCCGCCACGCAGGACGTCGTCTCCGGGGTCGCGAAGTCGGAGGCCGCGGCCGCGCTGCTGCCCGAGGAGGTCCGCGCCGCCGGCACGATCCGGTTCGGCTCCTCCTTCGGCGTGCCGCCCACCGCCTTCTATCCCGACCCGGCCACGAAGAAGCCCGCCGGGATCGACGTGGACTTCACCGACGCCGTGGCCAAGGTGCTCGGCCTGACCGTGCAGCGCGAGGACGCCGCCTTCGAGACCATCCTGCCCGCCCTGGACAGCGGCAAGTTCGACGTCGGCACCGGCAACTTCGGGGTCACCGCCGCCCGGCTGCGGACCATCGACTTCGTCACCTACATCGACGACGGCCAGGGTTTCGCGGTGCGGAAGGACGACACCGAGCGCCGGCCCGTCACCGACCTGGTGCAGCTGTGCGGCCTGACCATCGGCACCGGCGCCGGCACCACCTTCGAGACCACGCTGAACAGCCACCGCAACGTGTGCACCGACGCCGGGAAGAAGCCGTACGAGGTCAAGGCGTTCAGCGAGTCGGGCGCCCTGCTGACCGGCCTCCAGCAGGGGCGGATCGACGTCGAGATGTCCACCATCAACGGACTGCGCCACCAGGCCGCGCAGGAGGCGTCCGGGACGAGGTTCCTCGGCGAGTTCCACCGGCTGGACGTCGGGTTCGCCTTCAAGAAGGGCTCGAAGCTCACCCCGGCCTTCCAGGCGGCGGTCAACCAGCTGATCAAGGACGGGACGTACCAGCGGATCCTCGCGAAGTGGGGGGTCGCCGACTCGGCGATCAAGGAGTCGCAGATCAGCCCGCCCGAGCACCCGTGACTGCCCGAGCACCCGTGACTGCCCGAGCACCCGTGACCGCCCGAGCACCCGTGACCGCCGGGCCCGTCGAAGGAGACCTGCGATGACCGTCACCACCGAAGCCGCCGCGCCCCCGACCCGCCCCGGGCCCGGCGCCGCCGACCCCGACCTCGACCTCGCCGAACTGGACGGCCTGCGGACCGTCCCCGCCCGGCACCCGCTGCGCTGGGCGGCCGGGATCACCGCGCTCGTGCTGCTGGTGCAGTTCGGCCACGGCCTGGCCACCAACCCCGGCTGGGACTGGCCCACCTTCCGCCTCTACTTCACCGCCGACAGCATCCTGCGGGCGATCGGCATCACCCTTCAGCTCACGTTCTACGGAACCGTCCTGGGCTTCACGCTGGGCGCCGTGGTGGCCGCGATGCGGCTGTCCCGCAGCACGATCCTGCGGGCGATCGCCTGGGGGTACGTCTGGGTGTTCCGCTCGATCCCGCTGATCGTGCAGCTGGTGTTCTGGTTCAACCTCTCGTACCTCTACAAGCGCCTCGGCTTCGGCATCCCGTTCGGCCCGACCTTCGGCGAGTTCGAGGTGGTCGGCGTGCTCAGCGCGCTCGGCGCCGCGGTGCTCGGCCTCGGGCTGCACCAGGCCGCGTTCGCCGCCGAGATCATCCGCGGCGGCATCCTCGCGGTGGACGGCGGCCAGCGCGAGGCCGCCGCCGCACTGGGCATCCCGCGCTGGCGGCAGGCCTGGCGGATCGTGCTGCCGCAGGCCATGCGGGGCATCCTGCCGGCCGCCGCCAACGAGGTGGTCTCGCTGCTCAAGGGCACCTCGGTGGTCTACGTGATGGCGATCGGCGAGCTGTTCTACCAGGCCCAGGTGATCTACGGCCGGACGGGCCGGGTGGTGCCGCTGCTGATGGTCGCCACCGTCTGGTACGTCCTGCTGACCACGCTGCTGTCGGTCGTCCAGTACTACGTCGAGCGCCACTTCGCCCGCGGCGCCGAACGCACCCCGCCGCCCACCCCGTGGCAGCGCCTGCGCGCCGCCGTACCGGCCCTGCCGGCCCGTCTCCCCGGAGGACGAGGATGACCACCCTGACGAAGAGCGCCCCGACGCCCGCCCCGATGGTGCGGGTGCGCGGACTGCACAAGAGCTACGGCCCGCTGGAGGTGCTGCGCGGCGTCGACCTGGACGTCCCGGCTGGCTCGGTGACGGTCGTGCTCGGCCCGTCCGGCTCCGGCAAGTCCACCCTGCTGCGGACGATCAACCACCTGGAGAAGCTGGACCGCGGCCACGTGGCGATCGACGGCGAGCTGATCGGCTACCGGCGCTCCGGCGACAAGCTGTACGAGCTCAAGGAGCGCGAGGTGCTGCGCCAGCGCACCGGCATCGGCTTCGTGTTCCAGAACTTCAACCTGTTCCCGCACCTGACCGTGCTGGAGAACCTCGTGGAGGCGCCGGTGGCCGCGCTGCGCCGGCCCAAGGCCGCGGCCAGGGCGGCGGCGCTGGCGCTGCTGGAGCGGGTCGGGCTGGCCGACAAGGCCGCCGCCTACCCCCGGCAGCTGTCCGGCGGGCAGCAGCAGCGGGTGGCGATCGCCCGGGCGCTGGCCCTGGAGCCGAAGGTGCTGCTGTTCGACGAGCCGACCTCGGCGCTCGACCCCGAGCTGGTCGGCGAGGTCCTCGACGTGCTGAAGGACCTGGCCCGCAGCGGCACCACGATGATCGTGGTCACCCACGAGATCGGCTTCGCCCGCGAGGTCGCCGACACCGTGGTGTTCATGGACGGCGGCGTGGTCGTCGAGCAGGGCCCGCCGGCCGAGGTGCTGGACCGGCCGCGGCACGAGCGCACCCGGGCCTTCCTGGCCAAGGTGCTCTGACGCACCCCCCTTTCCCCGTCACCCACCTTCCCCGTCACCGACCCCCCTTCACCGAGCAGGAGTTCGAGCCATGTCCCTCCCCCGTCGCGCCCTCGTGACCGCCGCCGGCGCCCTCGCCGCCGCCCTCGTCCTGGCCGGCTGCGGCAGCGGTGCCACGGACGCCGCGGCGGGCCTCGCCCCGGCCGGGGGCACCGTCGCGCCGAACGGCACCGTGGTGAACCTGTCGCCGAACCAGAACCGGGTCACCACGCCGAAGGTCGACGCGATCGCGGCGCTGGTCCCGGAGGAGATCAGACGGAGAGGCACGCTGAAGGTCGTCGACTCGCTCGGCACCACCCCGCCGCTGGACTTCCACGCCACCGACGACACGACCGTGATCGGCGTCGAGCCGGACATCGCGTACCTGCTCGGCAACGTGCTCGGTCTTGAGGTGCAGATCGACTCGGGCTCCTGGGAGAACATCTTCGTCGGCCTGGACAGCGGCAAGTACGACGTCGGCGTCTCCAACATCACCGTCACCGAGGCGCGCAAGGAGAAGTACGACTTCGCCACCTACCGGCTGGACAACCTCGGTTTCGAGGCGAAGAAGGGCAGCGGCCTCAAGGTCACCGGGCCCGCCGACCTGGCCGGCCGGTCGGTCGGCGTCTCCTCCGGAACCAACCAGGAGAAGCTGCTGATCTCCTGGAGCGAGGAGAACGTCAAGGCCGGCCGCAAGCCGATCGACATCAAGTACTTCCAGGGCACCGAGTTCTACCTGGCGCTCTCCTCCGGCCGGATCGACGCGTACGTCGGCCCCAACCCGAGCCTGTCCTTCCACGTCGCGCAGACCGGCGAGACCGAGATCGTCGGCACCTACTCGGGCGGCGGCAAGGACGTCCAGGGCAAGATCGCCGCGGCCACCAAGAAGGACAACGGGCTGGTCCAGGCGCTCAACCAGGCGCTGAACGAGCTGATCAGGAACGGCACGTACGGGCAGGTCCTCAAGCGCTGGGGCCTGGAGGCCGAAGCCGTCCGGACGTCCGAGCTGAACCCGCCCGGCCTGCCCAAGCAGCCCGCGTAGCACGGTCGTTCACCCGTTCGTTCCCGGCCGCCGCTATCGTGACCCCGCCCGGCGCACGCCGGGCGGGGACGGTCGGGGTTTGGGGGAGCGGATGCGGCAGGGGGACCTGCTCGGCGGCCGGTACCGGCTGGAGGCGCCGCTGGGGCGGGGCAGCTACGGCGCGGTGTGGCGGGCGGGCGACATCGTGCTCAACCGGCAGGTCGCGGTGAAGGTGCTGCTCGCCGAGCACGCCGCCGACCAGGAGGCGGTGGAGCGGTTCGTCCGCGAGGCCCGGACGGCGAGCAGCCTCTCCAACCCGCACATCGCCGCCGTGCACGACTACGGGAGGGCCCCGGACGGCGCCGGGGAGGCCCACTACCTGGTGATGGAGCTGGTCCGCGGCGAGGCGCTGTCCGCGGTCCTCAAGCGGGAGCGGCCGGAGAACGGGCTCGCGCTGAAGTGGATGGGCCAGGTGTGCAAGGCGCTGGACGCCGCGCACCGCAGCGGCGTCGTCCACCGGGACATCAAGCCCGGGAACGTGATGATCGACGCCGACCGCCGGGTCAAGGTGGTCGACTTCGGCATCGCCCGGCTGCTCAGCCAGACCGGCCCCCGGCTCACCTCCAGCGGCAGCGTGGTCGGCACCGTGCCCTACCTGGCGCCCGAGTGCTGGGCGGACGGCGCGGTGGACGGCCGGGCCGACCTCTACGCCCTCGGCATCATGCTGTTCGAGGTCTGCGCCGGCCGGCTCCCGTTCCGCGCCGACACGCCCCTCGGCTACCTGACCAAGCACGCCACCGAGGCTCCGCCCCGGCTGCGCAGCGTCGACCCGGCCCTGGCCGACCTGGTCGACCAGCTGCTCGCCAAGGACCCGGCCGACCGGCCCGCCACGGCCGCCGAGGTGCGGGCCCGGCTGCGGACGGTCCGGCCGGGCATGCTCGGCACCGGCGACCGCACCCCCGAGGAGCTGCGCGACCAGGCCCACCGGGCGTGGCGGTACGGCGAGGAGGGCGCGTTCGGGCGGGCCGTCGAGACCCTGACCGCGCTGCTGCCCGAGCTCGCCCGGACCTGCGGCGCCGCCGACCCGCGCACCCTGCGCACCTGCCACGACCTGGCCCTCTGGCTGGCCCGGGACGGCCGGCCGGGCGCCGCCGTCGCCCTGCTGCGCGAGCTGCTGCCCGCCCTCGCCGCCCACCCGGCGGCCCGGGCCGACGCCGAGCGCGACCTCGACCGCTGGCAGCGGGTGGTGGCCCGCGACGGCGCCGGCGCCTCCTGGGGGCTAGCGCTGTCCGAGCTGCTCGGCGGCGCCGCGCAGCACGGCTGAGGCGCCCGCGGCGATCGGGTCGCCGTGCCCGAACACGGCCGTCTCCACCGGGAGTTCGGCCAGCCGCCGGAAGGACTCCAGGGCCCGGGCCGGGTCGGTGTGGAACACCCCTGGCCTGGTCCGCCCCTGCACGTGGGAGGCGATGTCGCCGGTGAACAGCACGCCGGGCCCGGGCAGGTGCAGCGCGATGCTGCCGTCGGTGTGCCCGGGCACGTGCACGACCACCGCGCCGCCGCCGATGTCGAGCACGTCGCCGTCCCGGACCTCCCGGTGCACCGGGCAGGGCTCGGCGGGCGGTATCGGCGGCAGCCCGTCCCACAGCTCCTGTTCGAACGGGCTCAGCACCGGCGGCACGGGCGGCTGCTCGCGCCGGATCACCGGGGCGTCCAGCCGGTGCGCGACCACCTCGGCGGACCAGCGGCGGGCGAGTTCGGCGGCGGAGCCGGTGTGGTCCTCGTGGTGGTGGGTGAGCACGATCCGGCGCAGCGCGGCCGGGTCCAGCCCGAGCTCGCGGACGGCCCGCTCGATCGGGCCCGCCGAGCCGGCGATGCCGGTGTCGACGAGGGTGAGCCCGTGCTCGTCCCGCCAGAGGTAGGCGGTGCCGAACTCCAGTGTGATCATGTGCAGTTCTTCGCGCACCCGGGTGATCTCCATGACCGGATGATCACGCGCCCCGGCGCCGCCGCGCGCCCGGTTCCGCCAACGGCGAAGCCCGGGCGCACCGGCCTGTCAACCGTACGGGCGGCCGATTCGCCCTCGCCGCACCCGGGCGAGTCGGGAGGATTTCGCCCATCGGGACGGTCTGGTCCGCCGCCCCGGACGGTTGGTATACCTCGTCACCGGACCCCGGAGCGGCGCCCCGCCGCTCCGGTGAGCCGCGACGAAAGGCTGGTGACGGATCGATGAGACTGCTCCGCGTCGGACCGCAGGGCGCCGAGCGCCCGGTCCTGCTGGGCGAGGACGGCACCGCGTACGACCTGTCCGGACGGGCCCGCGACCTCGACGGGGCCTTCCTGTCCGGGCTGGACACCGCCGAGCTGGCGCGGGACGCCGCCGCCGGCCTGCTGCCGGTGGTGGACCTGGACGGCCTGCGGGTGGGCGCCCCGGTGGCCCGGCCGGGCAAGGTCGTCGGCATCGGGCTCAACTACCGCGACCACGCGGCCGAGGCCGGCCTCGCGATCCCGGCCGAGCCGGTGATCTTCCTCAAGCCGGGCAACACCGTGGTCGGCCCGTACGACGAGGTGCTGGTGCCGCGCGACGGCGAGAAGACCGACTACGAGGCCGAACTGGCCGTCGTGATCGGCCGCACCGCCCGCTACCTGGACTCGCACGCCGAGGCCGCCGGGGTGATCGCCGGCTACACGATCGCCAACGACGTCACCGAGCGGGCCTTCCAGTTCGAGCGCGGCGGCCAGTGGGACAAGGGCAAGTCGGCGGAGACCTTCACCCCGCTCGGGCCCTGGCTGGTCACCGCCGACGAGGTGCCCGACCCGCAGGCCCTGGCGCTGCGGCTGTGGGTCAACGGCGAGCTGCGGCAGGACGGCAGCACCGCGCAGATGATCTTCCCGGTGCTGGAGCTCGTCCGCTACGCGAGCCGGTTCATGGTGCTCGACCCGGGCGACGTGATCGTCACCGGCACCCCGGCCGGGGTCACCCTGGGCCACCCCGGCACGCCGTTCCTCGCCCCCGGCGACGTCGTCGAGATCGAGGTCGACGGCCTCGGCCGGCAGCGCCAGGTGCTCGGCAAGGCCTGACAGCGGCCCCGACCCTTGGGGCCCCGACCCTTGGCACGGGGGTCGGGACCTCCCGGACTCAGCTCCCGCCCAGCACCGCGCGCAGCCGCCCGGCCCGCTCCTCCTGCGGGCCCTCCAGCGCCAGCACCGCCGCCAGCACCTCGGCCGTCTGCGGGTCGTGCAGCGCCGTCGCCGCCGCCATCGCGGTGAACTGGTCCACCAGCCAGTCGCGCAGCCCGTCCACCGGCAGCGCGCGCCCCTCGTCCAGCCAGCTCAGCGACGCGCCCTCGACCACCGCGATCCACGAGCGGACCAGCAGCGTCAGCCGCGGCCCGGCCTCCCGGACCCCCAGGTGGCGCAGGGTCCGCTTGAGCGCCACCCGCCGGACGTCGTCGACGATCGCCGAGGTGCGGGCCGTCTCCACCACCGAACCGCCGCGCAGCAGCGCCGAGTAGCCGGCGTCGTGCTCGGCCACGAAGGCGAAGTAGCCGTCCAGGACGGCCGCCAGCTGCTCGGACGGCGTGCCCGCCGCCGGCACGGTGAACCGGCTGGTCAGCTCGTCCGCCGCGGTGCGCAGCGCGGCCTCGTACAGCTGCTGCTTGCCGCCCGCGAAGTAGCGGTAGACCAGCGGGCGGGACGCCCCGGCGGCCTCGGCGACGTCGTCCAGGCTCACCTCCTCCGGCGGCCGGGAGGCGAACAGCTCCAGGGCGACGGCGATCAGCTGCTCGCGGCGCTGCTGGACCGGCAGCCGCCGGTAGCCGCTGCGCCGCGGGCGCGGCTCGGGCGCGGTCGGGGCGGTGGCCGGGTCGTCTGCCGTGGTGGGGCGGGCTTTCATGGCGTCAGGGTAATGGGCATCGGGGCGATCCGGTCCTGTCTCCGCACGGTCGTTTCCGAATGGATGTTTGCGTCCGGTGAGGCGCCCCGGTCGATCGCCGCCCTTGATCGCCGGGGTCTTGCAATCGCCCGAGGCCACGCCATGATGTGCGGATGGCTGAAGAACCGATCACCTCCGGCGGCACCACCCCGCGCCGCATCGCCGACGACTACGTCCGCGAACTCGCCGAACTGGACCCGCTGATCGCGGTCTACCTCGGCGTCAATCCCGAGGACGACCGCCTGCCCGACCTCTCCCCGGCCGGCTCCGCCCGGCTGGCCGAGCTCGGCCGCCGCACCCTCGCCCGGCTCGACGAGGCCGAGCGGGGCGGCGCCGTCGAGGACGAGGCCGAGCGCCGCTGCGCCCGGCTGCTGCGCGAGCGGCTGACCGCCGAACTCGCCGTCCACGACGCGGGCGAGGACTACCGCTCGCTGCGCAACCTCGGCTCGCCGGTGCACAACGTGCGGGAGTGCTTCACGCTGATGGCCACCGGCACCGAGGCCGAGTGGCGGGTGGTCGCCGGCCGCCTGGCCCGGGTGCCGCTGGCGCTGGAGCAGTACCGGCAGACCCTGGCCGAGGGCATCGAGCGCGGCCTGCTCTCCGGCCCGCGCCAGGTGACCACCGTGGTCGGACAGTTCGGCGACTGGCTGGAGGGGGAGGTTCCAGAAGAAGGTGCGCCGCGCAGCGGCTCGAGCGAGGGTGGCGGTGGGCGACGGGCGGGCTGGTTCGGCACCTTCGTCCAGGACGCCCCGGAGAGCCTGCGCGCCGAGCTGGACGGCCACGCGGTGGCCGCCGCCGAGGCGCTGGCCGCGCTGCGCGACTGGCTGCGCGACGTGTACGGGCCGGCGGCCGCCGACACCCCGGACCCGGTCGGCCGGGAGCGCTACGGCCGGTTCGTCCGCTACTGGACCGGCGCCGACCTCGACCTGGACGAGGCCTACGCCTGGGCCTGGAGCGAGTTCCACGACCTGCGCGCGCAGATGGAGGCCGAGGCGGAGAAGGTCCGCCCGGGCGTCGGCCCGATGGCCGCGATGAAGTGGCTGGAGTCGGACGGCCCGGCCATCGAGGGCTCCGACGCCGCCCGCGAGTACCTCCAGGGCCTGATGGACCAGGCGATCCGCGACCTCCAGGGCACCCACTTCGACCTGGCCGAGCCGATCACCCGGGTCGAGTCCAGGATCGCCCCGCCCGGCAGCGCCGCCGCGCCGTACTACACCCAGCCGTCGCTGGACTTCAGCCGCCCCGGCCGGACCTGGCTGCCGGTGCTCGGCGAGGAGCGCTTCCCGGTCTGGGACCTGGTCTCGACCTGGTACCACGAGGGCGTCCCGGGCCACCACCTGCAGCTCGCGCAGTGGGTGTACGTCGCCGACCGGCTCTCCACCTACCAGGTGACCCTCGGCGGGGTCAGCGCCAACATGGAGGGCTGGGCGCTGTACGCCGAGCGCCTGATGGACGAGCTCGGCTACCTCACCGACCCGGGCCACCGCCTCGGCTACCTCAACGCGCAGATGATGCGCGCGCTGCGGGTGATCGTCGACATCGGCATGCACGTCGGTCTGGACTTCCCCGCCGACTCCCCGTACCGCCCGGGCGAGCCGGTCGCCCCGGACCACGCCCGGGAGTTCTTCGGCCTGTACTGCGGCCTGTCCGCCGACTTCCTGGACAGCGAGCTGGTCCGCTACCTGGGCCTGCCCGGCCAGGCGATCGGCTACAAGCTCGGCGAGCGCGCCTGGCTGCGCGGCCGGGCGGCGGCGCGGGCGGCGCACGAGGCGCGCGGCGCGGAGTTCGACCTCAAGGCCTGGCACATGGCGGCGCTGTCGCAGGGCTCGCTGGGGCTGGACGACCTGGTCGCGGAGCTGTCCGCGCTCTGACGACGGGCCGCGGGACCGGGCCCTGGACCTCCGCCGGAGGTCCCAGGGCCTGGTCCTTTTGTCCGAGAAAGGTCGATTTGGCAAGGTTTTTCCTTGCGATCCGTCCGGGACGGAGGTCGACTGGAAGGCGACTGCGTGACCTCTCCGCCCCCCAACGGAAGGCTCGACCAGTGTCTGCGCAACCCGCCACCGGTCATGAGGACGCGGACCGTCGCCGCTGGTGGGCGCTGGCCGTCATCGCCATCGCCCAGCTCATGATCGTCCTCGACATCACCATCGTGAACATCGCCCTGCCGTCCGCCCAGAAGGATCTCGGCATCTCGGACGCGGACCGGCAATGGGTGATCACCGCCTACACGCTCGCCTTCGGCGGCCTGCTGCTGCTCGGCGGGCGCCTCGGCGACCTCTTCGGCCGCAAGCGCGTCTTCACCGTGGGCCTGCTGGGCTTCGCGCTCGCCTCCGCCCTCGGCGGCGCCGCCGTCGACCCGTCCATGCTGTTCGGCGCCCGTGCCCTGCAGGGCGCGTTCGGCGCCCTGCTCGCGCCCTCCGCGCTGGGACTGCTCTCCACCACGTTCTCCGACCCGAAGGAACGCAGTACGGCCTTCGGCATCTTCGGTGCGATCGCCGCCGGCGGCGCCGCGATCGGCTTCATCACCGGCGGCCTGCTCACCGAGTACCTGAACTGGCGCTGGTGCCTGTTCGTGAACTCCCCGATCGCGGTGGCCACCGCCTTCGCCGCGTTCTCGGTGCTCCAGCGCGACCACATCGCCAAGGGCCGGCGGATCAAACTCGACCTGCCCGGGGCACTGCTCGGCTGCGGAGGCCTGCTCGCGATCGTCTTCGGCACCTCCGAGGCCGTCACCCGGGGCTGGAGCGACGGCCTGGTGATCGGCTCGCTGCTGCTGGGCGTGGCCCTGCTCGCGCTGTTCGTCCTGGTCGAGAAGCGCAGTTCGCACCCGCTGCTGCCGATCCACATCGTGGCCGACCGCAACCGCGGCGGCGGCGCGCTCGCGGTGGGCCTCGCCATGGTCGGCATGTTCGGCCTGTTCCTGTTCCTGACCTACTACCTGCAGGCCATCAAGCACTTCTCGCCGGTGGTCGCCGGCCTCTCCTTCCTGCCCATGACGGGCGCCATCGTGATCAGTTCGACCGGCTTCGCGGCCCGGCTGATGACCAGGGTGCCGTCCCGGAACCTGATCGGCCCCGGGCTGCTGCTCGCCGCCTGCGGCATGGCCTGGCTGACCCAGATGAAGGTCGACAGTCCGTGGGCCGCCATGGTGCTGCCCGCCGAACTGCTGCTCGGCTTCGGCATGGGCCTGGTCTTCATGCCGTCGATGAGCCTGGCCACCCTCGGGGTCGCCCCGAACGAGGCCGGCGCCGCCTCGGCGACCATCAACTCGGCCCAGCAGGTGGGCGGCTCCTTCGGCACCGCGCTGCTGAACACGATCGCGGCCAGCGCCACCGCGACGTACCTGGGCACCCGGCTCGCCTCCGACCCGGCGGTACGGGCCCAGGGCGCGGTGCACGGCTACGTGGTCGCGACCTGGGTCGCGATGGGCGTGCTGATCCTGGCGGCCCTGGTCGCCTTCGTGATGGTCGACCACCGGCCCGCCCCCGGCGAGGCCACCACCGTCCCGGGCGGGGCCGCCGCGGAGTCGGCCCAGCCGGCCCGGGAGGCCGCGACGCACCGGGCCCCGGCCGCCGCGGTGGACGGAAAGCCGACCGACAAGGCCCGCGCCGCCGCCCCATCGGATCGCCAACGGACGGGCTGAAAGCCACAGTTGGAGGAGGTGTCGACCCCGTTCGGAACGGGGTCGATACGCTTGCCCGGGGCCGGGTGACGTTTTTCTCATGACTCTCCAAGGCGCGAGTAACGCCCTTTGCAGGCGAACGCGTCATAGTCAGTGACCGGTACTCCACCGTTCGACGACAGGAGAGCAAGGCCATGGGTCAGCACCGCCGTCCGAAGGCGAGCCGCCGCGTGCTGGCCCCGACCCTGCTCACCGCCCTCTCGGCCGCCGCCGTCGCCGCGGTCGTGGTCGGCACCCACGGGCTGAGCCTGAACGACGCCTCGGCCGCAGGGAAGGCCGCCCGCAGCGCCCGGCCCGCGCTCACCGCCGCGCCGAGCACCACGCCGGCCCCGGCCCCGCCCGCGCCGGTCACCGCCCCCGCGCAGACCCCGAGCCCCACGCCGACCCCGACCGGGGCCGCCCCGACGCCGACCGACACCCCGACCCCCACCGACACCCCGAGCACCACCCCCACCCCGAGCGGGCGCGGCGCCGTCCTGGGCACCACCGCCACCGCCCCCGGCGACGACCACGAGGCCGCCACGGTGGGCGCGCTGTTCCAGGGCTCGGTGACGGCCGGCAACCACTTCTGCACCGCCAGCGTGCTGCACAGCCCCACCGGCAACCTGCTGCTGACCGCCGCGCACTGCCTCACCAGCACCGACGGCGTCCTCTTCGCCCCCGGCTACCGCGACGGCAAGGCCCCGTACGGCACCTGGCAGGTCACCGCGATCCACACCACCGCCGACTGGTCCCAGAAGGGCGACGCGGACGAGGACTTCGCGATCCTGGAGACCGCCCCCAGCAACGGCCGCAAGGTCGAGGACGTGGTCGGCGGCAACAAGCTCGGCACCGACGAGCCGTTCGGCGCGACCGTCCGCCTGTACGGCTACCCGGGCGACACCGAGGAGCCCAGCCTCTGCACCAACACCACCGCCCAGCAGAGCACCTACCAGCGGGTCGTCCAGTGCCCGGCCTACCCGGCCGGCACCAGCGGCGGCCCGTGGATCAACACCGCGACCGGCGACGTGATCGGCGCCATCGGCGGCTACCAGCAGGGCGGCGAGAGCGACGACACCTCGTACAGCGCGTACTTCGACCACACCATCGCGTCCCTCTACTCCCAGGTCGAGGGCGCTGCCTGAGCCGCCCGGCGGGCGGGCGGCCATCCGGCCCGGAACACGACGAAGGCCCAGATCCGTGGATCAACTCCACTGATCTGGGCCTCAGTTGCACTTCCTGCGAAGTGCCCCCGGTAGGATTCGAACCTACGCACCCGCCTCCGGAGGGCGGTGCTCTATCCCCTGAGCTACGGGGGCCTACTGGCCTCGTCGGCCGCTCGCGCTTCCGACGTCGAGAACACTACCAGGCTCCGGCCGTGCTCCGCGCACACGTTTCCCGAAGATCCAGTCGGGGCCCGGAAGATCGTCCGGGCGGGCGGCGGGAGGCAGAAGTGCCCAAAGGCCGGACGGGGCGGCGGGGCCGCCGATACCCTCGGTGAGGTGTCGGGAGTGTCCGGGCGGGTCCTCGTGGTGGACGACAGCGAGGTGATCCGCCAGCTGATCAGGGTCAACCTGGAGCTCGAAGGCTTCGAGGTGGTGACCGCGACCGACGGTGCCGAGTGCCTGGAGGTCGTCCGCCGGGTGAAGCCCGACGTGATCACGCTGGACGTGGTGATGCCGCGCCTGGACGGCCTGCGGACGGCGGCCCGGCTGCGCGCGACCCCGGACACCCGCGAGCTGCCGATCGCGATCGTCAGCGCCTGCACCCCGGCGGACCTCGACCTGGGGGAGACGGTCGGCGTGGACGGCTACCTCGGCAAGCCCTTCGACCCGGCCGACCTGGTGGCGCTGGTCCGGCGGCTGATGCGGCCGCAGGGGAGCCCCGGCGGGTTTCGCCCTGAGCGAACGGAGTACACGGATCGCGGCTGACAACCCGGGCGGGGCGGCGCGGCGCCGTCTCAACCGGTAAACCGGGTGGCGGGCGGGTACCCCGTCTCGCCTACGCTTGGCGTCGTGACCCCCGCAGACCTTTCCCAGGCAGTCCAGGCCGCAGTGAGCGCCGCCGTCGAGGCGGGCGAGCTGACCGTCGCCGTGCCCGAGCACGTGACGGTCGAGCGGCCCAAGAACCGGGACCACGGCGACTACGCGACGAACGTGGCCCTCCAGCTCGCCAAGGCGGCCGGCAAGCCGCCGCGAGCCGTCGCGGAGCTGCTGGCCGACCGCCTGCGAGGGATCACCGGCGTCGCCAAGGTCGACATCGCCGGTCCGGGCTTTCTGAACATCACCCTGGACACCGCCACCGCCGGTGCGCTCGCGCGCACCATCGTCGAGGCGGGCGAGGCCTACGGCCGCAACGAGGCCCTCAAGGGCCTGAAGATCAACCTGGAGTTCGTCTCCGCCAACCCGACCGGCCCGATCCACATCGGCGGCGTCCGCTGGGCGGCGGTCGGCGACTCGCTGGCGCGCGTGCTGCGGGCCTCCGGCGCCGACGTCACCACCGAGTACTACCTCAACGACGCCGGCGTGCAGATCACCAAGTTCGCCGCCTCGCTGCAGGCCGCCGCGAACGGCCGTGAGGTGCCGGAGGGCGGCTACGTCGGCGAGTACATCGTCGACATCGCCAAGGCGCTCACCGACGCGATCCCGGGCGTGCTCGACCTCTCCGAGGAGGAGCAGCTCCAGGTCTTCCGCACCGAGGGCCTGAAGCTCATGGTCGCCGAGATCAAGCGCTCGATGGACGAGTTCGGCACCCACTTCGACGTCTGGTTCTCCGAGAAGACGCTGCACGACTCCGGCGCCGTCGAGAAGGCCATCGACCGGCTGCGCGAGCAGGGCCACGTCTTCGAGCAGGACGGCGCGGTCTTCCTGCGCACCACCGACTTCGGGGACGACAAGGACCGCGTCCTGATCAAGGCGGACGGCGACAAGACCTACTTCGCCGCCGACGCCGCGTACTACCTGTCCAAGCGGGACCGCGGCGCCGAGGTCGCGCTCTACATGCTGGGCGCCGACCACCACGGCTACGTCAACCGCCTCAAGGCCATCTCGGCCTGCGCGGGCGACGACCTGAACCACAACATCGAGGTGAAGATCGGCCAGTTCGTGAAGATGCTTCGCGACGGCGAAGAGGTCCGCATGTCCAAGCGGGCCGGCAACATCATCACGATCGACGACGTGGTCGAGTGGATCGGCGTCGACGCCGCCCGCTACACCCTGGCGCGCTCGTCCACGGACTCGACGATCACGCTGGACATCAACGTCCTGACCAGCCAGACCAACGAGAACCGGGTCTACTACGTCCAGTACGCCCACTCGCGGATGTGCGCCGTCCAGCGCAACGCCGACGAGCAGGGCATCACGCGCGGCACGGCCGAGGACTTCAAACCGGAGCTGCTGAGCACCGAGTGGGAGTCCGACCTGCTCGGCCACCTCGGCGAGTTCCCCCGCGTCCTGGCCTCGGCCGGCGAGCTGCGCGAGCCGCACCGCGTCGCCGTGTACCTGGAGGAGCTGGCCGCCAAGTACCACCGCTTCTACGACAACTGCCGGATCCTGCCGCGTGGCGACGAGGAGGTCACCGACCTCACGCGCGCCCGCCTCTGGCTGGCCGACGCGACGCGCACGGTCGTCGCCAACGGCCTCACGCTCCTGGGCGTGACGGCGCCCGAGCGGATGTAGGCACCACCCCCAAGCGCACAGCGGGGGCGGCTGACGGTCAACGGAGACCGTCGCCGCCCCTCGCCATAGGTCTCGAAGGACTGACGAGAGCATGAGTCGTTCCGCACACCCGGCAGGCCCCCGCCACGGCGACGTCCTGCCCGAGGGCCACTACCAGGCCCCGCCCGCCGACCTGAACGCGCTCGACCCCAAGGTCTGGTCGCGCACCGTCACCCGCGACGGCGAGGGCGTGGCCGTCGTCGGCGGCATCGACGTCAAGCGGCTGGCGGCCGAGTTCGGCACCCCGGCCTACGTGCTGGACGAGGAGGACTTCCGCTCCCGGGCCCGCGCCTGGCGGGAGGCCTTCGGCGCCGACGCGGACGTCTACTACGCCGGCAAGGCGTTCCTCTCCAAGGCGGTCGTGCGCTGGCTGTTCGAGGAGGGCCTGAACCTCGACGTGTGCAGCACCGGCGAGTTGGCGGTGGCGCTGGCCGCCGGGATGCCGCCGGAGCGGATCGCGCTGCACGGCAACAACAAGTCGGCGGACGAGCTGGAGCACGCGGTGAAGACCGGCGTGGGCCACATCGTGGTCGACTCCTACCAGGAGATCGAGCGGCTGGCCGCGATCGCCGCCCGGCACGGCGTGCGCCAGCAGGTGCTGATCCGGATCACCGTGGGCGTCGAGGCGCACACCCACGAGTTCATCGCGACCGCGCACGAGGACCAGAAGTTCGGCCTGTCGCTGAGCGGGGGAGCGGCCGCCGAGGCGGTGCGCCGGGTGCTCGCGCACGGCGACAGCCTGGAGCTGCGCGGCATCCACTCGCACATCGGCTCGCAGATCTTCGACATGGCCGGTTTCGAGGTGGCCGCCCGCCGGGTGGTCGGCCTGCTGGCCGGGATCCGCGACGAGCACGGCGTCGAGCTGCCCGAGATCGACCTCGGCGGCGGCCTCGGCATCGCCTACACCAGCGAGGACGACCCGCGCGAGCCGGCCGAGATCGCGGCCGCGCTGGCCGAGATCGTCCGCCGGGAGTGCGCCGGCGCGGGCCTGGCCGTCCCCCGGCTGAGCGTGGAGCCGGGCCGGGCGATCGTCGGCCCGACCATGTTCACGCTGTACGAGGTGGGCACCGTCAAGCCGCTGGAGGGCCTGCGCACCTACGTCAGCGTGGACGGCGGGATGTCGGACAACATCCGCACCGCGCTGTACGACGCCGAGTACTCGGTGGCGCTGGTGTCGCGCACCAGTGCGGCCGAGCCGATGCTGGTCAGGGTGGTCGGCAAGCACTGCGAGTCCGGCGACATCGTCGTCCGGGACGCCTTCCTGCCCGCCGACCTGGCCCCCGGCGACCTGATCGCGGTGCCCGCCACCGGCGCCTACTGCCGCTCGATGGCGAGCAACTACAACCACGCCCTCAAGCCCCCCGTGGTCGCCGTCGAGGGCGGCGCGGCCCGGGTGATCGTCCGGCGCGAGACGGAGGAGGATCTCCTGCGCCTGGATATCGGATGACGAAATTCTCGTCTCAGATCATGGAACGACCGTAGATCCGTGCGGAAAGTCCCCGAGACTGGTACGGACCGAAGTTTCCGGCGGCCCCGAGAATCCGCCGGAAACACCGAAGCACGATGAATGCAGAGCGGAGTCGGATGATGCGTACGCGCCCGCTGAAGGTGGCGTTGCTGGGTTGTGGTGTGGTGGGCTCCGAGGTGGCGCGCATCATGACGACGACGGCCGACGACCTCACGGCTCGCATCGGTGCTCCGGTCGAGCTCGCCGGGATCGCGGTCCGCCGGGCCGGCCGGGTCCGCCCCGGGGTGCCCGAGCACCTGATCACCACCGACGCCGAGGCCCTGATCAACCGGGGCGACATCGACGTCGTGGTCGAGGTGGTGGGCGGCATCGAGCCGTCCAAGTCCCTGATCCTGTCCGCCTTCAAGCAGGGCGCCTCGGTGGTCAGCGCGAACAAGGCGCTGCTCGCCCAGGACGGCACCGAGCTGCACGCCGCGGCCGCCGAGGCCGGGGTGGACCTGTACTACGAGGCCGCGGTGGCGGGCGCGATCCCGCTGCTGCGCCCGCTGCGCGAGTCGCTGGCCGGGGACAAGGTCGACCGGGTGCTGGGGATCGTCAACGGCACCACCAACTTCATCCTCGACAAGATGGACACCAGCGGCGCCGGCTACTCGGAGGCGCTGGAGGAGGCCACCGCGCTCGGCTACGCCGAGGCCGACCCGACCGCCGACGTGGAGGGCTTCGACGCCGCCGCCAAGGCCGCCATCCTGGCCGGCATCGCCTTCCACACCAAGGTGACCGCCGCGGACGTGTACCGCGAGGGCATCACCGAGGTGACCGCCGCCGACATCGCCTCGGCCAAGGAGATGGGCTGCGTCGTCAAACTGCTCGCGATCTGCGAGCGGGCCAAGGACGGCGAGTCGGTCACCGCCCGGGTCCACCCGGCGATGATCCCGCTCTCGCACCCGCTGGCCTCCGTCCGCGAGGCGTACAACGCGGTGTTCGTCGAGGCCGAGGCGGCCGGCCGGCTGATGTTCTACGGCCCGGGCGCGGGCGGCTCGCCGACCGCCTCCGCGGTGCTCGGCGACCTGGTCGCGGTCTGCCGCAACAAGCTCGCGGGCGCCACCGGCCCCGGTGACTCGGTGTACACCCGGCTCCCGGCCAAGCCGATGGGCGACGTCGTCACCCGCTACCACGTCAGCCTGGACGTGGACGACCGCGCGGGCGTGCTCGCCCAGGTGGCGTCCGTCTTCGCCGAGCACGGCGTGTCCATCGACACCGTGCGCCAGCAGGGCCGCGACGGCGACGCCTCGCTCGTCGTGGTCACCCACCGCGCCACCGACGCCGCGCTGTCGGCGACGGTCGACAAGCTCCGCGCGCTGGACAGCGTGCGGGACGTGGCCAGCATCATGCGGGTCGAAGGGGAATAAGGAACAGCCATGAACGCCGTTGCCGAGAACGTCGTCCGAGGCGCGCACACCCACCAGTGGCGCGGCCTGATCGAGGAGTACCGGGACCGCCTGCCGGTCACCGCGGCCACCCCGGTGGTCACCCTGCTGGAGGGCGGCACGCCGCTCGTCCCCGCCCAGGTGCTGTCCGAGCGCACGGGCTGCGAGGTCTACCTCAAGGTCGAGGGCGCCAACCCGACCGGCTCCTTCAAGGACCGCGGGATGACGATGGCCATCTCCAAGGCCAAGGAGGAGGGCGCGCAGGCCGTCATCTGCGCGTCCACCGGCAACACCTCGGCCTCCGCCGCCGCGTACGCGGTGCGGGCCGGGATGGTCTCCGCGGTGCTCGTCCCGCAGGGCAAGATCGCCCTCGGCAAGATGGGCCAGGCGCTGGTGCACGGCGCGAAGATCCTGCAGGTGGACGGGAACTTCGACGACTGCCTGACGCTCGCCCGCGAACTGTCCGAGAAGTACCCGGTGGCGCTGGTCAACTCGGTGAACCCGGTGCGGATCGAGGGTCAGAAGACGGCCGCCTTCGAAATCGTCGACATGCTCGGCGACGCCCCGGACATCCACGTCCTGCCGGTCGGGAACGCGGGCAACATCACGGCCTACTGGAAGGGCTACCGCGAGTACGCCACCGACCGGATGGCCACCCGCACCCCGCGGATGTGGGGCTTCCAGGCCGCCGGCTCGGCCCCGATCGTGGACGGCGCCCCGGTGCTGAAGCCGCAGACCATCGCCACCGCGATCCGGATCGGCAACCCGGCCTCCTGGGACTACGCGCTCGCCGCGCGGGACGAGTCCGGCGGCCTCATCGACAAGGTGACGGACCGTCAGATCCTGTCCGCCTACCGGCTGTTGGCCTCGCAGGAGGGCGTCTTCGTGGAGCCCGCCTCGGCCGCCTCGGTGGCCGGCCTGCTGGCCAAGGCGGAGGCCGGCCTGGTCGACCCGGGCCAGCGGATCGTCTGCACCGTCACCGGCAACGGCCTCAAGGACCCGGACTGGGCGGTGGCCGGCGCGCCGCAGCCGCAGGTCGTCCCGGTCGACCCGGAGGCCGCCGCGCGGCGCCTCGGCCTGCTCGACTGACCCGACTTCCCCCCACCCGGTACGGGGACTGACGGTTCGACGGGTCGACCCTTTCGGGGGTCGACCCGTCGACGTTCTCCGCTGACACTTTTGTGTCAATTCGGCGGCGCATTCCGATCCGATTTCCGGTCGCATTCCGGCCAGAAGCGGCAACACACCAGATCGAAGGCCCACGGGGTGTACCACTGGGGAACCTCTCTTCGATACTCTGGCTCCGGCCGTCTGGCACCTGCCCCGGGCTCGGCCTCACAGGGGCCGCGCCGACGACCGTGACCGCCCGCCCCGGAGGGGGCCTGCGGCTCCCCACCTCGCACCTGACGACGCGCTGAGCGCCGCCCGATTTCCCCAGGAGAGTCCACCGCATGGCCGGTCCTGCGTTCCGTGCCGCCGCCGTCCGGGTCAGGGTTCCCGCGACCAGCGCCAACCTCGGCCCGGGCTTCGACGCCTTCGGGCTCGCGCTGGGTCTGTACGACGACGTGGTCGTCCGGGTCGCCGACTCCGGACTCGCCGTCGACATCGCCGGGGAGGGCGCCGAGACGCTGCCGCGCGACGAGCGCCACCTGCTGGTCCGCTCGATGCGGGCCGCCTTCGACCGGCTCGGCGGCCAGCCGCGCGGCCTCGAAGTGGTCTGCGCCAACCGGATACCGCACGGCCGTGGCCTGGGCTCCTCCTCCGCCGCGATCTGCGCCGGCATCGTGGCCGCCCGGGCCGTCACCATCGGCGGCCCGTCCGCGCTCGACGACGACGCGCTGCTGGCCCTCGCCTCCGAGCTGGAGGGCCACCCGGACAACGTCGCGGCCTGCCTGCGCGGCAACTTCACCATCGCGTGGACCGAGGAGGAGACGGCGAAGGCGGTCGCGCTGGAGCCCTCCGAGCAGGTCGTCCCGGTGGTGTTCGTCCCGGCCGGCGCGGTGCTCACCGAGACCGCCCGCGGCCTGCTGCCGAAGACCGTCCCGCTGGCCGACGCCGCCGCCAACGCCGGCCGTTCCGCGCTGCTCGTGGAGGCGCTGACCAGGCGCCCCGAGCTGCTGCTCGCCGCCACCGAGGACCGGCTGCACCAGGACTACCGCTCCTCCGCGATGCCGGACAGCGCCGCCCTGGTCGGCGCGCTGCGCGCGGAGGGCGTCCCGGCGGTCATCTCCGGGGCCGGCCCGACCGTCCTCGCGCTCACCGACGAGGCCGGCGTCGACAAGGTGCTCTCCTTCGCCGGGCACCACGGCCACGGCGGCGACCCGGCGTTCGCCGCGCACCGCCTGAACGTCGACCGCGCCGGGGCCACCGTGCTCCCGCTGGACGTCTGAGCTGCCGGTCACGGCCCGGCGCGAGCCGGGCCGTCCGGACACGATTGGCAAGGGCAAGGCCGGGGAATGTCTGAGGGGGTCGGTAGTGTTAACCTCATTGCTGCACCAGGTGCCCTCCGGGGCTCGGTGCGCCGCGTCCCGATCCCAGCACTCCACTGCCGTGGAGTCCAGGCGATGCCCGGGGCGACGATTCTCCGGGAGCCCACCGCAGCGCGTACGCAGCCTGCCTGCGCGACATGCGGTCGCATCCCGAAGCCGTGACGGCACCTGACTCCCACCCGCGGCCTCCCCACTGGAGGCCAGGACGGGCGGAGCGCGGGCCACCGTCACGCGACGGGGGCCCGGGATTCACAGGCAGCGTGGGGGCGCAACGCCCTCAGGGGAGGTCGACACCGACCGGCCCACCGCGCCACTCAGCACCACCGTGCTTCACGCACCGCACCTCCCAGCTCTCCCTCGACGGGCTCCCGCCATTCGAGGGGATCACCGCCTCGGACCGACGCAGTCGAGCGTTGGTCAGGACAGCACAACCGGTCGCCGAGCCAGACAGGCCGACGTCCGCTCCAGGGAAGGACCCTTAGTGAGCGACTCCACCGATCTGATGGGCGCGCGCCCGGACGCAGAGGCGTCCGACGCGGCCGCCGCACCCGCTGCCCCGGCGCGGCGCCGCCGCAGCGCCGCCGCGGGCCTGGACGGCATGGTCCTGGCCGAGCTGCAGAAGCTCGCCGCGGACCTGGGCATCACCGGTACCGGACGCATGCGCAAGAGCCAGCTGATCGAGACCATCAAGGAGAAGAGCGGCGGGGACCCGCTGCTCGCCGCCGGTGGCGCCCCGGCCGCCAAGCGCACCGCCGCGAAGGCGGACGCCGAGGTCACCGAGAAGCCGGCCCGCCGCACCAAGGCCGCCGCTGCCGCCGAGGCCCCGGCCGCCGCCGAGTCGCAGGCCCAGCAGGCCGCCCAGATCGACATCCCGGTCCAGGCCGCCGCCGAGACCGCCGCGCCGGCCCGTGCCGAGCGCCCCCGCCGCCGTGCCACCTCGGCCGCCGGCGCCCCGACCGCCGAGGCCGTCGCCGCCGCCGGTGCGGACGCCGCCGTCGTGGTCGCAGAGACCAAGCAGGCCGAGGCCCGCCCGGCCGAGACCCGCGCCTTCGAGGGCCGCGAGGAGGGCCGCGAGACCCGTCGCGACCGCCGTGAGCGCCGCGAGCGCGGCGACCGCACCGAGCGCACGGACCGCACCGAGCGCCAGGACGGCGGCGACGCCGGCCAGGACGGCGAGGGCCGCGAGTCCCGCCGCGACCGCCGCAACCGCCGCGAGCGCGCCGACCGCCAGACCCAGCAGGGCGGCCAGCAGCAGGGCGGCCAGGGCGACGGCCAGCAGCGCCGCGAGGCCGGCCAGCAGGCCGCGCAGCAGCAGCCGCAGGCCCAGCAGGGCGGCTACGACGACGACGAGTTCGGCGAGGGCCGCCGGGGCCGTCGCGGCCGCTACCGCGACCGCCGTGGCCGTCGCGGCCGTGACGGCTTCGAGGCCGCCGGCCCGGTCGAGCCGCAGATCGGCGAGGACGACGTCCTGATCCCGGTCGCGGGCATCCTCGACATCCTCGACAACTACGCGTTCGTGCGCACCTCCGGCTACCTGCCGGGCCAGAACGACGTCTACGTCTCGCTCGCCCAGGTCCGCAAGAACGGCCTGCGCAAGGGCGACGCCATCACCGGTGCGGTGCGCCAGCCCCGCGAGGGCGAGCGCCGCGAGAAGTTCAACGCCCTGGTGCGGCTGGACTCCGTCAACGGCATGGACCCGGAGAGCGGCCGCGGCCGCCCCGAGTTCAACAAGCTGACCCCGCTGTACCCGCAGGAGCGGCTGCGCCTGGAGACCGACCCGGGCGTGCTGACCACCCGGATCATCGACCTGGTGTCGCCGATCGGCAAGGGCCAGCGCGGTCTGATCGTCGCGCCGCCGAAGACCGGCAAGACCATGGTGCTGCAGGCGGTCGCCAACGCGATCACCCACAACAACCCCGAGTGCCACCTGATGGTCGTCCTGGTCGACGAGCGTCCGGAAGAGGTCACCGACATGCAGCGGTCGGTGAAGGGCGAGGTCATCTCCTCGACCTTCGACCGCCCGGCGGAGGACCACACCACCGTCGCCGAGCTGGCCATCGAGCGCGCCAAGCGCCTGGTCGAGCTGGGCCACGACGTGGTCATCCTGCTGGACTCGATCACCCGCCTGGGCCGCGCCTACAACCTGGCGGCGCCGGCCTCCGGCCGCATCCTGTCCGGTGGTGTCGACTCGACCGCGCTGTACCCGCCGAAGAAGTTCTTCGGCGCCGCGCGCAACATCGAGAACGGCGGCTCGCTGACCATCCTGGCCACCGCGCTGGTCGAGACCGGCTCGCGCATGGACGAGGTGATCTTCGAGGAGTTCAAGGGCACCGGCAACATGGAGCTCAAGCTCGACCGGAAGCTCTCGGACAAGCGCATCTTCCCGGCCGTCGACGTGGACGCCTCCAGCACCCGCAAGGAGGAGATCCTGCTCGGCAGCGAGGAGCTGGCCATCGTCTGGAAGCTGCGCCGGGTGCTGCACGCGCTCGACTCGCAGCAGGCGATCGAGCTGCTGCTGGACAAGATGAAGCAGACCAAGAGCAACGCCGAGTTCCTGATGCAGATCGCCAAGACCACCCCCGGCTCCGGCGACTGACCGTAGCCGGACGGCTGTCGGACACCGAACCCCGGATCGCGCGAGCGGTCCGGGGTTCGGTGCGTCCGGCCGGGCACTGTTTCACGATCGGGACGACTTTGGGCTTTTTCGGCTACTTGTCCGATTTACTCTGGACCGTATGGCCGAGCACAAGAGCACCCCCAGCCGCCGCCGCAGGGTCCTGCGGGTGGCCGCCTGCGCGTTCGTCGCGCTCGTCGTCCTGGGCGCCGGAGCGGCCGTGTACGCGTACGTCAGGCTCAACGGCAACATCAAGACCGTCGACATCGACGAGCGGCTCGGCGACGCCCGTCCGCCGGCCGCCACCGACGGCTCCTTCAACATCCTCGTCCTGGGTTCCGACTCGCGCTCCGGCGACAACGGGAGCCTGGCCGGCGGCACCACCGACGGCGCCCGCTCGGACACCGCGATGGTGGTGCACGTCAGCCAGGACCACTCGCGGGCCTCGGTCGTCTCCATCCCGCGCGACACCCTGGTCGACCGGCCGGACTGCACCGACCCGAGCGGCAAGGCCGTCCCGGCGGTGAAGCGCGCGATGTACAACAGCGCCTTCGAGGCCGGCGGCGCGGCCTGCGCGGTCAAGACCACCGAACAGCTCACCGGGCTGCGGATGGACCACTACGTGCAGATCGACTTCGCCGGCTTCGCCCGGGTCGTCGACGCGATAGGCGGGGCCACCGTGACCACCACGGTGGCCATCCACGACAAGGACAGCGGCCTGGACCTGCCGCCCGGCGAGCACCACCTGAACGGCCAGCAGGCACTCGCCTTCGTCCGCACCCGGCACGGCGTCGGCGACGGCAGCGACCTCGGCCGGATCGAGCTGCAGAAGCAGATGGTCAAGTCGCTGCTCCAGCAGGCCGGCGGGGCGGGCCTGTTCACCGACCCGGTCAAGCTGTGGTCGATCGGCGACACCGTGACGAAGAGCATCACCACCGACTCCGCGCTCGGCTCGGTGAACTCCCTGGTCGGGCTGGTGCAGGAACTCAAGGGGATCGGGCCGGACCGGCTGAGCATGGTCACCCTGCCCGTGGTCACCGCCCCCAGCGACCCGAACCGGGTGGTCGAGCAGCAGCCGCAGGCCGGGCAGGTGTGGGCGGCGCTCAAGGCCGACCAGCCGATCCCGCAGACCGTCGTCTCGGCCCAGCCGGAGAACCCGGCGCAGGCCGCCCCGACCGCCTCGCCGACCGCCCGCGCCAGGCGCTGAGCGGGGCGCCGGGCGGGCCAGGAATACCCGCGGACCCGACCCGGTTTGGGAAGATGCGGCCGGTCCTGGCAGACTGGTTCGTCGGTCCCGGTTCACGAGCGGCATTCCAGCCGCCGACCCGGTGCCCTCCCGAAACCTAGGAGAACCCCTTGAAGCCCAACGTTCACCCCGAGTACGTGGTCACGCGCGTGACCTGCACCTGCGGCGCCGAGTTCACCACCCGCTCGACCGAGACCAGCGGCGAGATCCGCGCCGAGGTCTGCTCGCAGTGCCACCCGTTCTACACCGGCAAGCAGAAGATCCTCGACACCGGCGGCCGCGTGGCCCGCTTCGAGGCCCGCTTCGGCAAGCAGCACAGCGCGAAGGCCTAGCGCTCCCTCGGCGCCGGCTCCCGGCGTCCCCGTACTCGTTCCGGGGGCGCTGGGGGTCGGCGCCGTTCGCGTCCCCCCGACGCGCTCCGGCCCGTACGCTCCGCACCCCGCACGTCCCCGCCCACACGTTCCGAGCCCCCGGGAAGAAGGCCACCCCATGTTCGAGGCAGTCGAAGAGCTCCTCGTCGAGCACGCCGACCTCGAGAAGAGGCTGGCAGACCCGTCCGTCCACGCCGACCAGGCCAACGCCCGCAAGCTGGCCAAGCGCTACGCCGAGCTGACCCCGATCACCCGGGTCTACCGGGAGTGGCGGCAGGCCGGCGAGGACATCGTGGCCGCGCGCGAACTCGCCGCGGAGGACCCGGACTTCATCGCCGAGGTGAAGGACTCCGAGGCGCGGCAGGAAGAGCTGACCGAGGAACTGCGGCTGCTGCTCGTCCCGCGCGACCCGAGCGACGACAAGGACGTCATCCTGGAGATCAAGGCGGGCGAGGGCGGCGAGGAGTCCGCGCTGTTCGCCGGCGACCTGCTCCGGATGTACCTGCGCTTCGCCGAGCGGGTCGGCTGGAAGACCGAGCTCATCGACTCCAACGAGTCGGACCTCGGCGGCTACAAGGACGTCTCGGTCGCGGTCAAGACCAAGGGCAACGCCGAGCCCGGCCAGGGCGTCTGGGCCCGACTGAAGTACGAGGGCGGCGTGCACCGCGTGCAGCGCGTCCCCGCCACCGAGTCGCAGGGCCGCATCCACACCTCCGCGGCGGGCGTGCTGGTCACCCCCGAGGCGGAGGAGGTCGAGGTCGAGATCCACGCCAACGACCTGCGCATCGACGTCTACCGCTCCTCGGGCCCCGGCGGCCAGTCGGTCAACACCACGGACTCGGCGGTCCGGATCACCCACCTGCCGACCGGTATCGTGGCGTCCTGCCAGAACGAGAAGAGCCAGCTGCAGAACAAGGAGCAGGCGATGCGCATCCTGCGTTCGCGGCTGCTGGCCGCCGCGCAGGAGGAGGCCGAGCGCGAGGCCTCGGACGCGCGTCGCAGCCAGGTCCGCACGGTGGACCGCTCCGAGCGCATCCGGACGTACAACTACCCGGAGAACCGCATCTCGGACCACCGCACGGGGTTCAAGTCGTACAACCTGGACCAGGTCCTGGACGGCGACCTGAACGCGGTGATCCAGTCCTGCGTCGACGCGGACGCCGCGGCCAAGCTCGCCGCGGCCCAACAGAACTGAGACCGGCGCGCCCCAGCCCGACAAGCCTGAAGCCGGAGCGCAGAAACAAGAGGTCGTACGGATGAACCTGCTGCTCGCCGAGGTGGCCCAGGCCACCCAGCGGTTGGCCGCGGCCGGCGTGCCGTCGCCGCGCTTCGACGCGGAGGAACTCGCCGCCTACGTCCACAACGTCAAGCGCAGCCAGCTGCACACCGTGAAGGACGCGGACTTCGACGCCCGCTACTGGGAGGCCGTCTCCCGCCGCGAGGCGCGCGAGCCGCTGCAGCACATCACCGGGCGGGCGTTCTTCCGCTACCTCGAACTCGAAGTCGGCCCCGGAGTGTTCGTGCCCCGGCCGGAGACCGAGACGGTCGTCGAGTGGGCCATAGAAGCGGTGCGCGAGATGGACGTGGCCGAGCCGCTGGTCGTCGACCTGTGCTCCGGCTCCGGCGCGATCGCGCTCGCCCTCGCCCAGGAACTGCCGCGCTCCAGCGTGCACGCCTTCGAGCTCGACGAGGGCGCGCTGGAGTACACCCGGCGCAACATCGAGGCCAGCCCCGACCGCGCCCGGGTCACCCTGCACGCCGGCGACGCCACCCGGGCCTTCGCCGACGACCGCTCCTGGGACGGCCGCTTCGACCTGGTGATCTCCAACCCGCCGTACATCCCGCTCACCGAGTGGGAGTACGTCGCGCCCGAGGCCCGCGACCACGACCCGCAGATGTCCCTGTTCTCCGGCGAGGACGGCCTGGACACCATCCGCGGCATCGAGCGGGTCGCCGCCCGGCTGCTGCGCCCGGGCGGCGCGGTGGTGGTCGAGCACGCCGACCAGCAGGGCGGCCAGGTGCCGTGGATCTTCAACGAGGAACGCGGTTGGACGGACACCGCCGACCACCGCGACCTGAACAACCGGCCGCGCTTCACGACCGCCCGCAGGGCCGGGTCGTGACGGGCCGGATCGTGAACACCGAGCGCAGCGCTACCGCGCCGTGAATGTCATGAGCCTTTCCGGAAGGGGACCGCACCGATGAGCCGCCGTTACGACTGTGCCGACGCCGGGGACCGTGCCACCGGCCTGCGCGAGGCCGCCTCGGCCATCCGCCGCGGCGAACTCGTCGTGCTGCCCACCGACACCCTGTACGGCGTCGGCGCGGACGCCTTCTCCCCGGAGGCGGTGGCCGAGCTGCTGGCCGCCAAGGGCCGCGGCCGCAACATGCCCTCCCCGGTGCTGGTCGGCTCGCCGACCACCCTGCACGGCCTGGTCACCGACTTCTCCGAGCAGGCCTGGGAACTGGTCGACGCCTTCTGGCCGGGCGGCCTGACCCTGGTCGCCAAGCACCAGCCCTCGCTGCGCTGGGACCTGGGCGAGACCCGCGGCACCGTCGCCGTGCGGATGCCGCTGCACCCGGTCGCCATCGAGCTGCTGAACACCACCGGCCCGCTCGCCGTCTCCAGCGCCAACAAGACCGGCGGGCCGTCCCCGGCCACCTGCGACGACGCCCAGCACCAGCTCGGCGACGCGATCTCGGTCTACCTGGACGGCGGTTCCGCCGACTACGCGACCGCCTCGTCCATCGTCGACGTCACCGGCAAGACCCCGGTCCTGCTGCGCGCCGGCGCGATCAGCATCGAGCAGCTGAGGGAGGTCGTCCCCGACCTGGAGGCCGGAAGTTGACGCCCATCGCCTCGCTCCATGCCGGGCCCGGCATAGCGCCGTACCTGAGCGTGGGCCCCAGGCCGCTGGACCACTTCCGGATCCTGTTCGTCTGCACCGGCAACATCTGCCGCTCGCCGATCGCCGAGCGGCTCACCCGGCGTGAGCTGGACACCCGGCTCAGCCCCCGGGTGGCCGGGCGCATCCTGGTGGAGAGCGCCGGCACCTGGGGTCACGAGGGCGCGCCGATGGAGGACCACGCGGCGACCGTGCTGAACGAGTACGGCGCCGACAGCGGGGGCTTCACCGGCCGGGAACTGCTGGACGAGCACGTGGTCGAGGCCGACCTGGTGCTCACCGCGACCCTGGACCACCGCGCCCAGGTGATCTCGATGGGGCACGAGGCGGGGCTGCGCACCTTCACACTGAAGGAGTTCACCCGCCTGGTGCGGACGATAGACCCGGGCACCCTGCCCGACCCCCGGCGCGGCGCCGACGTCACCGAGCGCGCCCGCGCCCTCGTCCGGGCGGCCGCCGCGCTGCGCGGCTGGCTGCTCGCGGCCACCCCGGAGTCGGACGAGCTGGACGACCCGTACGGGGCGCCGATCGGCATGTTCCGCAACTGCGGCGAGGAGATATTCCACGCCGTCGACCCGGTGGTGACCGCCCTCACCGGCGTGCCGGCCCGCTAGCGGCCGGCCTTCAAAGGGGCCGTCCGGCGGTTTCCCGGGGCCCGTCCGGCCCGTCCGGCCGCTTTCCGGCGGGCCGCGGCCGGGGTGCCGTCCTACGCTGGTGGCACCGTCCCCGCACGCCCGGGAGCACCGCCATGACCGTCACCGATGCCGCGACGAGCCCGACCGCCACGAGGGGGCGCCCCGCGGCGTCCGAGGCGCTGTTCCGGGCCGATCCGCAGATCGCCGACCTGCTCGCGGCCGAGGCCGAGCGGCGGGCCGAGTCGATCCAGCTGCTGGCGGGGGAGAACCTGACCAGCCCGGCCGTGCTGGCGGCGCTGACCGGGCCGCTGATCGACAAGTACGCCGAGGGCTACCCGGGCCGCCGGCACCACACCGGCTGCGCGCTGGCGGACGCCGCCGAGCTGCTGGCGATCGACCGGGCCCGCGCGCTGTTCGCCGCCCCGCACGCCAACGTCCAGCCCCGGTCGGTGACTTCGGCGATGCTGGCGGCGTACGCGGCGCTGCTGCGGCCCGGCGACGGGGTGCTCGCGATGTCGCTGGAGCACGGCGGCCACCTCAGCTGCGGCTCGCGGGCCAACTTCTCCGGCCGCTGGTTCGAATTCACCGGCTACGGGGTGCGCGAGCAGGACGGACTGGTCGACCTCGACCAGGTGCGCGACCTGGCCCGCCGGCACCGCCCGAAGGCCATCGTGGCGGGCTCGATCTCGCACCCCCGGCACCCGGACTGGGCGGCCTTCCGGGAGATCGCCGACGAGGTGGACGCCTACCTGGTCGCCGCCGTCGCGCAGACCACCGGGCTGGTCGCGGCCGGGGCGGCGCCCTCGCCGGTGCCGTTCGCGGACGTCACCGTCGCGGCCACCCACAAGCTGCTGCGCGGCCCGCGCGGCGGCCTGCTGCTGTGCACCGCGGAGCTCGCCGAGCGGATCGACCGGGCGGTGTTCCCGTTCAGCCAGGGCGGCGCGGCGATGAACGAGGTGGCCGGCAAGGCGGTGGCCCTCGCGCAGGCCGCGACGGCCGAGTACCGGGCCTACGCGCTGCGCACGGTGTCCGGGGCGCGGGCTCTCGCCGAGGGGCTCGCGGAGGCCGGTCTGCGCCCCCTGACGGGCGGGACGGACACCCACCTGGTGACGGCGGACGTCAGCCCGCTGGGCGTCAGCGGCGCGGAGGCCGAGCGGCGCTGCGCGGCGGCCGGGCTGCTGCTCGGCAAGTGCGCGCTGCCGTACGACCCGGCGCCGCCCGCCGAGGCCTCCGGGATCCGGCTGGGCACGGGCACGGTGACCAGCCAGGGCATGGGCCCGGCGGAGCTGGCCGAGATCGCCGGGCTGGTCGGCCGGCTGCTCGCCGGTGACGCGGCCGCGCCGGTCGCGCAGCGGGTCCGGGAGCTGGCGGCGGCCTACGCGGACGGCGTCTGAAACGGGAATCCCGATCTCCTACCCGGGAGGGCGAACCGCGATGCGCGTCCCGGGCGTCCGACTCAATAAGGTGTGTCCCGTGGCGACACACCTCGAACCCCGGGAAGGCAGGGGAGTACCTTCGGTACCTCCCCGTACGACAGTGATGCAGGAGGCCAGTGGTGCGTGAGTACTTGCTGGTGCTGTTCTGCACCGCCGCCGTCACCTACCTGCTGACCGGCCCGGTCCGGAAGTTCGCCATCGCGGCCGGCGCGATGCCGCCGGTGCGCGCCCGCGACGTGCACCGCGAGCCCACTCCGCGGCTCGGCGGCATCGCCATGTTCGGCGGGCTGTGCGCGGGCATCCTGGTCGCCTCGCAGCTGGACAACCTGAGCAAGGTGTTCACCCAGGGCACCGACATCCGCGCGCTGCTGTCCGGCGCCGGGATCATGTGGCTGCTCGGCGTGCTCGACGACAAGTGGGGCGTGGACGCGCTGGTGAAGCTCGGCGGCCAGATGATCGCCGCCGGTGTGATGGTCTGGCAGGGCGTCACGGTGATCACCCTCCCGGTGCCGGGCGTCGGCGCCGTCGCGGTGAGCCCCACCCAGGGCATGGTCATCTCGGTCATCCTGGTCGTCGTCATGGTCAACGCCGTGAACTTCATCGACGGCCTGGACGGCCTGGCCGGCGGCATGGTCTGCATCGCCGCGATGGCCTTCTTCCTGTACAGCTACCGGCTCTGGTACGGCTACGCGATCACCGACGCGGCCCCCGCCGTGCTGTTCAGCGTGCTGCTGATCGGCATGTGCCTGGGCTTCCTGGCGCACAACATGCACCCCGCGCGGATCTTCATGGGCGACTCCGGCTCGATGATGCTGGGCCTCATGCTCGCCGTCGCCGCGATCTCCATCACCGGCCGGGTCGACCCGGACCTGATCAACAGCGAGACCGGTTCGCAGACCGCCACCGTGCACGCGCTGGTGCCGATCTACATCCCGCTGCTGCTGCCGCTGACGGTCATCGCGCTGCCGCTGGCCGACCTGCTGCTCGCGGTGGTGCGCCGCACCTGGGCCGGACAGTCGCCGTTCGCCGCGGACAAGCGCCACCTGCACCACCGGCTGCTCCAGGTCGGGCACTCGCACAGCCGGGCCGTACTGATCATGTACTTCTGGGCGGCGCTGATCGCCTTCGGCACGGTGGCCTTCTCGGTGACCAACACCGGACGGACCGTGATCCTGACGCTCGCCGGGCTCTGCCTGGTCGGCCTGGTGGTGCTGCTCACCCCGCGGTTCCGGCCGCGGGCGCCGCGCGCGGTGCAGTCCTTCGTCCCGCCGCGCTACCGCCGGCAGCAGTCCGGCCCGATGGCGGAACTGTCGGCGAAGGACAAGCAGATTCTGGGTGAAGCCAGCCGGGGCTCCTCGGCGGCCTCCGACCACGACAAGGCCAGCGGCCGCCGTTGACAAGAGAATTGACGTTGCGTCAAATGGGGTCACCCGAACGGCGGATGGATTGCGCCAATGGTGTGACAGGTGCCACACAATCATGGTAAAGCTCTCATCAAATAGTTTGTGATACCGTTCACGAGTACCGAGAACACGCCGACAGTCCTGACAGGTGGATGACTCCGTCCCTGTCGGTCTCCTCGACTGGGCCCGCCGCTCCAGCGGGCGGCCCACGGCGATGCCTCGGTCGGCCTCACCGCCACAGTCTGTGCCCGTCCCCCGCCACATCGACATGCCGCCGGAGCTGCCGACATGCCGTCCACCGACGCCCGGATCCTCCGAGGCGCCGCGATCCCCACTGCGGTCGCCGGGATCATCGCCATGGCGATCTCCTTCGCCGTCGCCGGTGGGAAGGGCCTGCTCGGCGCGCTCTTCGGCACCTTGCTGGTGATGGCCTTCTTCAGCTTCGGCCAGGTCGCGCTCGACCGGCTGACCAGGTCGAACCCGCAGATCATGATGGCCGCGGCGCTCCTGGTGTACACCACGCAGATCCTGCTGGTCGGCATCGTGCTGGCCGTCTTCAAGAACACCGAGCTGTTCCACCGGCAGGCCTTCGCCTTCACGCTGCTCGGCTGCGCGCTGATCTGGACGGGCTTCCAGGTGCGCGGCGCCCTCAGGGCCAAGATGTTCTACGTGGACCCCCACGCCTCGGAAAACAAGGACGACAAGCCCTCCGACAAGGGTCGTCAACAGTGACGAGGCCTGACTGTCCCCCCAACGAGGGGGGCGGTGTTTATGTCGCACTGACGGGCTGCTATCGTCCGTCGCAACAACGGAGTACGGGAAGAGGCCAGGTCTGTCCGGAGAGCGGACGGATCGCCCCCCGGGCCCGCGCAGTCTTCGATGATCCCGCCGTGGTGCAGCGCACCGCCGCGCGGGGTCGGCGAGAAACCCATCAAGTTCCAGTGCCGCTCCGTGGCCACAGGCCACGCCGACACACCGAGGTTGCCGTAACCATGCGTCACGACGAAGGAGTCCGCGGTGAGTGCTGAACTCACGTCCTCGCTCGCCTCAGGCAGCTGCCACTTCGGGGACGCTGGCTGCGGCTTCCCGGCCCCGGGCCTGAACGAGTTCCAGTTCAAGCCGATCTTCTCGATCGGCAGCGTCGAGTTCAACAAGCCGATGCTGCTGTCGATCATCGTCGCACTGCTGGTCGTGGTCTTCTTCTGGGCCGCCTTCGCCAAGCCGCGCCTGGTCCCCGGCAAGCTGCAGCTGGTCGGTGAGATCGGCTACGACTTCGTCAAGCGCTCCATCGTGCTGGAGACGATCGGCAAGAAGGGCGAGAAGTACGTCCCGATGCTGGTCTCGATGTTCTTCTTCATCTGGTTGATGAACATCATGTCGATCATCCCGTTCGCGCAGTTCCCCGTGGCGGCGGCGATCGCGTTCCCGGCCGGCCTCTCGGCGATCGTGTGGATCACCTACATGACGCTGACCTTCAAGAAGCACGGCTTCGTCGGTGGTCTGAAGAACCTCTGCTGGCCGTCGGGCATCCCCGGCTGGGTCATGTTCATCCTGGTGCCGATCGAGTTCTTCTCGAACATCTTCGTGCGCCCCTTCACGCTCGCGGTCCGAGCCTTCGCGAACATGTTCGCCGGCCACCTGCTGATCGTGATGTTCTCCATCGCCTCCTGGTACCTGCTCAGCCCGACCCTGGGCGCCCTGTACGGCTCGGCGTCCTTCGTCGTCGCCGTCGCGCTGACCGCGTTCGAGCTGCTGGTCCAGTTCCTGCAGGCCTACATCTTCGTGATGCTGGCCAGCAGCTACATCGCCGGTGCCCTCGAAGAGGCGCACTGAGCCTGAGGCCCTGGCCTCCCATGAACCACCCCCTGGATCGCCCGGTGGCCAATCACCACCGGTTCACCACCCCTGCAAAGGACAATCGCAATGAGCATGATCGCTGAGGGCACTGTCTACGGTTCCGTCGCCTCCCTGGGCTACGGCCTCGCCGCCATCGGCCCCGGCATCGGCGTCGGTCTGATCTTCGGTAACGGTGTCCAGGCCATGGCCCGCCAGCCCGAGGCTGCCGGTCTCATCCGTTCCAACATGTTCATCGGCTTCGCGCTGACCGAGGCGCTCGCCCTCATCGGCATCGTCATGCCGTTCGTCTTCGGCAACAAGTAATCCGCCGTAGACCCTTTCTGAGGAAGGTCCAGACATGAACACCGCGTTCTCGCTCGCGGCCGAGGAGAAGATGAACCCTCTCCTCCCCGCGTGGCCCGAGGTGATCATCGGCCTGCTCTGCTTCTTCATCGTCTTCGGTCTGCTCGGCAAGAAGCTCCTCCCCAGCATCGAGAAGGTGCTGTCGGAGCGCCGGGACGCCATCGAGGGCGGCATGGAGCGTGCCGAGGCCGCTCAGGCCGAGGCCCAGGCCCTGCTTGAGCAGTACCGCGCCGAGCTCGCCGAGGCGCGCCACGAGGCTGCCCGCATCGTCGAGGCCGCTCGCGAGCAGGGCGCCGCCCAGCTCGCCGAGATGCGCGAGGAGGGCCAGCGTCAGCGCGAGGCCATCGTCGCCGCCGGCCACGCGCAGATCGAGGCCGACAAGAAGCAGGCGACTGCCGCCCTGCGCCAGGACGTGGGTTCGCTGGCCACCCAGCTGGCCTCCCGCATCGTGGGTGAGTCCCTGGAGGACCACGCCCGGCAGAGCGGCGTGATCGACCGCTTCCTGGACGAGCTGGAGGCCAAGGCCGCCGTTGCTCAGGGTGCGGCCAAGTGATCGGCGCCAGCCGTGAGGCCCTCGCCGCCGGCCGGCAGAACCTCGAGAGCCTGACCGACTCCACCTCGGTGGACGCGGCCAAGGTCGCCGAGGAGCTCACCGCCGTGACGGCCGTGCTGGACCGCGAGGTGTCGCTGCGCCGCGTCCTGACCGACCCCTCGCGGTCGGGCCAGGACAAGGCCCAGCTGATCACCTCGCTGCTGACCGGCCAGGTCTCCGGCGAGACCGTCGACCTGGTCGCGGGCCTGGTCCGCTCCCGCTGGTCGGGTGGCCGCGACCTGGTGGACGCCGTCGAGGAGCTGGCCGCCTACGCCGAGGTCATCGCCGCGGACAAGGCCGGCGCCCTGGACGACGTCGAGGACGAGCTGTTCCGCTTCGGCCGGGTGGTGAGCGGCTCGCACGAGCTGCGCGCCGCGCTGACCGAGCCGAAGGCCGGCGCCGTCGCCAAGGCCGAGCTGATCAAGAAGCTGCTCGGCGGCCGGGCCAACGCCGGCACCGTCCGGCTGGTCACCGCCCTGGTCAACGCGCCGCGTGGCCGTAGCCTGGAGCAGGGCCTGGAGTCCTACTCCAAGCTCGCCGCCGCTCGCCGCGGCCGTGTGGTGGCCCTGGTCACCACCGCGGTGCCGCTGTCGGACACCCAGAAGGAGCGCCTGTCCGGTGCTCTGGGCCGGATGTACGGCCGCCAGGTCCACCTGAACATCGACGTCGACCCCGAGGTCGTCGGCGGCGTCCGGGTGCAGATCGGCGACGAGATCATCAACGGCACCGTGTCGAGCCGCCTCGAAGGCGCTCGCCAGTCGCTCGAAGGCTGAGCACCGAAGCAGCACATCCGACCCTCGGTCGGGAAACCGGCTCCCCATGGAGCCGGCACATCGTACGGCCGGTTCGGAAGACCCGGCCGAGAGTCGAATACTTGCGGCCCTCAATGGCGGGCCGAGGATCGCAAACTAGGAGAGCAGGGAAGCCTGATGGCGGAGCTTACGATCCGTCCGGAGGAGATCCGGGACGCGCTGGCCGACTTTGTCCAGTCGTACCAGCCGGACGCCGCTTCTGTGGAAGAGGTCGGCACGGTCACTGACGCGGCGGACGGTATCGCCCATGTCGAGGGCCTGCCCTCGGTCATGGCGAACGAGCTGCTGAAGTTCGAGGACGGCACGCTCGGCCTCGCGCTGAACCTCGACACCCGCGAGATCGGTGTCGTCATCCTCGGTGAGTTCGGCGGCATCGAAGAGGGCCAGACCGTGCGCCGCACGGGCGAGGTCCTCTCGGTTCCGGTCGGCGACGGCTTCATGGGCCGCGTCGTGGACCCGCTGGGCAACCCGATCGACGGTCTGGGCGACATCGCCGCCGAGGGCCGCCGCGCCCTGGAGCTGCAGGCCCCCGGCGTCATGGCCCGCAAGTCGGTCAAGCAGCCGCTGCAGACCGGCATCAAGGCCATCGACGCGATGACCCCGATCGGCCGCGGCCAGCGCCAGCTGATCATCGGTGACCGCCAGACCGGCAAGACCGCGGTGGCCGTCGACACGATCATCAACCAGCGCGACAACTGGCGCTCGGGCGACCCGGAGAAGCAGGTCCGCTGCATCTACGTCGCCGTGGGCCAGAAGGGCTCCACCATCGCGTCCGTCCGCGGCGCCCTGGAGGAGGCCGGCGCGCTGGAGTACACCACCATCGTGGCCGCTCCCGCCTCCGACCCGGCCGGCTTCAAGTACCTCGCCCCGTACACCGGCTCGGCCATCGGCCAGCACTGGATGTACGCCGGCAAGCACGTCCTGATCATCTTCGACGACCTGTCGAAGCAGGCCGAGGCCTACCGCTCCGTCTCCCTGCTGCTGCGCCGCCCGCCGGGCCGCGAGGCCTACCCGGGTGACGTCTTCTACCTGCACTCCCGCCTGCTGGAGCGCTGCGCCAAGCTGAACGACGAGCTGGGCGGCGGCTCGATGACCGGTCTGCCGATCATCGAGACCAAGGCCAACGACGTCTCGGCGTACATCCCGACCAACGTCATCTCCATCACCGACGGCCAGTGCTTCCTGGAGTCCGACCTGTTCAACGCCGGCATCCGCCCGGCCGTGAACGTCGGTATCTCGGTCTCCCGCGTCGGTGGCTCCGCCCAGATCAAGGCCATGCGCTCGGTCGCCGGCCGTCTGCGCCTGGACCTCGCCCAGTACCGTGAGCTGGAGGCCTTCGCCGGCTTCGGTTCCGACCTGGACGCGGCCTCCAAGGCCCAGCTGGAGCGCGGTGCGCGCATGGTCGAGCTGCTGAAGCAGGGCCAGTACCAGCCGTTCCCGGTCGAGGAGCAGGTCGTCTCCATCTGGGCCGGCACCACCGGCAAGCTGGACGACGTCCCGGTCGCCGAGGTCCGCCGCTTCGAGCGCGAGTTCCTGGACCACGTGCGCCTGCAGCACAAGGACCTGCTCGCCGGCATCGTCGAGACCGGTCTGCTCGCGGACGGCACCGTCGACGCGCTGACCAGCGCGATCGAGGCCTTCAAGCAGGGTTACCAGACCGCCGACGGCAAGCTGCTCTCCGAGCAGGCCTGAGTCCGGTAGCGAGGGAAAGGACGTAACGACCCATGGGAGCACAGCTTCGGGTCTACAAGCGCCGGATCCGCTCTGTCACCGCGACGAAGAAGATCACCAAGGCGATGGAGATGATCTCCGCGGCGCGCATCGGCAAGGCGCAGCGCGCGGTGGCGGCCTCCGCTCCGTACGCCGATGAGCTCACCCGGGCGGTGACGGCGGTGGCCACCCGGTCCAACGCCAAGCACCCGCTCACCACCGAGAACCCGAACGCCTCGCGCGCGGCCGTCCTGCTGATCACGGCGGACCGCGGCCTGGCGGGCGGTTACTCGTCCAACGCCATCAAGGCCTCGCTGACGCTCATCGAGCGCCTGCGCGGCGAGGGCAAGGACGTGGTGACCTACATCGTCGGTCGGAAGGGTCTGTCGTACTACACCTTCCGCAACCTGGCGGTGGGGAACTCGTGGACGGGCTTCTCGGACAAGCCGACCTACGGCGACGCGAAGACGGTGGCGGCCGAGCTGATCGAGGCCTTCACGGCCGAGACCGGCGGCGTGGACGAACTCCACGTGGTCTCGACCGAGTTCGTGTCGATGCTGACGCAGGACGCGGTGGAGGCCCGGCTGCTGCCGCTGAAGCTGGACGAGGTCCAGCTCAGCGACCAGACGCCGGCCACGTCGGAGATCTTCCCGCTGTACGACTTCGAGCCGTCGGCGGAGGGCGTCCTCGACGCGCTGCTGCCGCGGTACGTCGAGAGCCGGATCTACAACGCGCTGCTGCAGTCGGCCGCTTCCGAGCACGCCGCCCGCCGCCGCGCGATGAAGAGCGCGACGGACAACGCCGGCGAGCTCATCAAGTCGCTCACGCGGCTTGCCAACTCGGCCCGTCAGGCCGAGATCACCCAGGAAATCAGCGAGATCGTCGGTGGCGCGAACGCGCTCGCTGACGCGAGCCGCGGGAGCGAATGAGTATGACCACCACTGTTGAGCCGACCACGGCGACGGGCCGCGTCGCGCGGGTCATCGGCCCGGTCGTCGACGTGGAGTTCCCCGTCGACGCGATTCCGGAGATGTTCAACGCTCTGCACGTCGAGGTGGACAACCCCGACGGCACGGGCAAGAAGACCCTGACCCTCGAGGTCGCCCAGCACCTCGGCGACGGCCTGGTGCGCGGCATCTCGATGCAGCCGACCGACGGCCTGGTCCGCGGTTCGCAGGTCACCGACACCGGCGCGGCCATCTCCGTGCCGGTCGGCCAGATCACCAAGGGCAAGGTCTTCAACGCCCTCGGTGACGTGCTGAACGTCGACAAGGACGAGTTCGAGAAGCAGGTCGAGGTCCGGTGGCCGATCCACCGCACCGCTCCGAACTTCAAGGACCTCGAGTCCAAGACCGAGATGTTCGAGACCGGCATCAAGGTCATCGACCTCCTCACCCCGTACGTCCAGGGTGGCAAGATCGGTCTGTTCGGTGGTGCCGGTGTCGGCAAGACCGTTCTGATCCAGGAGATGATCTACCGCGTCGCCGAGAACTTCGGTGGTGTGTCGGTGTTCGCCGGTGTCGGCGAGCGCACCCGTGAGGGCAACGACCTCATCGACGAGATGGTCGACTCGGGCGTCCTGGACAAGACCGCGCTGGTCTTCGGCCAGATGGACGAGCCGCCGGGCACCCGTCTGCGCGTCGCGCTGTCCGCGCTGACCATGGCGGAGTACTTCCGTGACGTCGAGAAGCAGGACGTGCTCCTCTTCATCGACAACATCTTCCGGTTCACCCAGGCCGGTTCCGAGGTGTCGACCCTGCTCGGCCGCATGCCCTCCGCGGTGGGCTACCAGCCGAACCTGGCCGACGAGATGGGCCTCCTGCAGGAGCGCATCACCTCGACCCGCGGTCACTCGATCACCTCGATGCAGGCGATCTACGTCCCCGCGGACGACCTGACCGACCCGGCGCCGGCCACCACCTTCGCCCACCTGGACGCGACCACCGTTCTGTCGCGCCCGATCTCGGAGAAGGGCATCTACCCGGCCGTCGACCCGCTGGACTCCACGTCCCGCATCCTCGACCCGCGGTACATCGCGCAGAACCACTACGACACGGCCGTCCGTATCAAGGGGATCCTGCAGAAGTACAAGGACCTCCAGGACATCATCGCCATCCTCGGTATGGACGAGCTGTCCGAAGAGGACAAGATCACGGTCCACCGTGCCCGCCGCATCGAGCGCTTCCTCTCGCAGAACACCTACGTGGCGAAGCAGTTCACCGGTGTCGAGGGTTCGACCGTGCCGCTGTCGGAGACCATCGAGGCCTTCAACGCGATCGCGGACGGCAAGTACGACGCCGTTCCGGAGCAGGCCTTCTTCATGTGCGGTGGCATCGAGGACCTCGAGAAGAACGCCGCCGAGCTGGCGAAGAAGTAGTCGCGGCCGGTAGCAGCTGAGTGACCGTGAGGGGTGGCCCCCGAGCCTGGGCCACCCCTCGCGTCGCATCGGCTGTGATTCCGGTCAAATCCGCGCCGTCGGTTTCATGCCGGAGGCGCGGGGCCGTTATTCTTACCGAAACTCCCGAGTAATCGGGGGTTGCATGAGCCTAGGAGCCCACGTTGGCTGAGCTGCACGTCGAGCTGGTCGCAGCCGACCGCAAGGTGTGGTCCGGTGCGGCCACCATCGTCGTCGCCCGTACGGCCTCCGGTGACACCGGCATCATGCCGGGCCACACCCCGGTGCTGAGCGTGCTGGAGACCGGCCCGGTGACCATCCGCACGACGGACGGCGGCACCGTGATCGCCGCGGTCCACGGCGGTTTCATCTCGTTCGCCGACAACAAGCTGTCTCTGCTCGCGGAGATCGCCGAGCTGGCGGACGAGATCGATGTCGCCCGTGCCGAGCGCGCACTGGAGCAGGCCAAGTCGGACCTGGACGCGCACGCCGAGCGTCGCGCCGAGGTGCGGCTGTTCGCGGCGCGCGGCCTCAAGGCCCACGCCTGAGTGCGCCGGACCCCGGCTTAGCGGGGTCGACCGACGGTCCCGGGGACGCGCGAGCGTGACCCCGGGACTGTCGTCGTAGTTGACAGGTCAGCGCGGTCGCCTGATACGACCGTTACGGGGAACGCGGGTAGCGAGGAGGTAGGTGAGCATGGTCCTCGCGCTTGTGGTGTGTGCGGCGGTCGTGGCGCTGGGAGTCATCGGGCTGATGGCCTTCGCCGTGCGCCGCCGCCTGATCCAGCGGGTCGGCGGCACCTTCGACTGCAGCTACCGGCTCAAAATGCCCGCCGACGCCTCGACGCAGCCCGACCTCGACGAGAACGGCAAACCCACCTCCGCCCCGGTCCCCCCGACCGATGGCAAGGGGTGGGTTTTCGGTATCGGGCGCTACAGCGGCGACTCCATCGAGTGGTTCCGGGTCTTCTCGTACGCCCCGCGTCCGCGCAAGGTGCTGCCGCGCCGGGAGATCGAGGTGCTGGGCCGGCGCTACCCGGAGGGGCAGGAGGAGCTGGCGCTGCTCTCCGGCTCGGTGGTGCTGCGGTGCCTGCACAACGGGGCGCCGCTGGAGCTGGCGATGAGCGAGGACGCGCTCACCGGCTTCCTGGCCTGGCTGGAGGCGGCCCCGCCCGGGCAGAGGGTTAACGTCGCCTAACGTCGGCGGCTAGGGTGGCCGCATGGTCAATCTGACGCGCATCTACACCCGTACCGGGGACGACGGCACCACCGCGCTCGGCGACATGAGCCGGACCACCAAGACCGATCCGCGGCTGATCGCGTACGCCGACGCCAACGAGGCGAACGCGGCGATCGGGGTGGCGCTGGCGGCCGGTTCGCTGTCCGAGGACGTGGCGGCCGTGCTCATCCGGGTCCAGAACGACCTGTTCGACGTGGGCGCGGACCTGTCGACCCCCGTGGTCGAGGACCCGAAGTACCCGCCGCTGCGGGTGCTGCAGTCCTACATCGACCGGCTGGAGGGGGACTGCGACCACTACCTGGAGCAGGTCGAGAAGCTGCGCAGCTTCATCCTGCCCGGCGGCACGCCCGGCGCGGCCCACCTGCACCTGGCCTGCACGGTGGTGCGGCGGGCCGAGCGCTCCACCTGGGCGGCGATCGCCGAGCACGGGGACACCGTCAACCCGCTGACCGCGAAGTACCTCAACCGGCTGTCCGACCTGCTGTTCATCCTGGCCCGGGTGGCCAACAAGGAGCGCGGGGACGTGCTGTGGGTGCCGGGGGAGAACCGCTAGGAACCGGACTCGACCTTCTCGGCGACGCGGCCGTCCTCGACCACGCGGCCGTCCTCGACCCGGACTCCGGCCGGCGGCTCCTTCGGCCACAGCGAGTAGCAGCCGGCCACGACCACGTTGACGACGGCCGCGATGCCCAGCTTCCAGTACCACTGGGCGAAGGTGCCGACGTGGGCGGCGCCGGCCGAGAGCGGCACCAGCAGGCTGATCAGGCCCAGCGTGATCACCGCCGAGACGACCGTCCGCTTGGCGATCTGCCACTCGTGCGCCGTCCGCTCCGGCCCGTACTTCGGCGCGGGCAGCGGCTTGGGGCCGCCGGCGAAGCGGTGCAGGAAGTGCCGGTCGGCCCAGGCGACCAGCGAGGGGCCGTAGCCGACCGAGAAGCCCGCGTAGCTCGCGGCGAGGGCGTGCATCCAGCTCGCCTGGGTGCCGCCCCGCAGGTTGAGCACGGTGAGGGCGTACAGGGCGAGGTCCACCGCCGGCAGGCCGATCAGCAGGGCGGTGCTGGTGCGGCGCCACCGCAGCAGGTAGCGGGTGGAGAGGGCGAGGCCGAGCACGATCCACCAGGAGATCTCGGCCGCGACGATGAGGGTGACGATCACGTTCTGCTCCCGGGCGTTTCGGCGGTGCTTCCAGGCTCCTCCGCGGGCGGGCGGGTTTCGTCGTCGCGCGGTGCCGTCCGGGGCTGCACCTTTCGATGTAGCGGCCTCCTCCGTGGACGGGAGCCGGGTGGCGCGTCCGGGATGGTGAGATGGGGGTGTGCTCGTACCATCCGTCCCACCGCGCCGCATGGACCGGCTGATCGCCCTGTGCGGGGTGCTCGGCGGCGCCGTACTGATCGTCTTCCGGGTGTACGACCGGGCCGACGAGGTGCCGCTGTGGGCGGTGGTGGCGCCGCTGCTCGTCATGGCGGGGCTGGAGCTGGTCCGGCGCACCCGGCCGGTGCTCACGGTGTCGCTGGGCGGGCTGGCCTTCGCGGCCGGGGTGTTCGCCGGCAGCCTGCTGGCGACGACGATCATGTACACCGATCTGCTGTACGCGGCGGTGCTCTACGGCAGCCACCGGATGTCCCGGGTGCTGCACCTGACCGGCGGCTCGACGGTCCTGGTGCTCTCCGCGCTGGCGTGGTGGAAGAGCGGCACCGCGGCGGGGCTGCTGATCGTGGTGGTCGCCTCCTTGGTGTTCCTGGCGCCGGTGTGGACCGGCGAGCTGGTGCGCAAGCACCGGCAGGAGGCGGAGAGCGAGCGGCTGCGGGCGGAACAGACCGCGCTGCTCTCGGAGATGGACCGGCGCGAGGCGGTCGTCGCCGAACGGGCCAGGATGGCACGGGAGTTGCACGACGTGGTGGCCAACCACCTGTCGGCGATCGCGATCCACGCCACCGGCGCGCAGTCCGTCGCCCGGCGCCGGCAGCTGCCCGCGGACGATCCGCTGGTGGAGGTGCTGGCGGTGATCCGGGAGAACAGCGTCCAGGGATTGGCCGAAATGCGCCGGATGATCGGGCTGCTGCGTGACAGCGGCGGGGGAGAGGCCGACGCGTCGTACGCGGCCCCCGACCTGGCCGCGGTGGACGCCCTGCTGGCCAAGGCCCGGGCGGCCGGGCAGGACGTGGGGCTGGAGTTCGAGCTGACCGAGCACGGCGAGCACCGGGACGTCCCGGTGCCGGTCGGGCTGGCCGCGTACCGGATCGTGCAGGAGTCGCTGACCAACGCGCTCAAGCACGCCGGGCCCGGGCTGGTCCGGCTGCGGCTGGAGTTCGAGCCGGAGCGGCTGCGGATCGCCGTCGACAGCCCGTACCGGGGCGGGGCCGGGCGTGAACTGCCGGGCGCCCGGGCCGGGTTGGTGGGCATGTCGGAGCGGGCCGGGCTGCTCGGCGGCAGCTTCGAGGCCGGGCCGCGGGACGGGTACTGGAGCGTGCGCGCGGTGCTGCCGTGCGGGCGGGGGAGCGAGGCAGGGGCATGACGATCCGAGTGCTGGTCGCCGAGGACCAGGCGGCGGTGCGGGCGGCGCTGGTGATGATCCTGCGGGCCGAACCGGACGTCGAGGTGGTCGGGCAGGCCGCGGACGGCGAGGCGGCCGTCCGGCTGGCGCTGGAGCTGCGGCCGGACGTGGTGCTGATGGACGTGCAGATGCCCCGGCTGGACGGCGTCTCGGCGACCAGGGAGGTGGTCGCCGCCGGGGCCGCCCAGGTGCTGGTGCTGACCACCTTCGACCTGGACGAGTACGTCTACGGCGCGCTGCGGGCCGGTGCGGCCGGCTTCCTGCTCAAGGACCTGGAGGCGGACACCCTGGTCGAGGGCATCCGGACGGTGGCCCGCGGGGACGGCATGCTGGCGCCCTCGGTGACCAGGCGGCTGATCGGCACCTTCGCCCGCCCGGACCGGCCGGTCGGCCCGGCGGCGCGGGAGGCGGTGGCCGCGCTGACCGCCCGCGAGCGCGAGGTGCTGGCCTGCGTCGGCGCGGGGATGTCCAACGGGGAGATCGCCGCCCGGCTGGAGATGGCGGAGGCCACCACGAAGACGCACGTCAGCCGGATCCTGGCGAAACTGCGGCTGCGCAGCCGGGTGCAGGCGGCGATCCTGGCCCAGGACCTCGGGCTGACCATCTGATCGTCTTCCCGGTCGGGCGACCGGTTCGGTTGCAGATCACACTCTCGATTGCTTATGCGCGGGGGATTTGGGCGTTAGAGTCCCCGCTGAGCGACGCGGCTCCGCGGCGGTGACCCCTGCCCTGAGCCGCCTTCAGGGCCCGCCCTCGGGGCGGCGACGGCATCGGGAGACCCAGCCATGAGCAATGCGTCCAGCAAGCAGATCGCCGTGATCGGTGCCGGCCTGATGGGCGCCGGCATCGCCCAGGTGTCCGCGCAGGCCGGCCACCCGGTGGTGCTGCGGGACGTCACCGAGGAGGCGCTGCAGCGCGGCCTCGCCGGCATCCGCGCCTCGTACGAGAAGTTCGTCGCCAAGGGCAAGCTGAGCGCCGAGGACGCCGAGGCCGCGCTGGGCCGGATCACCACCACCACCGACCTGGGCGCCGTCGCCGAGGCCGACATCGTGGTCGAGGCCGTGTTCGAGAAGCTGGAGGTCAAGGAGGGCGTCTTCCGCGAGCTGGACAAGCTCGCCAAGGACGGCGCCGTGCTGGCCACCAACACCTCCGCCATCCCGATCACCCGGATCGCGGCCGTCACCCGGCGCCCGGAGTCGGTCGTGGGCGTGCACTTCTTCTCGCCCGTCCCGATGATGAAGCTGGTCGAGCTCGTCCGCGGCTATAAGACCAGCGACGAGACGCTGGCCGCCGCCCGCGCCTACGCCGAGGGCGTCGGCAAGGAGGTCGTGGTGGTCAACCGCGACGTCGCCGGCTTCGTCACCACCCGCCTGATCACCGCGCTGGTCGTCGAGGCCGCCAAGCTGTACGAGTCGGGCGTGGCCACCGCCGAGGACATCGACACCGCCTGCCGGCTCGGCTTCGGCCACGCGATGGGCCCGCTGCAGACCGCCGACCTGACCGGCGTGGACATCCTGCTGCACGCCGCCCGGAACATCTACGACGAGACCCAGGACGAGAAGTTCGCCGCCCCGGAGATCATGGCCCGCATGGTCACCGCCGGCGACCTCGGCCGCAAGAGCGGCCAGGGCTTCTACCCGTACGAGGCCAAGTGAGCCCCGAGACCCGATGACCCGGCGGGCCGTGCGATCGGAGCATCGTACGGCCCGCTGTGCCGGGTCGGGTGAGCTTCCTCACGCTGCGTGCCGCAGACGGGTGATTTGGGCGGGAATCGAGCGTAGGTGTGGAGACTGACTGCGTATATTCCCTCGGACGAGTGAAGTTGCTTCAGATTCGGCCGAAACCAGCAACCTGGGGTGCCGGTTCACCGTCAGATGAGGGAACCCGACGCCTCGCCGTCTTCTCGCCGTCTTCCGGCCGAGGAGCCGCACCACGGCGGCCCACCCGATCGCAACACCCCGCCCCGGCCACCAGAGCGACCAGCAGAGCGACCAGGCGAAGGAGGAGAGCATGCGCATCACCGGCGACCACCGGGCGCTGGCCATCGAAGGCCGCCTCGACGTGCGCACCGCCGCCGACGCGCGGGCCCGCCTGCACCAGGCCGTCGACGGCGGCCTCGGCGACCTCGTGCTCGACCTCGCCCGGCTGGAGTTCTGGGACGCCACCGGCCTCGGCGTGATCATGGGCACCCACCGGCGGGCCGGCCGGATCGGCCGCCGACTGGTGCTGCGCTCCGTCCCGGCCCAGCTCCAGCGGCTGCTGGTGGCCACCAAGCTGCACCGCATCCTGGCGGTGGACGGCGGCATCGCCGAGGCGCACGTCGTCTGATTCCCCCGGATTCCCCCCGTCTCCGGGACCGCCCTGCGCGGCGGTGACCGGATGTGCGAGAGTCTGCCCGTCAGAATGACGGCCGCCGCCCGCTGCCCCCAGCCCCCGCGCGGCCGCGAACGGGACGTCAGCCGGCCGGCGCGCGGTGCCGGCGGCCGAGCACGATGCGGAGCAGAACGTGGCACAGCCATCCGGCGAACTCCGGCAGGAAGCCGCCGCCCGCACCCGCGGCGGCGAACTGGTCTCCGGCGGCCTGCTCGTCGGCGTCGGCGCCCCGGACGGCTCCGAGGCCAGGCCCTGCCCCGAGGAGTGGCGCCCCCGCCCCCGCCGGATCGAGCGCAGCGAACCCGCCCGCGGCCCGCTCGGCGGCCCCGGCCGCGCGGTCGGCCCGCTCGCCATGGGCGCCGGGCCCGCCGACCTGCCGCTGCTCGACCGCGAGGCCGACATCGCCGAACTGCTCGGCCTGCTCGCCGAGGGCCGCTCGATACGCCTGGTCGGCCAGGCGGGCTCGGGCCGCAGCGCGCTGCTGTCGGCCGTCGCCGAGGCCTCGGCCGACCTCGCCCCCGGCGGCGTCGTCCAGCTCTGCGGCCACCGCCGCACCGGCGCCGACCTGCTCCAGGACCTCTTCGCCGCCACCCACCACGCCCCCGGCTACCGGCCCGACCCCGGCCAGCTCGCCGGGCACCTCGCCGAGGTCGCCGCCGTCGTCGTCATCGACGGCGCCGAACCCTCCGGCGACGAGCTGGAGGAGCTGCTGGCCGCCGCCCCCGGCTGCGCCTTCCTGCTGTCGGTCTCCCCCGGCAGCCCGGCCCTGCCCGCCGACTCCCGGCTCCAGGACCACCCCGTCGCCGGACTCTCCCGCGCCGCCTGCCTCGCCCTCACCGCGCGCCTGGCCGGGCGGCCCCTGGACGTCGCCGAGAAGGCCTGGGCGGTCGACCTCTGGTTCGAGTCCGAGGGCCTGCCGCTGCGCTTCGTCCAGGCCGCCGCGCTGCTGCGCCAGCGGGACGTCGCGGTGGACGCACTGGTCGCCGCCGAGGAGGACCGCAAGGACGTCTTCGGGACCGTCGAGGAGCCCGTCCACCACCCCGACCCGGCGGTCCGCGAGAGCGCGCTGCGCCGCACCGTCCCGCTGCCCTCGGTCGCCGAGACCGCCTCGCCCGCCGTCCGGCTCGCCGAGGGGCTGAGCGAGCCCGCGCAGGCCGTCCTGCGCCTCGCCGTCGCGCTCGGCGGCGAGTGCCCCACCGCGCCGCACCTGCCGGCGCTGATCGACGTCGGCCACGGCGAGGCCGCCCTCGCCGAACTCGCCGACGCCGGGCTGGCGGTGTCCATCGGCGGGCACCACCGGCTGACCGCCGGCGCGCTCGACCTGCTCGTCCCGCACTGGCCCGCGCGCGGCTGCGCGGACGGCGCCGCCCAGCACTTCGCCTGGTGGGTCGGGCACGGCTCGGTGTCGCTGGAGCAGGTTGCCGCCGAGGCCGAGGTGGTGATCGGCGTGCTGCTCGCCGACCGGGCCGCCGGACGGCACGAGGCGGTGGTCCGGCTCGCCCGGGCGGCCGCCCCCGCGCTGGCGCTCGCGCTGCGCTGGGGCGCCTGGGAGCGGGTGCTGCAGCTCGGCCTGGAGGCGGCCCGGCGGGTCGGCACGCCCGCCGAGCAGGCGTGGTTCCACCACGAGTCCGCCGTGCACGCGATCTGCGTCCAGCAGCCGTCCCGGGCCGTCGCCGAACTGGAGACCGCACTCACCCTGCGCACCGCCGCCGGGGAGCAGCGCGGGGTCGCGGCCGCGCGCCGGATGATCGAGCTGCTGCGCGCCGAGGGCCGGCAGCTGCCGGCCGGGCCGACCACGGTGGCGGCCGCGCGCGGGCCGGTGATCCGCAAGATCGCGGCCCGGGTGCCGCGCCGGCTGCGCTCCAGCCGGCGGCGGCGGATCGTCCTCGCCACCGCGGCCGTGCTCACCTTCGGGGTGCTCGGGACGGCGGCGGCGATGAGCCTCGGCCCGGACGAGCCGAGGGGGAACGAGCCGCACGGGCGGCTGGACGACGTCGGGGACAGTCAGGACGGGCTGCCGCCGGTGCCGCACACCAGCACCAGCCCCGGCGCCCCTGCCGCCGGCGCGTCGAGCGCCCCGGCGGGGGCCGGAAGCAGTCCGACGCCGTCCGAGAGCGGCAGCGCCTCGCGCTCGCCGAGTGCGTCGGCGTCGGTGTCGTCGTCGAAGAAGCCCAGCCGCTCGCCGGGGGCGCAGGAGTCGGACCCGGCGCAGCCGCCCGTCCAGGAGCCCGCGCAGCCGCCGGTCCAGCCGCCGGCGCCGCAGCAGCCCCAGCCGACGCAGCCGTCCGTGCCGCCGGTGGTGACCAACTCGCCCTCGTCGCAGCCGACGCCGACCCCGACCCCGACCGCCCCGCCGTCGTCCGCGACGCCGAGCCCGACCAAGACGGCCTAGGTGCGGCTCAGAACAGCTTGAGCTTGTCGTCGTCGATGCCGCGCAGCTCGTCGTAGTCCAGCACGACGCAGCCGATGCCCCGGTCGGTGGCCAGTACGCGGGCCTGGGGCTTGATCTCCTGCGCAGCGAAGACGCCCTTGACCGGGGCCAGCAGCGGGTCCCGGTTGAGGAGTTCGAGGTAGCGGGTGAGCTGCTCGACGCCGTCGATCTCGCCGCGGCGCTTGATCTCGACGGCCACCGTGGCGCCGTCCGCGTCGCGGCACAGGATGTCGACCGGGCCGATCGCGGTCGGGTACTCGCGGCGGATCAGCGACCAGCCGGAGCCGAGCACCTCCATCCGGTCCGCGAGCAGCTCCTGCAGGTGGGCTTCGACGCCGTCCTTGATCAGGCCCGGGTCGACCCCGAGCTCGTGGGACGAGTCGTGCAGCACCTCCTCCAGCGTGATGATGAGCTTCTCGCCGGCCTTGTTCTCCACCGTCCAGACCCCGTCGGCCTCCTTGAGGGCGCACGGCGGGGACATCCAGTTGAGCGGCTTGTAGGCGCGGTCGTCGGCGTGGATGCTGACGCTGCCGTCGGCCTTGACCAGGATGAGCCTGGTGGCGGAGGGCAGGTGGGCGGAGAGCCGACCGGCATAGTCGACTGAGCAGCGGGCAATTACGAGACGCACGGTCGACCACGCTAGCCCACCGGGGCCAGTTGATGCGATTCCGGGACGACCGGGTGAAGAAAGCGCGAACGCCGCGAACATGGAGTTTCGGCGGGTCCCGCATCCGCCCGTCGCGGTCTGGCGCCCGCCACACGGGGTCTCTACCGTGTGTGACGGCACGCTCGCGGGACCGGCGTCAACGGGGACGGAGACTTCAGATGAACGATCCGACAGGATCCGGCCAATCTGGTGTGCTGCTGCATATTTCAGAAGCAATCCGCAAGAATCACCAGCCTGTTCGGCTGCTGGCTGCCACGCTGTTCTGAGCGCGTTCGGTGTCCGGGTCGTTACGTCCCGTGGCGCCACTCCGCGGTGTCGCAAAGGTGCCGGAACCCCGTTCCACGGGTGCCGGACGCCCCTCGCGGCTTCCGCCACCACCCTCACTGTGAGCTTGGACTACGCATGACCACCCGGGCGCCGCGCGGGTGGACCGCGAGAGGAGAATCCATGTCGCTCGACGTCTCACCGGCCCTGCTGGAGAAGGCCGAGCGGGGCGAGGTCGACGAGCGGGAATTCGTCGACTGCGTCCGCGTTTCGCTGCCGTACGCGTGGGACCTGATCAGTTCGCTGGTCGCCCAGGCGAAGGTCGACGGCACCGACTTCGCCGACAACCAGGTGCCGCCGCCCAGCGAGCAGGCCCGCGGCCAGCTGCTGCGCGCCCTCGCCAGCGACGCCATCCGGGGCGCCCTGCAGCGCCACTTCGGGGTCCGGCTGGCGTTCCAGAACTGTCACCGGGTGGCGGTGTTCCTGCCCTCCGAGGCCAACGAGGCGCGGTACGACCGCTTCACGTCGGTCCGGGAGCAGCTGCTCAACCAGTCCGAGGAGCTGCGGGACTGCTGACGCGCGGCGCCGTCGCCGCCCCCCCGGTCGCGGGAGGGTGGCGACGGCCCGGTCGTTCGGTCAACCCGCTTCCTTTTCAGCTCAGTTGGGGGAGCACCTCGGAGCCCAGCCGGGCGATGTTGTGCAGGGTCGCCGCGCGGTCGCCGCTGCCCTCCGCGAGGAGTGCGAACCGCCGGATGCCGGTGCGCTCGGCGGTGGCCAGCAGCCGGTCGGCGCACTGCCGGGGAGTGCCCACCGCGTGCAGGTCGCAGAGGAGTTCGGTGTACTGGCGGGGGTCGCGCATCTTGCGCTCGCGGCCGTCCACCGTGCGGTGCGCGCCGAGCCCGTACTCGAACCAGCCGGGCATCGCGTTCAGCAGCGTCGCCCTGGCCGCCGAGGCACGGTCGTCGACCTGCGCCACCCCGGCCGCCACGTGCTGCCGGCTCACCCGGCGCAGCTGCTCCTCGGAGCGGCCGGCCGCCAGCCAGGCGGTGCGGTACAGCTCCAGCATCCGCAGCTTGTCCTCGTCGCCGGAGTGCATGCCGAGCAGCATCGGCAGCCCGCGCTCGGCGGCCAGCCCGACCCCGCCCGGCGAGGTGCAGGCGACCACCACCGGCGGGCCGGCCACCGGCCGACCTGCCGCCGTCAGGTCATCGCGCAGCCGGTCCTCGGGCAGCGGGTCGGTGCGCACGGGCTCACCGCGGGTCGGTTCGCCGCGCAGTGGCGCGGCGTCCTGGCGCTGGCGCGGGAAGCGCACCGGCGCGGACTCGTCCAGGCCCAGCCAGCTGCCCAGGCCGGGCCGACGCAGCGGCTCGGTGGCCCGGGGGACGACCGCCACCTCGGGGAAGCTGAACTGCGGCCCGTCCGCGCCCACCCGGGAGCCGCGCAGCCAGCGCAGCAGCAGGTCCAGCCGCTCCGGGAAGCCCTGCTCGAAGGCGTCCACGCCGCTGCCGAAGACGTCCAGGTCGATCCACGGCCCGCCGCGCCCGACCCCGAGGGTGAACCGCCCGCCGGAGGTGAGGTGCAGCAGCGCGGCCTGCTCGCCGAGCGCCACCGGGTGGGCGGTGGAGAGCACGCTGACCGCCGTGCCGACGCCGATCCGGCGGGTCCGGCCGAGCAGCAGCGCGGCCAGCGTCGCGGCGTTCGGACAGACCCCGTACGGGACGAAGTGGTGTTCGGCCAGCCAGACGCTGTCCAGACCCGCCCGCTCGGCCTCGACGGCGGCCCGGACGGTGCGGTCCAGCACCTCGGCGTGGCCCTGCCCGGGGAACTGCGCGGACAGCAGGAACGCGCCGACCCGCACCGGGGCGGTGTCCGGCGCCGCCGTGCCGCCCCGCTGGGCGGCGGGCAGCGGCTCGCCCGCGACGGCCGTCACCGGCGCGACGGTGGTCAGCGCCGGGCCGGGAGCCGGTGGCCGTACTCCGACGGGCCGGCGGGTCTCGGCGCGGGCGCTGGTCTTGGTCATCCTTGGGCCTCCTCGGGTGCGCGCAGGGTGCGGGCCCCGCCTCGTCCCTTCGTGGGTATCCGATGTCATGTGCCAATGGCACGCGAAGCCCCGAATTTCGGTGGTCTCCGGGTGGATCTCGGTAAAAACCGCGAAGTGTCGGGCGCACTCGTGATAGAGGCATTCAGATCGGGTGGGCGGCCCGCAGGGCTAGGCTGGAGCGCACCCGAGCCACCGGAAGAGAGGCAGTCCGCCGTGTCGCCGCGCCACAACCGGAACAGGAGCGCCGCCCCCCGCGAGAGCGCCGAGCCGACCGCCCCGCTCGGCGGATCGCTGCGCCGTACCGAGAGCTACCAGGGTGACGACTGGGTGGTCCAGACGGTCGCCGGGACGTCGGGGCGGCACTACCGCTGCCCGGGCTGCGACCAGGAGATCCCGCCCGGGGTGGGCCACCTGGTGGCCTGGCCGATGCACGGCGGCGGGGTCGACGACCGGCGGCACTGGCACCGGGCCTGCTGGGGAGCGCGGGAGCGCCGGGCCTCCAACATCCTCCGGGGCCGCGGCGCTCCGCGGTACTGACGGGCCTGCGGGCCGCTACGCGTCGCGGTTCTTGAGCACCAGCGCGCCGCCGAGCAGCGCCGCCGCCGTCCAGGCCAGGCAGATGCTGAACCCGGCCCACGGCCCGTACGGCTGGCCGTGCTGCTCGTACACCAGCAGCATCCGCGAGCCCGCGTAGTCGGGGAAGTAGTGGGCGAGGGTCTTGACCTTCGGCACCGCCGAGAGGATCGGCGAGAGCAGGAAGAAGAACGGCACCAGCACGCCGAGCGCCAGCGTCTGGTTGTGCAGCATGGTGGTCACGCCGGCCGCGAACAGGCAGAGCATGGTCAGGTAGAGCGCGGCGCCGAGCACCGCGCGCAGCACGTTCGGCTCGCCCAGGGTGGTGGAGTGCGAGCCGAGCAGGGCCTGGCCGAGGAAGAAGGTGACGAAGGCCGTCACCAGCGAGACCAGCAGGGCCAGGGCGCCGAGCACGACGGCCTTGCCGGCGAGCAGGGTGGCGCGCTGCGGGACGGCGGCCAGGGTGACCCGGATCATCCCGCTGCTGTACTCGTTGCCGATCGCCAGCACGCCGAAGACGATGATGGCCAGTTCGCCGAGCATGATGCCGGAGAAGGCGGTGCCGGTCGCGTCGAACGGGGTGTCGGCGTCGTGTCTGCGGAACTCGGTGAAGTTGTTGTTGGTGAGCAGGGACAGCAGCGCGCCGATGCCCACGGTGACCACGAAGGCCAGGGCGAGGGTCCAGACCGTCGAGCGGACGCTGCGGATCTTCGTCCACTCGGAGCGCAGGATCGCCGGGAAGGACGTCATCTCAGTTCTCCTCCTGCTGCACGGCCGCGGCCGGCCGGGCGCCGTCCGCCTTCCAGCCCGCGCCCCAGACGCCGGGCGCTCCGGCCGCGTCGCGGCCCGGGCCGTCGCCCGCGTGGTACTCCACCGAGTCGGCCGTCATCTGCATGAACGCCTCCTCCAACGAGGCCTGCTGCGGGCTGAGTTCGTGCAGCACCAGGCCGTTGGCGGCGGCCAGTTCGCCGAGCGCCGCGAGGTCGCCGTCGACGACCTCGTAGGAGCCGTCCGGGCCGGGTTCGTGCCGCAGGCCGGCGCCGGCCAGCAGGTCGAGCAGCCGCTCGGGCTGCGGGGTGCGCAGGCGGACGGCGGAGCGGGAGTTGCGCCGGATGAACTCCGGCATCGGCAGGTCGGCGAGCAGCCGGCCCTTGCCGATGACCACCAGGTGGTCGGCGGTGACGGCCATCTCGCTCATCAGGTGGGAGGAGACGAAGACGGTGCGGCCCTCGCCGGCCAGGCGCTTCATCAGGTTGCGGATCCAGAGGATGCCCTCCGGGTCGAGGCCGTTGACCGGCTCGTCGAACATGACGATCTCCGGGTCGCCGAGCAGGGCGGAGGCGATGCCGAGGCGCTGGCCCATGCCGAGCGAGAAGCCGCGGGCGCGCTTGCGGGCGACCGGGGTGAGACCGACCAGGGAGAGCACCTCGTCGACCCGGCGCTCGGGGATGCGGTTGCTCTGGGCGAGCCAGCGCAGGTGGTCGCGGGCGGTGCGGCCGGGGTGGACGGCCTTGGCCTCCAGCAGGGCGCCGATGTACTTGAGCGGCTCGCTGAGCTGCCCGTAGCGCTTGCCGTCGATGGTGACCCGGCCGCTGGTCGGGCGGTCGAGGTCGAGGATCATGCGCATGGTGGTGGACTTGCCGGCGCCGTTCGGGCCGAGGAAGCCGGTCACCACGCCCTGGGGGACCCGGAAGCTGAGCCGGTCCACCGCGAGTGTCTTGCCGTAACGTTTTGTCAGGTCGTGCAACTCGATCATTCGGGCTCCCTACGCTCTTTGTCAGGCTAGGACAAAGCGGATATCAGGGCCCGCTGAGTGGGCCCGGCGGGCGTGCCGGAATAGGTTGGGGGCCATGACCGAGCTCCCCTCCGCAGTGTCCGTCCGCGAGAGCGGTACCGGAACACCCCTCGTGCTCCTGCACGCCTTTCCGTTGAACGCCGCGATGTGGTCCGCCCAGTTGGACGCGCTGCCCGGCCTGACCGGGGACGAGGCCCGGGTGCTCGCCCCCGACCAGCGCGGGTTCGGCGGCACCGAGCTGGGGGCCGACGAGCCCTCGCTGGACCTGGTCGCCGACGACGTGGCGCTGATGCTGGACGCGGCCGGGATCGAACGCGCGGTGGTCGGCGGGCTCTCCATGGGCGGCTACGTGGCGCTGGCCCTCGCCCGCCGCCACCCGGACCGGCTCGCCGGCCTGCTGCTGGCCAACACCCGGGCCACCGCCGACGCCGACGCCGTCCGGGCCAACCGGGAGCGGACGGCCGCCGCCGTCACCGCCCGCGACAGCGTCGGACTGCTGCTGGACGAGCGGGTCGCGGCCGGGCAGCTGGGGCCGGACTCGCAGCACCTGGTCGCCCGGGTGGAGGCGATGGTCGCCGCCGCCCCGCCGGCCGCCGTCGCCTGGGCCCAGCGGGCCATGGCGGCCCGCCCGGACTCCCTGGACGTGCTGGCGGGCCTGCGGGTGCCGGTCGCCGTCGTGACGGGCGCCCAGGACTCCCTGGTGGCACCGGACGAGGCCGAGCTGATCCTCCGGGCCCGGCCGGACGCCGAACTGACCGTCATCCCCGGCGTGGGCCACCTGAGCGCCCTGGAGGCCCCCGAGGCCTTCGACGCCGCCGTGCGCCGGCTCCTGGCCCGGGTGGCCGCCGGATGAGCGAGGACGCGGCCGGCTGGGACTACTCGGCCCTGGAAGTGACCGGCCGGATGCCGGTGACCAACCGTGGCGAAGGGCTGCTGGAGCTGACCCTGGAACCGCTCGGCGAGGACTACTGGATGCGCCCGGGGGAGACCTTCATCGTCACCTCGTACGGAGACTACGGGCCCGGCCACCCGTTCGAGGTGCAGTACTGGCCCGACTCGGTGTCGGTCTGGTGCACCTCCTGGTTCGGCACGGTCTCGGACGACGAGGGGAACCAGCTCAGCAGCGGCTACCAGCGGCCGGACGGGGCCTACCCGAGATAGTGAGTGCTGTGCGCGCAACAGGCCCCCACCCGAACGGGTGAGGGCCTGCTTCGCGTCGGCGTCGGTACAGGGGGCCGGCGCCACGGCGCCAGTGGCGGGACGTCGGCGCTGACGGGTCAGCGCGGCGGCGTCAGCGCGACTGTTGGGCGGGCACGCCCATGGTGTCGTCGCTCGGCACCCCGGCGGCGGCCACGGCCGCGCCGGTCAGCGTCGCCAGCATCTCGCGGACGTTGGTCAGCTGGGCGTTGATGCTGTCGCGACGGTTCGTCAGCGCCGCCAGCTCGCGCTCGGATTCGCTGCGGATGCGGTCCGCCTTGGCGTTGGCGTCCGCCACGATGTCCTCGGACTGGCGCTGGGCCGTCTCGACGGTCTGGCGGGCGCGGCGCTCGGCGTCCGTGCGCAGCTTCTCGGCCTCCAGACGCAGCTGCTCCGCCCGGTGCTCGATCTCGGCGAGGCGCTTCTCGGCCTTGGCCTGACGGGCGGCCAGGTCGCGCTCGGACTGCTCGCGGCGCTTGGCCAGGTTCGTCTCGAACTCCAGCGCGGCCTGGGCGGCCTTGGTGCGGGTCTCCTCGAAGAGGGCGTCCGCCTCCTCGCGCTTGTTCTGGGCGTCCTTGTTGGCCTCGGCGCGCAGCTGGGCGGAGTCGCTCTTCGCCTTGTCGACGATCCGCAGGCCCTCGTCCTCTGCCTTGGCCTTGCGGTCCTTGGCGTAGTTCTCGGCCTCGGTGCGGACCTGCTGCGCGGCGGCCTCGGCCAGCTCGCGGTGCTGCTCGGCGGCGCGGTGCGCCTCGTCGCGCAGGTCCTTGGCCTCCTCCTCGGCGAGCCGCAGGATCTTCTCGACCCGGGCGCCGAGGCCGGCGTAGGACGGCTCCTGGTCCGCGACCGCCGCCTGGGCGGTCTGGGTCTCCAGGTGGAGCTCCTCGATGCGCTTCTCCAGCGCGGAGATCCGGGTCAAGGCACTGTCACGGTCGGCCACCAGCTTGGTGATCCGCTCGTCGACCTGGGCGCGCTCGTACCCGCGGCGCACCAGGTCGAAGCCGTGAGGGGAGTGACTGTCGCTCATGGGACTCTGGGCTTCCTGTCGTCAAACCGCTGAGGTGGTTGAGGGAATCCTGACACGGTACCGGAGTGTCGACGGCGATATGCCGTTCTCTCACGGACAATGACCGCCAATGTCCGCTCAATCGGGTGGTGCGTTCTTGGAACGATTGCCGCCCGACCGGGGGGAGCCAACTCCGGCACCGGCCTTGGCACCCCCGTCCTTCTTGCTGTTGCTTCCCCCGTTGGTCTGCGCGACCGGCGCCGGCGCCTCGAAGGCCTCCAGGGCGGACAGCACGTCCTGCACCCTGGAGATCTCGGTGTTGATGTCCTTGCGGCGGCGCACCAGTTCGTCCAGCTCACGCCGGCCCTCGTCGGTGACCCGCTTCGCCTCGGCCTTCGCCTCGGCGATCAGCCGCTCGGCCTCCGCCTTCGCCAGCTCGACCTGCTCGTCCGCGGTGCGGTCGGCGTCCCGCAGCCGCTTCTCCGCCTCGGCGGCGGCCTTGTCCAGCCGCTCCTCGGACTCCGCCTCGGCGGCGGACAGCTTCGCCTCCGCCTTCTCGATCAGCGCCTCGGCGCGGTCGGTGGAGGTGGCGAGCTTGGTCTCCGCCTCCTTGAGCAGCCCCTCGGCCTTGCGCACGGCCGAGAGCCGGACCTTGCTGGCCTCCGCCGAAGCCTCCGAGGTGAGCTCGGCCGCGCGGTCCTCGGCGGCCGCGACCAGGGCGGCGGCGCGGTCCTCGGCCTCGGCGACGGTGGCCACCGCCTGCTCCTCGGCCTCCGTCAGCTGTTCCTGGGCGGCCGTCACCAGCGCGTCCACCCGCTCGCCGGCCGACTTCATGGCGGCCGCGTTCTCCTTGCGGGCGCGCTCGTGCAGCGCCTCCACCTCGGCGTCGGTCCGCTCGCGCAGCTCCTCGGCGCGCTCGCGGATCGCGGTCGCGTCCCGGCGGGCCTCGGCGAGCAGGGCGTCCGCGTCGGAACGGCCCTTCTCCACCTCGGCCTGGCCGGCCGCCTCGCCGGCGGCGACCAGCCGGTCGGCCTCCTTGCGGGCGGCCGCGACCATCGCGTCCGCCTGCTCCTCGGCGGCGGCGGTGGTGGCCAGCGCAGTGGTCTGGGCGTCCTCGCCGAGCGCCTCGGCGTCCGCGAAGGCCTTCTCCAGCACCGAGGTGGCCCGGTCGCGGGTGGCCTTGTCGAACTGCTCGGCGGCCTCCCGGGTCTCCGCGTCGTAGACGTCGGCGCGGGCGCGGGTGGCGGCGTCGTAGTCGTCGGCCAGGCCGCGGGTGGCGAGCGCGTACTCCTCGGCCTCGGCGCGCAGCCCGGCGGCCAGCTCCTCGGCCTCGGCGACCGTCCGGGCCGCCAGCGCCTCGGCGTCGGCGAGGGTACGGGCGGCCTGCGCCTCGGCCTCGGCGCGCAGCTGCTCGCCGGCCTCCTCGGCGGCCCGCAGCTCGGCGTCGGCGTCGTGGCGCAGCTGCTCGTCGTAGGCCTGCGCCTCGGCGCGCTGCCGGCCCAGCTCGGCCTCGGTGGCCTCGCGCTCGGCGGCCAGCTCCAACTCGGTGCGCTCGCGCAGGGCGGTGGTCTCGGCCTCGGTGCGGGCGCGCAGCTCGGCCGTCTCGCGGTCGGCCAGCTCGCGGAGCTCGGCGGCGTAGCGGTCGGCGTCCTGGTGCCGGCCGAGGGCGTACTCGTCGGCGGCGGCGTGCTGCTCGGCGACGTACTGCTCGGCGGCGGCGCGCAGCTCGGCGACGTGACGATCCGCGGCCTCGCGCTGCTCGGCCGTCTCCTGGTCGGCCAGGGCGCGGACCTCGGCGACCTCGCGTTCGGCGGCGGCCTTCAGCGCGGCGATCTGCTCGGCGGCGGCCTCGTGCAGGCCGGCCACCGACTGGCGGACCTCGGCGGCCTCGTCCTCGGCGTCGGAGACCAGCCCCGCCCCCTCGGCCCGGGCGGCGGCGACCAGCTCCCGGCCCTCGGCGCGGGCCTGCTCCAGCTCCTCGGCCGCCTCGGCGCGGATGCCCTCCGCGGCCGCGCGGGCCTCGGACAGCGTGCGGCCGGCCTCGGCGCGGACGGTCTCGGCCTGCTCGTTCGCGAGCGCCAGCTCGGCGGCGGCCTCCTCGCGGACGGCCCGGGCGGCCTGCTCGGCGTCGGCCACGCGCCGCTCGGCGGTCTCCTCGGCCCGCGCCAGCCGCTCGTCGGCCGCCTCGCGCTGCTCGGCGGCGTAGCGGTCGGCGTCCTGGCGCTGCCCGAGGGCGTACTCGTCGGCGGCGGCGTGCTGCTCGGCGACGTACTGCTCGGTGCGGGTGCGCAGCTCCTCGGCGGCCTGCTCGGCCTCGGTGCGGATCCGGTCGGCGTACTCGGCGGCCTCGGTGCGCTGGGCGGTGGTCTCCTGCTGGGCCAGGGCGCGCTGCTCGGCGACCTGCCGCTCGGTGGCCTCGCGCAGCTCCGTGGTCTCCCGCTCGGCGCTCTCGCGCTGCTCGGCGGTGGCCCGGTCGGCCTCGGCGCGGACGCGGGCGGCGTACGCCTCGGCCTCCGCGCGCTGCTCGGCGACCTGCCGGTCGGCCGTGTCCCGCAGCTCGGCGGCGGCCTGCTCGGCCTGCTCGCGGGCGGCCCGGGCGGCGGCCAGCTGTTCGGCGGTCTCCTCGCGCTCGCGCTGCAGCCCGGCGGCCGCGGCCTCGTGCTCGCGCCGGCTCTCCTCGCGCAGCGCGTGCGCGGCGGCCTCGGCCTCGCCCCGGGTGCGGGCGGCCTCGGTGTCGGCCTCGGTGCGCACCCGCTCGGCGTCGGCGACCGCGGCGTCCCGGACGGCGTTCGCCTCGGCCTGCGCCTCGGCGGTCAGTGCCTCCGCGGCGGCGGTCGCCTCGGCGCGCACCCGCTGGTCGAACTCCGTTGCCTGGCGCCGGAGTTCGACGGTCTCGCGCTCGGCGGCGACCCGGTTCTCGGCGGCCGCCGCCTTGGCTGCGGCGAGGGCGTCCTGGCCCTGCTGCTCGGCGGCGGCGGTGATCTTCTCGGCTTCGGTGCGGGCCCGGGCCAGGGTCTGCTCGGCCCGTCCCTGGGTCTCGGCGGCCTGCTCCTGGGCCTGCTCGCGCAGCCGCTCGATCTCCCCGGCGGCGCCCGCGCGCAGCTCGTCCGCGTCGGCCTTGGCCTTGGTGAGCAGCTCCTCGGCGTTCTTCGCCGACTCCTCGATCTGCAGGACTGCCTGGCGGCGGGCCTCGCCGCGCACCCGGTCGGCCTCGGCGGCGGCCTGGGCGCGCAGCTCCTCGGCCTCGGCCCGCAGCCGGGCCGCCTCGTCCTGCATCTGCTCGATCCGCTCGCGGATCGCGGCGGCGTCGTCCAGGGCGGCGTTCTGGGCCTGCTCGACGGCGGCCTGGGCCTGCTCGCGCAGCCGCTGCGCCTCGGCGGCGGCCTCGGTGCGGATCCGCTCGGCCTCGGCGGCGGCCTCGCCGCGCGCCGTCTCGGCGTCCCGGTTGGCGCGGTCGAGCACCTCCTCGGCGGTCTTGGCGGCCGTGGCGAGGTGGACGGCGGCCTCCTTGGCGCCGGCCGCCCGGCCCTCCTCCTCGGCCTCGCCGCGCAGTCGCTGCGCCTCCGCCTGCGCGGTGGCCCGCAGCTCGGCGACGTCCCGCTCGGCCCGGGCGCGCAGCTCGGCGATCGCGGCCTCGGCCTCGGCCTTGAGCTCGGCGGCGACGGACTCGGCGGTGGCCCGCAGCCGTTCGCCCTCCTCGGCCGCGGCGGCCTTGGCGGCGTCCGCCTCGGCCTGCTTGGTGGCGGCCTCGGCGCGGACGGCCTCGGCCTCCCGCCGGATGGCCTCGGACTCCTTGGTGGCCTGCGCGACCAGCCGGGCGATCTCGGCCCGGGCGGTCTGGGAACGCTGCTCGGTGGCGGCCTCGCCGTCCGCGACCTTGCGCTCGGCGGCGGCCTCGGCGTCGGCCTGCAGCTGCTCGGCGGCCTGCTCGGCCTGGGTGCGCAGCTCGGCGGCCTCGCGGCGGGCGCGCTCGGCCTCGGCGATGGCCTCCGCGCGCAGCCGCTCTATCTCGGCCTTCGCGGCGCCGAGCTGCTGCTCGGTGCGCGTCTGCTCGGCCTCGGCCTCGGCCTTGAGCCGGTCGATCTCGGCCCGGGCGGCGGCGAGCTGCTGCTCGGCGGCGGCGTGGGCGGCGGCCAGCTGCTGCTGGGCCTCGCCGCGGGCCGCGTCGACGTCCGCGGCGGCCTGGGCGCCGGCCTGCTGGGCCTGCTCGGAGGCGGCGCGCAGGAGGCGCTCGGCGTCGGTCTGGGCGCGCTGCAGGGCGGCCTCGGCGGCGGCCTGGGCCTCGCCGCGGGCGGCGTCCACGTCGGCGGCGGTCTGGGCGCGGGCCTGGTCGGAGAGCGCGACGGCCTCGGCGCGGGCGGCGGCGATCATCCGCTCGGCCTCGACGCGGGCCTCCTGGAGCAGGCGGTTGGCCTCCTGCTCGGTGCCGGCCCGGGTCTGCTCGGCCCAGCCGTTGACGTGCTGCTCGGCGGAGCGGCGCAGCTCGGCGAGCTCGTCCTCCAGCTGGCGGCGGCGGGCGGCCAGCTCGGCCTCCAGCCGGGCGGTGCGCTCGGCGGCCTCGGCCATGATCCGCTGGGTGGCGGCCTGGGAGTCGCGCAGCTGGCGCTCGGCGTCGGCGCGCAGCTGCTGGGCCTGCATCTCGGCGGTGCGGAGCATCTGCTCGGCCTGGCCGGAAACGGCGTCGAAGGCGCGCGGCTGGGCGAGCATGCGGCGGGACTCGTGCAGCTTCGCCCGGAGCACCTCCACCTGGTAGGCGAGGTCCTCGGCGTGTTCGACTGCCTTGTCCCGCTCCTTCCGAGTCCGACCCATCTCGGCCTCGAACTGGGAGAGGTGATCGTCAACCTCGTAGCGGTCGTTGCCCCGCACTCCGCGGTCCCATCCATCTCCTGGTCGCGTCTTCGACCCGGCCGGTCCCGGGCCCCCGATTCCCGGGGCACCGGTCCTGCTGGTCCTTGCATCCGCAGTCGCTGGACGACCCCCGTCTAGCCGGGGCCGTCCGCCGCGGTCGCCGGAATCCTGGGCGCGGGAGCGCGGGTGTGCCGCGTTCCCCCGTCCGAGTGGACTCCTGGGCGAACTCTTGCCTTGTGGAGAATGGTGACAGATCCGTGTTGCGACTGTTCAGCCGTGCCCGCGTAATGGACTCCCCTTGCGACGGGCCGACCACCGGAGGGCGGACGGGCCTGTCATCGGCCGTGCCCGTCGTCTCCGTCCCCCGGAGCCTGCGCGCACCTGGGCATTGTAGTGGGACGGCAGTGCGGGGGAATGGCCGCGTGGGGGTTTTCCGGCTCTCCGGCGAGGTTACTGACGGGTCGCTAGCCGTGCGGGGTGCCGCAGGGGCGCCGCGGTGGTGCCGCCCGGCCCGGGCGGCACCACCGTCGCGGGGTCAGTGCTCCCCGTGCTCGCCCGGCTCCGCGGCGGTGACCAGCTCGGTCAGCACGCCGCCGCAGTCCTTGGGGTGCAGGAAGGTGATCCGCGAACCCATCGAGCCGATCCGCGGCTGCTCGTACAGCACCCGGATGCCCTTGGCGCGGATGTCCTCCGAGTCGCCGTCCACGTCGGCGGTGCCGAAGGCGATGTGGTGCACGCCCTCGCCGTTCTTCTCCATCCACTTGCCGACCGCCGAGTCCGGGCGGGTCGGCTCCAGCAGCTGGAGGTACGAGGCGCCGCCGTCCCCGGTGTCGTTGATCTTGAGCATGGCCTCCCGGACGCCCTGCTCCTCGTTGACCTCGGTGTGGAACACCTCGAAGCCGTAGGTTGCGCGGTAGAACTCGACGGTCTTGTCGAGGTCTCGGCAGGCGATGCCGATGTGGTCGATGCGGGTCAGCACGACGGGCCTCCGGGGCCGTAGGCAGCAAAGTGGCACCCAGTGCATCGCATGCCCGCCGACCGCGCCAGTGCCGCGGGTGCGAGCCTGCTCACACGCGCCCGGTTCACCCGGACCGTTCCGGCACGGTGTTGACTGGATGGTGCCAGTGCGCTCGATCACACCGTTGCTCCGGTGACGGGCGGGTAGCAGGTCAGTACATTGAGCGCATCCTCAACCTGGCCACGACGTGCGAAGGGGCCCGTCCCATGACCAACACCACCTCTGTGATCGTTGCCGGGGCGCGGACCCCGATGGGCCGCCTGCTCGGCTCGCTCAAGGGCTTCTCCGGCGCCGAGCTCGGCGGCATCGCGATCAAGGCCGCGCTGGAGCGGGCCGGGGTCACCGGCGAGCAGGTCCAGTACGTGATCATGGGCCAGGTGCTGCAGGCCGGTGCCGGCCAGATCCCCGCCCGCCAGGCCGCCGTCAAGGCCGGCATCCCGATGAACGTCCCGGCGCTGACCATCAACAAGGTCTGCCTCTCCGGCCTCGACGCCATCGCGCTGGCCGACCAGCTGATCCGCGCCGGCGAGTTCGACATCGTGGTGGCCGGCGGCCAGGAGTCCATGACCAACGCCCCGCACCTGCTGCCCAAGTCCCGCGAGGGCTTCAAGTACGGCTCGATCGCGATGCTCGACGCGATGGCCCACGACGGCCTGACCGACGCCTACGAGAACATCCCGATGGGCGAGTCCACCGAGAAGCACAACACCCGCCTCGGCATCTCCCGCGAGGTCCAGGACGAGATCGCCGCCGCCTCCCACCAGCGCGCCGCCAAGGCCCAGGCGGACGGCGTCTTCGACGCCGAGATCACCCCCGTCGCGATCCCGCAGCGCAAGGGCGAGCCCGTCCTCTTCAGCCAGGACGAGGGCATCCGCGCCGACACCACCGTCGAGGGCCTGGCCAAGCTGCGCCCCGCCTTCGCCAAGGACGGCACCATCACCGCCGGCACCTCCTCGCAGATCTCGGACGGCGCCGCCGCCGTGGTCGTGATGAGCAAGGCCAAGGCCGAGGAGCTGGGCCTCACCTGGCTCGCCGAGATCGGCGCGCACGGCAACGTCGCCGGCCCGGACAACTCGCTGCAGTCGCAGCCGTCCAACGCGATCAAGCACGCGCTGGCCAAGGAGGGCCTGGAGGTCGCCGACCTCGACCTGATCGAGATCAACGAGGCCTTCGCCGCCGTCGCCCACCAGTCCAGCAAGGACCTCGGCGTCTCCTCGGACATCGTCAACGTCAACGGCGGCGCGATCGCGCTCGGCCACCCGATCGGCATGTCCGGCGCCCGCGTGGTGCTGCACCTGGCGCTGGAGCTGCAGCGCCGCGGCGGCGGCGTCGGCGCGGCCGCGCTGTGCGGCGGCGGCGGCCAGGGCGACGCGCTGATCGTGCGGGTTCCGAAGGCCTGACCCGTTCCGACCTGACCTCGGGGCTGCGGACCGCCACAAGTGGTCCGCAGCCCCTTCGGCATCTGCCGGCATCTGTGCAAGGAGATCCTGATGATCGATGTCGCCACGCTGGTCGAGCAGGCCCGGGAGGGCCGGCCGCGGGCGGTCGCCCGGCTGATCACGCTGGTCGAGAACGCCGCGCCGCAGCTGCGGGAGGCGATGGCCGCGCTCGCGCCGTACACCGGGCGGGCGTACACGGTGGGCCTGACCGGCTCGCCCGGGGTCGGCAAGTCCACCTCCACCTCCGCCCTGGTCTCCGCCTACCGGCGGCTCGGCAAGCGCGTCGGGGTGCTGGCCGTCGACCCGTCCTCGCCGTTCTCCGGCGGCGCGCTGCTCGGCGACCGGGTCCGGATGCAGGACCACGCCACCGACCCCGAGGTGTTCATCCGCTCGATGGCCACCCGCGGCCACCTCGGCGGGCTGTCCTGGGCGGCGCCGCAGGCGCTGCGGGTGCTGGACGCGGCCGGCTGCGAGGTGATCCTGGTCGAGACCGTGGGCGTCGGCCAGTCCGAGGTCGAGATCGCCGGGCAGGCGGACACCGCCGTGGTGCTGCTCGCCCCGGGGATGGGCGACGGGATCCAGGCCGCCAAGGCGGGCATCCTGGAGATCGGCGACGTCTTCGTCGTCAACAAGGCCGACCGGGACGGCGCCGACGCCACCGCCCGCGAGCTCAACCACATGCTCGGCCTCGGCGAGGCCCGCGAGGCGGGCGACTGGCGGCCGCCGATCGTCAAGACCGTCGCGGCCCGCGGCGAGGGCGTGGACGAGGTCGTCGAGGCGCTGGAGAAGCACCGCGCCTGGCTGGAGGAGCACGGCGAACTCGCCGCGCGCCGCCGCCGCCGGGCCGCCGCCGAGATCGAGGCGATCGCGCTCGTCGAACTGCGCTCCCGCATCGGCGACCTGCGCGGCGACCGCCACCTCGCCGCCCTCGCCGACCGCGTCGCCGAGGGCGCCCTCGACCCGTACCGCGCCGCCGACGAACTCGTCGCCGGCCTCACCGAGAGCTGACCTTCCCCCACCCGCGCGGGAAGTCGGCCCGGCCGGCCTCCCGCGCGGGACCGCGGGTCAGGAGCGGCCGCGGAGGTTGCGGAGGTGGTCGGCCACCGGGGCCAGGGCCTCGTACATGGCTTCCAGCTGCTCCGGGGTGAAGCGGTCGATGAAGTGGGCCCGGACGCTGCGCACGTGGTCGGGGGCGACGCGCTGCATGGTCTCCCAGCCCTGCTCGGTGAGGTGGGCGTAGAGGCCGCGGCGGTCGCCGGGGCACTCCTGGCGCAGGACCAGGCCGGCGCTCTCCATGCGGGTGATCTGGTGGGAGAGGCGGCTCTTCGACTGCAGGGTGGCGGTCGCGAGGTCGGTCATCCGCATCCGGCGGTCGGGGGCCTCGGAGAGGACGACGAGGATCTCGTAGTCGTTGATGGCCAGGTTGTGGGGCTGGAGTTCACGGCTGAGCTGGTACTCCAGCAGCTTGGCGACCTCCAGATGGGCGCGCCACATCCGCTGCTCCCTGGCGGTCAGCCAGGGAGTCTCCTCCTCGGGCTGCGACGGAGGGGTGTCCGCAGTGTCGATCGTGTGCGTATCCATGGGTCCTAGCATAGCCGATTTAGTTAAATGTTGTACAAGTTTACAGACCGAAACGTCGACCGAGGTCGCCCAGGTTACCGAGCCCGGGGGTCTGGGGGTTGCCGGCGTCGTGCCCCGGCTGGGTCGGCACCCCGCCCATCGGGACGCCCGCCTCGGCCCCGACCACGCCGACCGAGCGCTCGGCCAGCAGTTTCTCGCTGGACTGCAGCAGCACCTGCCCGGCGCCGATGAACTCGAACTGGTGCTCCTCGCCGGAGGCCCCGCCGATGCCGGTCAGCCGCCGCAGGCCGCCGACCACCCCGTGCAGGTACGCGTGGTCGTAGTGGTGGCACGGCGCCGGGCAGTCCGCCCAGCCGACCAGGGCCTGCGGGTCCACCCGGATCGGCGGCTCGACGAAGTGCACCGGCCCGTTGGAGGCGGCGACGAAGCGGCCGGTGCCGAGCAGGGTCAGGAAGCCCGGGATGATCGACTGCTTGAGCCGCAGCGTGGGGTCGAAGGCCAGCAGGTTGCCGGAGCGGACGGTCAGGTTGCCGTCCTCCAGGTCGTAGGAGTTCAGGTCGAAGGACCGGTCGGCCAGCAGCAGCTTGCCGCGGCCCTGGGCGACCACCCAGTCCGCCGCGTGCATCGGGGAGTTGAAGTGCTGACCGAGCGCGCGGTCGACCAGGCCGGCGCCGACGCCGCGGAAGGTGATGTCGCCGTAGTAGGCGATCATCTTGCCCTTCTGCAGGAAGTGCGACCCGTTCAGCTCCACCGAGAAGGCGTACGGGTTGACGTTGTCGTTGACCGGCAGGGTGTACGCGTCGTGCACCGCCGGCCCGTCGAACTGCGCGGGGGCGTGGGCCGGTTGCAGGTCCACGTAGGTGGGCTCCGGCGGCGGGTACCCCTGCGGCGGCCCGTACCCGGGCGGGGCGGGCGCCGCGGGCGGCAGCGGCGGGACGACGAAGCCGGGCTCGGTCGGCTGGTCGTACGGCGGCTGCGGGGCCCCGTACGGCGGCTGCGGCGGGTAGGACATCAGAGCTTCTCCTCGCTCGCCTGGACGTACACCGTGCCCTGGCCGGACAGCTCCAGCTGGAACGCCTCGCCCGAGCCCCGGCCGATCATCTCGCGCCAGCCGATCGCGGTGGACAGCTTGTTGCGCACCTCGCCGCGGTGCCCCACGTACGCCTGCGGGTCGACGTGCACCGGTTGCCCGGGCGTGATCGGCAGTTCGAGGACGCCGCCGTGCGCCAGCACCGCGGCCGAGCCGTGGCCCTCCAGCCGGGTGGTGAACAGGCCCTGCCCGGAGACCTGGCCGCGGACCATGCCCATCACCCCGCCCTGCGAGCCGAGGAACACGGTGGACTGGCGCAGCGTGCCGTCGAAGGCGAGCAGCCGGTCCGACTCGACGAACAGGGTGTCGCCGGTGAGGTCGACGACGTGCACGTGGTGGCCGCCGTGGCCGAACATCACCCGGCCCTCGCCCTCGACGGTCATCAGCGGGGTGTCCTCGTTGGCGACCCGGCGGCCGATCATCGACATCACGCCGCCCTGCCCGCCGGTGATGCTCGGGGTGAACCGGACGTCCCCGGTGTACGCGAGCATCGCGCCGCGCTGGCTGAACAGCTGCTGCCCGGGCGCCACCAGGGCCTCGACCATCTTGCCGTTGATCCTGGTGAAGGCCATCAGACGTCGCCCCCGAGGGTGGTCTTCTCCGAGGGCTGGACGTACACCAGGCCCTCGCCGGTGAACTCGATCTGGACGGCCTCGCCGCCGCCCTCGCCGATCACCGTCGTCCAGCCCGCGCCGGACTTCAGGCTGCGGTGCAGGTCGCCGGTGTGCGCGACGTACGCGCCCGGGTCGACCCGCAGCGGCATGTCCTTGCCGACCCGCAGGACGACGGCCGGCCCGTTGGAGGTGACGGCGGCCCAGCCGTGGCCCTCGACCTTGGTGGTGAACAGGCCGTTGCCGGAGGACATGCCGTTCAGCCCGGTGAAGCTGGTGCCGGTGTGCAGCGAGGCCTCGGTGCAGAGCAGGTTGTCCGCCTCGACGTACAGCGCCCGGCCGTCGAGCCGGACCAGGTTGATCTCGGTGGCCTGGTCGGCGAAGTAGCAGGTGCCCTGCCCCTTCACCTCCATGACGGTCATCTTCTCGCCGGTCAGCCGTCTGGCGACCATGCCGCGCAGGCCGTCCCCGCCGCCGGTCAGCTTCTTGAAGGTCATCTGCCCGGTGTAGGCGACCATCGAGCCGTGCCGGGCCTTGACGGCGTCGCCGGCCAACTCGACCGCGAGCACCCGTGATCCCTGGAGTCTGAACTGTGCCACGGCCGCAATCTAGCCGTCGCGGCCGCGGCACGGGGAGGGGGCGGGGTCGGACTGCGACCCTCCTGGTACGAGTCCGGTACGTTCGCGCCGGTCAGGTGCGCGCGTGCGCCCCGTGGCCGTGACCGGGGTGCGGGACGGCGCCGGCGGCCTCCTCGACCTCCAGCAGCGAGGCCGAGTGGCGCTCCGCCTCGAAGGCGACCACGCCGCCGCGCAGCCCGAACAGGCGCTTGGAGAGCATGATCCACAGCACCGCCGCGATGTTCAGCAGCAGGGTGCAGATCTTCACCGCGCTGACGTGCTCGTGCAGCTCGTAGCCCTCCAGCGGCAGGAAGGCGGCGGTGGCGACCACCGTCAGGTACTCGGCCCAGCGCTTGTTCAGCCAGAGGCCGACCGCCTCGACGATCTCGATCAGCGCGTACGCCACCAGGGCGCCGGCGACGATCAGCAGGGTGCTCTTCTTGTAGTCGAAGGTCTTGCGGATCGTCTCGACGATCGGCGCGTGTTCGAGGTCCCAGTGGAAGTGGTCGGTGACCGGCTTGAAGACCGTCAGGTTCTCGTCGAAGACCCGGTGCACCGCGTCCTGGCTGTTGGAGAACTTCCAGACGCCCCACGCGATCAGGATGATGACGACGCCGCGCAGCACCCGTTCGACGGCCAGGAAGCGCAGGATGAAGAGGTCCCGCAGGGCCTTGCCGCGCGGCACCAGCGGGGCGTTCTGCGCCGGGCCCGAGCCGTGCGGGGCGCCGAGGGCGAAGTCGCCGCAGCGCAGGCAGCGCCAGGCGTCGCCGACCGCGGTGGCCGCGTGCAGCCGGGCGGCCAGCTCGGGCTCGGTCGGCTTGTAGGTGATGTGCCCGCGCTTGGCGCAGGTCCTGCGGTCCCAGTCCCGCTTGAACATCGTGTGACTCCCCCGTGGTGCGATGCCTCGCGCGCCCGGATCGGTGGGCGCGCGGGCAGCAGGATAGGGGGTGCGGCCGGTGCGGCGCCGCACGCCGCCGCGTTCTGGGGCGCGGCTGTGACATCGGGCACGTGCGCCCACCCCGGCCCGGGGCCCGGACGTGTGCTCGGAGATAATGACCGGGAGCTTGTGAGTCGGTTCACAAGTGATCACCGACCCCCGCAATGAGGTATCCATCGTGAACAGCAGCGCCGTCCACCGCCTGCGCCTGGTCTCCGCCCCCGAGGGGATCTCCTTCGTCCTGCTGCTGATCTGCACGGCGTTGAAGTACACCACCAGCTTCAACGCCGTCCCGGTGCTCGGCCCCGTCCACGGGACCCTCTTCATCCTGTACGTGGTGTTCTGGCAGCAGGCCCGGCTGGCGCAGAAGTGGGACGCCAAGCGCAGCCGGCTGCTGTTCGTCCTGTCGGTGGTGCCGTTCGGCGGCATCTACGTCGAGCGCACCCTGGCCCAGGAGGAGCGCGGCGAGCTGGCGCCCGCCGTCGCCTGACCCCTCGCCCCGCGCGGACGTCCGACAGGCTGCCGCGGCCTCCTCTCCCAAAGGGCCGCGGCAGCCTGCCGTCTTTCCGGGGGTGGCTGACCGGGGCGGCTAGTTGACGTTCACCCCGCTCCAGGCCGCGGCGACCGCCTTGTACTCGGCGCTGGTGGCGCCGTACAGGTCCGCCGCGGCCTTGAGGGTGCCGGTGCGGGCGGCCTTGTAGTTGGTGGTGGAGGTGAAGTAGACGGTCAGCGCGCGGTACCAGACCTTCGCGGCCTTGTCCCGGCCGATGCCGGTCACCTTCGCGCCGTTGGAGGTCGGGCTGTTGTAGGTGTAGCCGTTGATGGTCTTCGCGCCGCTGCCCTCGGACAGCAGGTAGAAGAAGTGGTTGGCGACGCCCGAGGAGTAGTGGACGTCCAGGTTGCCGACGCCGGAGTACCAGGAGTCCGCGGACTTGCCGTCCTGGGAGGGCTTGTCCATGTAGCGCAGCGGCTTGCCGTTGCCGAAGATGTTGATCTTCTCGCCGATCAGGTAGTTCGGCGGGTTGGCCGGCAGGTTGGCGTACCACTCGACCATGGTGCCGAAGATGTCCGAGGTGGCCTCGTTGAGGCCGCCGGACTCGCCGGAGTAGTTGAGGCCGGCGGTGGCGGAGGTGACGCCGTGGCTCATCTCGTGGCCGGAGACGTCGATGGCGGTGAGCGGGTGGGTGTTGCCGGCGCCGTCGCCGTACGTCATGCAGAAGCAGGAGTCGTCCCAGAACGCGTTGACGTAGGCGGAGCCGTAGTGGACGCGGCTGGCCGCGCCGACGCCGTTGTTCTTGATGCCGTTGCGGCCGAAGGTGTTCTTGTAGAAGTCCCAGGTGGCGGCCGCGCCGAACTGGGCGTCCACGGCGGCGGACTGGCGGTTGGAGACCAGGCCGTTGCCCCAGCTGTTGCTGGTGCTGGTGAAGAGCGAGCCGCTGCCCGAGGTGGCGCCCTTCAGGTCGGTGGTGGACTGGCCACCGCGGCTCGCGTCCTTGAGCGAGTACGTGGAGCCGCTCTGGGTGGTGGTCAGCGGGACGGTGCCGACGTTGACGCCCTTGCCGGTGCCGGACGCGGTCTGGATCTCCTCGTGGGTGGAGAGCAGTTCGCCGCTCGTGGCGTCGGTGACCACCTGCTGGCGGCTCGGGGTGCCGTCCGCGCGCTCGCCGCGCACCACCGTGCGGTGGGCCAGGCGGGGGTTGCCGTCCGCCGCCCAGACCACCAGCTCGGCGGCGTCGGCGCCGTCGACCCGGGCGAGCGCGGCCTCGTCCTCGTCGGCGGCCAGGCCGACCGTCGCCCGGACGGCGGCGGTGGCCTTCTCGCCGGCCTGGTTCGCGGCCAGGCCGGGGGTGAGGGTCGGCAGCGCCAGCCGGCCGTCGAAGGCCCGGTCGACGGAGGCCACCGAGCCGTCCGTGCGCTGGTGGACGACCAGGTCGCCGCCGAGCACCGGGAGGCCCTCGTAGGTGCGCTCGTACCGCAGGTGCCTGGTGCCGTCGCGGTCCACCACGGCGTCCTTGGCGACCAGCCGCTCCTGGCCGGGCAGCCCCAGCGCCTGGGCGAGCGGGGCGCTCTGCCCGGCGGCGAGGCTCAGCGGGGAGGTCTGCTGCAGCTCGGGGCCCGGGGCGGCGGCCTGGGCGGCGGGGACGGCGGCGATCTGGATGACGCCGGCCAGCAGGGCGGTGGCGGAGAGTACGGCTCCGGCCGTCAGCTTTCGCTTCACGTACGGGGGTTCCTTCCAGGAGACCCGCGAGTGCGCGCGGGCGCGCCGCGTACCGGGGCGCCGGGCTTGGCGCCGTTGGGGCGGTAGGGCGCGGACGTGCGGCTCCCGTGCGGCTGCTGACGCTGCGCCGGTGGGTGGGGCGGCGGTGCGTCGACGGGGGCTTGGTCATAAGCATGACAATCGGCGGCGGCGAAGGACAGGCCGCGTGCGGGGATTGGCCGGGAACCGCCAGTGCCGGTACGGGTGGTTCGGGTGCGTTCCCGTGCCCGGTGCGGGCGGTTCGTCCCCACTGGCGGGACTCCGCCAGCCGGGCCGTCTTGACGGGCCGCCTTGACGGTCGTCTCGACGGGTCGGGGGAGTTGGGTGGACGCCCGGGGCCGGCCCTCCATGGCGGGGCCCCGGGCGTCCTGACTGCGGCGCGGTGCGGCGTACGTCAGTTGACGTTGACGCCGCTCCACGCGGCGGCGACCGCGTTGTACTCGGCGCTGCTCGCGCCGTACAGGTCCGCCGCGGCCTTCAGGGTGCCGGTGCGGGCGCTCGCGTAGTTGGTGGTGGAGGTGAAGTAGACGGTCAGCGCGCGGTACCAGATCTGCGCGGCCTTGTCCCGGCCGATGCCGGTCACCGACGCGCCGTTGGAGGTCGGGCTGTTGTAGCTGAACCCGTTGATGGTCTTCGCGCCGCTGCCCTCGGACAGCAGGTAGAAGAAGTGGTTGGCGACGCCCGAGGAGTAGTGGACGTCCAGGTTGCCGACGCCCGAGTACCAGGAGTCGGCCGAGGAGCCGTCCTTGCTCGGCTTGTCCATGTAGCGCAGCGGGCTGCCGTCGCCGTTCAGGTTGATCAGCTCGCCGATCCAGTAGTTCGGCGGGTTCTTGGGCAGGTTGGCGTAGAACTCGACCATCGTGCCGAGGATGTCCGAGGTGGCCTCGTTGAGGCCGCCGGACTCACCCGAGTAGTTCAGGCCGGCGGTGGCCGAGGTGACGCCGTGGCTCATCTCGTGGCCCGCCACGTCGATCTCGGTGAGCGGGTGGGTGTTGCTCGCGCCGTCGCCGTACGACATGCAGAAGCAGCTGTCGCTCCAGAACGCGTTGACGTAGCCGGAGCCGTAGTGCACCCGGCTGGTCGCGCCGACGCCGTCGTTCTTGATGCCGCTGCGGCCGAAGGTGTTCTTGTAGAAGTCCCAGGTCGCCGCCGCGCCGTACTGGGCGTCCACCGCGGCGGACTCGCCGCTGGAGACGGTGCCGTTGCCCCAGGTGTTGGTGGTCTTCGCGTACAGGGTGCCCGAACCGGAGGTGCGGTTCTTCATGTTGACGGTCGACTGGCCGCCGCGGGAGGCGTCCTTCAGCGAGTAGCCGGTGCTCGTCTGGGTGGTGGTCAGCGGGACGGTGCCGACGAAGACGCCGTTGCCGGTGCCGGCCGCGGTCTGCACCTGCTCGTGGGTGGAGAGCACCTGGCCGGTCGCCGCGTCGGTGACCAGCAGCTGGCTGCTCGGCGTGCCGTCCGCGCGCTCGCCCTCGACCGTCGTCCGGTAGGCCAGGCGCGGGTTGCCGTCGCTCGCCCAGATGACCAGCTCGGCCTTGCCGGTCTGGTGCACCGCCTTGATCGGGGACTCGTCCTTGTCGGCGGCTATGCCCACGGTCGCCTGGACGGCGCCGGTGGCCTGGGCGGCGGCCTTGTCGGCCGGGATCTGCGGGGTGAGGCTCGGCAGGCTCAGCTGCGTGCCGACGGCCTTGTCGACCGAGGTCACGGTGCCCGCGGCGCTCTGGTGGACGACCAGGTCGCCGCCGAGCACCGGCAGGCCGGCGTAGGTGCGCTCGAAGCGCAGGTGCTTGGTGCCGTCGCGGTCCACCACCGCGTCCTTGGCCACCAGCTGCTCCTGGCCGCCCAGCTTCAGGGCCCTGGCCAGCGGACCCGACTGCCCGCCGGCCAGCGCGAGCGCGGCGGCGTGCTGCTCGGAGGCCTGCGGCTGCGGGGCACCGAGCGGGCTGGCCTGGGCGGCGCTGCTCACTCCGACGACGCCGGTGAGCAGGGCGGTGGCGGAGAGTACGGCGACTGCTGCGAGCTTTCGCTTCACGGACGAGTCCTTCCGGGAAACCGCGGTTGGGCGCGGTCGCGCGGCGTCCCGGGGGCCGGGGTCGGCTCCTGAGGGGCGGGACGGGCGCTGACGTGCGGGACCCCGTACGGCCGAGGGGCAGACCACCGGTGGGTGGGGGTGGTGGCTGCCTTGCGGGGTTGGCGGAAATCATGGCGACCGGGCAAACGAAATGACAGGTCTTGCTCATGAATTGGCCAAGTCCCGCCAGAGCGCGGGAATGTGAACGGACGGACGAACCGGGGCGAACCGTCCCGTCTTTCAGCGGGTTACCCGTTGAACCGGGGCCTGGTAGTGCGACGTTGCCCGGAGAAGTGGGCAACGGCCAACGGCCGTCCGGCGGTTGGCGCGGGTTCACGTCCCCGCAACGTCCTGGTACGGACCTGACGGCCCGATTGGCGGGTTCCCGCCACGTGCCGCGCTTGTCCAGCATCAGGACGGCTGGTAGCACGCGTACCGTCCGCCGGTACGGTAAGGAGGTGGCCAAGCCCCTCGCACTCGACTTCGACCCGATCGCCCGCGCCGACGAGCTGTGGACCCGCCGCTGGGGCGGCGTCCCCTCGATGGCGGCGATCACCTCGATCATGCGCGCGCACCAGATCCTGCTCTCTCGGGTCGACGCGGTGCTCAAGCCGTACGGGCTGACCTTCGCCCGGTACGAGGCGCTGGTGCTGCTGACCTTCAGCCGGACCGGCGAGCTGTCGCTGTCCAAGATCGGCGAGCGGCTGATGGTCCACCCGACCAGCGTCACCAACACCGTCGACCGGCTGGAGCGGGCCGGCCTGGTCGCCCGCCGCCCCAACCCGCTGGACGGCCGCGGGGTGCTCGCGGCGATCACCGAGCGTGGCCGCGAGGTCGTCGAGGAGGCCACCCGGGAGCTGATGGCGATGGAGTTCGGGCTGGAGGAGTACGGCCCCGAGCAGTGCCGCGAGGTGTTCGAGCTGCTCAGGCCGCTGCGGGTGGCCGCCGGAGACTTCACCGATCCGGGTGAGGGGGCTGCGCGGGGGAGGCCGTGAGGACGGTTACCCTCGATGCCATGAAGCAGAGTGTGCTGACCCGCTACCGGGCCATGGCGTATGTCACCGGCGTCCTCCTCGTGCTGCTGACCGCCGGCGTGATCGCCAAGTACGTGCTGGACATCGACGGCGCGTCCGGCTTCACCACCGCGGTCGGCATCGCGCACGGCTGGCTGTACGTGGTGTACCTGGTGTTCGCCTTCGACCTGGGCACCAAGGCCAAGTGGCCGGTCGGCAAGCTGGCCTGGGTGCTGCTGGCCGGGGTCGTCCCGACCGCCGCCTTCTTCGTCGAGCGCCGGGTGTCGCGCGAGGTCGCGCCGCTGATCCAGGCGCCGGAGCCGGTCGGCGCCTGAGCGCCGCCGACGCGGGACCTTCGAGAGCGCCCCTCCCCGAACCGCGGGGGAGGGGCGCTCCCGTCATTTCGGGCGGGTATCCATCGACAAGTAGTAGGACGTCCGAGTAAATTAGTAGGACGTCCTATCACTGTGCCGCCCGTGCCGTGGCGGCCGTACGGAGCGGAGTTCGGGGCCATGGACGCCGAGGAGATCGAGCGCGGACGCCAGCGCTGGCAGGACCGGTACGACAAGGCCCGCAAGCGGGACGCGGACTTCACCACCCTCTCCGGTGACGAGGTCGAGCCGGTGTACGGGCCCGCCCCCGGGCAGGCCGTGGAGGGCTTCGAACGGATCGGCTGGCCCGGTGAGTACCCCTTCACCCGCGGCCTCCACCCCACCGGCTACCGCGGCCGGACGTGGACCATCCGCCAGTTCGCCGGCTTCGGCAACGCGCAGCAGACCAACGAGCGCTACCGGATGATCCTGGAGGCGGGCGGCGGCGGCCTCTCGGTCGCCTTCGACATGCCCACCCTGATGGGGTACGACTCGGACGACGCCAAGTCGCTCGGCGAGGTCGGCCACTGCGGCGTGGCCATCGACTCGGCCGCCGACATGGAGGTGCTGTTCGACGGCATCCCGCTCGGCGACGTCACCACCTCGATGACGATCAGCGGCCCGGCCGTCCCGATCTTCTGCATGTACATCGTGGCTGCCGAGCGCCAGGGCGTCGACCCGGCCGTGCTCAACGGCACCCTGCAGACGGACATCTTCAAGGAGTACATCGCGCAGAAGGAGTGGCTCTTCGCCCCCGAGCCGCACCTGCGCCTGATCGGCGACCTGATGGAGCACTGCGCCCGGGGCATCCCGGCGTACAAGCCGCTGTCCGTCTCCGGCTACCACATCCGCGAGGCCGGGGCGACGGCCGCGCAGGAGCTGGCGTACACCCTCGCGGACGGCTTCGCCTACGTCGAGCTGGGCCTGTCCCGGGGCCTGGACGTGGACGTCTTCGCGCCCGGCCTGTCCTTCTTCTTCGACGCGCACCTCGACTTCTTCGAGGAGATCGCCAAGTTCCGCGCCGCGCGCCGGATCTGGGCCCGCTGGATGCGCGACCGCTTCGGCGCGAAGACCGACAAGGCGCAGTGGCTGCGCTTCCACACCCAGACCGCCGGCGTCTCGCTCACCGCGCAGCAGCCGTACAACAACGTGGTGCGCACCGCCGTCGAGGCGCTCAGCGCGGTGCTCGGCGGCACCAACTCGCTGCACACCAACGCCCTGGACGAGACCCTGGCGCTGCCCTCCGAGCAGGCCGCCGAGATCGCCCTGCGCACCCAGCAGGTGCTGATGGAGGAGACCGGCGTCACCAACGTGGCCGACCCGCTGGGCGGTTCCTGGTACGTCGAGGCGCTGACCGACCGGATCGAGCAGCAGGCCGAGGCGATCTTCCAGCGGATCCTCGACAAGGGCCGCGAGGACCACGAGATCGGCCCGATCACCTCCGGCATCCTGCGCGGCATCGAGGAGGGCTGGTTCACCGGCGAGATCGCCGAGGCCGCCTTCCAGTACCAGCAGGGCGTGGAGAAGGGCGAGAAGCGCGTGGTCGGCGTCAACTGCCACCCGCGCAGCGTCACCCCCGAGCTGGAGATCCTGCGGGTCAGCCACGAGGTCGAGCGCGAGCAGGTCCGCGTGCTGCGCGAGCGCAAGGCGGCCCGGGACGAGACGGCCGTGAAGGCCGGGCTGGACGCCATGCTGGCGGCCGCCCGCTCGGGCGAGTCGATGATCCCGCCGATGCTGGACGCGGTCCGCGCCGAGGCGACGCTGGGCGAGATCTGCAACGCCCTGCGCGCCGAGTGGGGCACCTACCAGGAGAACGCGGCGTTCTGAGGCCCTGACCACCGCGGAGCCGCCGCGAAGCCGCCGTACGGGACCGCCCGTACGGCGGCTTCGCCGTGCCCTCGGCGCGCCGCTCTCGGCTTTCAGCAGAGGGTGAGCGAGCCCAGGAGGAGGTCGGTGAAGCGGGTGATCCACTCCGGGGTGATCGGTTCGCCGCTGACCAGGACACGGTGTTCGACGGTGCCGGCGACGATGTCGAAGATGATGTCGATCTCCGCGCAGGCCGTCTCGCGGTCGGCGTCCGGGGCGAGTTCGCCGCGGGCCTGGGCGGCGGCGCGGCCCTGCCGGACGAGGTGCTTCTGCGGGTCGACGATGGCCTCGCGGATGCGGCGGCGCAGCTGGCGGTCGCGGGTGCCCTCGGCGAACAGGGCGAGCAGCGCGGCCTGGGTCTCCGGGCGGGCCAGCAGGTCGGCGAACTGGGCGACCACGGCCTCGATGTCGGCGCGCAGGCTGCCCAGGTCGGGCATCTCCAGTTCGTCGAACAGGCTGGCGACGGCGTCGACCACGAGTTCGTTCTTGGAGGGCCAGCGGCGGTAGAGGGTGGTCTTGGCGACCTTGGCGCGGGTCGCGACGTGGCCCATGGTCAGGCCGCCCCAGCCGAGTTCGGCCAGGGCCTCGCGGGTGGCGTCGAGGATCGCGAGGTCGGCGGCGGCGCTGCGGGGACGGCCCTTGGCCCGGGCCGTGGCGGCCGCGGGGCCGGTGGCCGGGGCGCCGGCGGCTCCGGGCTCGGCGGCCGCGGGCTCGGTGGCCGCGGGGTCGGCGGTCAGCGGGCTCGCGGGGGGCTGGGCGGCCGGCACCGGGCCTCCTTGCGCTTTACTGGTAAGTAACTTGGGTGGGGCTGGTAACGGTAGCGACTGTTCGCCGGTTCGGGCAGCCGCGCGGGCCGGGAAAGTGGGGCAGGTCACGTCCCCGAACCACCGGTGGGGCTTGCGGCCGGGGCCCCGGATCCAGTTACGCTACGACTCGTAGCGAAAGCTGGCGACAACCAGGCGCCGCACCCCGTGGGACGGGAGCGGCGCGGGCGAGGGTGGGGACCCTCGCCGAACGCTTCAGGCTACCGGGGAGCGGGTGCCCGGCACGGGAATCCGCGCCGCGCGGCCCGCGCGGGGCGACTTTCCGGAGGATGGCGCCCACGAGCAGCGCGGACGGGGGAGGATGGTGCCATGCAGCCACGGAATTCGCGTCTCAACAGCTCCGCCCTGCGCGGTGCGGTCGACCTCGCCGCAGTGAAGGCAGCCGGCGAGGCTGCCCAGAAGGCCGAGCAGGCCCGGGCCGAGCGGGCCCGGCAGGTCGCCGCCGCCGAGGCGGACGGCATCGCCGCCCCCGCCGCCGCCTACCAGCTCGTCATCGACGTCACCGAGGACACCTTCGAGACCGAGGTCGTCCAGCGCTCCACCGAGGTGCCGGTCGTCATCGACTTCTGGGCCGAGTGGTGCGGCCCCTGCAAGCAGCTCAGCCCGGTCCTGGAGGGCCTGGCCGAGGAGTACGCCGGCCGCTTCGTGCTCGCCAAGATCGACGTCGACGCGAACCAGCTGATCGCCCAGCAGTTCGGCATCCAGGGCATCCCGGCCGTGATGGCCGTGGTGGCCGGCCAGCTGGTGCCGCTGTTCCAGGGCGCGGAGAGCGCGGCCAACGTCCGCAAGGTGCTCGACCAGCTGCTGCTGGTCGCCGAGCAGCGCTTCGGCATCGTCGGCGGCGCCGTCGCCCCGGGCGAGGGCGGCCCGGCCGCCGCCCCGCAGCGGCCGGAGGACCCGGCGCTGGCCGCCGCGCACGACGCGCTGGACCGCGGCGACCTGGGCGGCGCCGTCCAGGCGTACCAGAACGTGCTGGCCGAGCAGCCCGGCAACACCGAGGCGAAGCTGGGCCTGGCGCAGGCCCAACTGCTGCGCCGGGTCGAGGCCCTGGACCCGCAGGAGGTCCGGGCGACGGCCGCGGCCGCTCCGAAGGACGTCGAGGCTCAGCTGAAGGCGGCGGACCTGGACCTGGTGGGCGGTCACGTCGAGGACGCCTTCGGGCGCCTGGTGGACACCGTGGGCCGGACCTTCGGCGAGGACCGGGACACCGCCCGGGTCCGTCTGCTCGAACTGTTCGAGGTGATCGGTCCGGAGGACCCGCGGGTCACCGCGGCCCGTTCGGCGCTGGCCCGGGTGCTGTTCTGAGCCCGTCCGGGGCGTGGTGCGCGGGGGTGGCCGCCGTGGCGCCTGGCACGGCGGGTGACCTGCGGTGTCGTTGGGTGATTTGACGACAATCGCGTCAACCGGGCGGACGTTTACCAAATCTTGATTTCACCCGTGGGTGGTCACATTCCGTGACTACCCACGGGTGTTTCACTGGTGTTTCCGGGGGATTTCGTCAGCGGCGGTTCTGTGAAGCGTCACGCAGGGTGCGCATCGCGGTCGTTCCATGATCGATGCCACCGAATGTTGCATTACCCGTCAGTAAGCAACCCCTTGTGCTTCGCCCGGGATTCAAGCACGATCGGCCACGCCCGGTCCCAGACTCCACACCCTCCGACCGCCGGTCGGCGACGCGGAGTTCGGGAACCCCACCGGGTGCTCCGCCGGTCCACGGCCGGCGGTAGGGAGGGCAGGGGGGTATCCGCGGTCCCACGGCGGTTCCTGCCTTCGACCGGCCGCGCGGCCCTGCGCGGTCGCTGGTTGTCGCTCGGGGGTGATCGCCGAATGTCGCCGGTCCGGCCCGCCGTCCCACCAGGACGGTCGGCGGAAGGACGGGAGTGCCGCCGCACGCAGGCCGCTCCCGGGGCCGACGACGCCCAAGGCGCTCTCCGCTACCGAGGACGTAGCTCTCTCCCATCCCAGGCCCCCACCGGCGCGGGACGCGCCGCCGGGAGCCGGAGATGTACGTCCTAGAAGGAGGACTCGCATGTCCAAGACCTACGGCAAGACCCGCTGGAAGCGCTTCGCCCTGGTGATGGTGCCGAGCGTCGCGGCCACCGCGATGGTCGGCGTCTCGATCGCCAACAGCGCGCTCGCCGCCTCGTTCAGCATTTCCGGCCAGCAGTTCAAGGTCAGCACCGACCACCTGCACGGCACCAACTTCGCCCAGTTCGGCTCCGTCGACATCGAGGCGAACGGCAAGCCGCACCCGGTCGCCGTCTCGGCCTTCGACCACGCCGAGATCACCAACATGTGCCAGTCGGTGGTCACCGACCTGTCCGCGTTCGGTCTGGGCAAGATCACCCTCCAGCTGCACGCCGGCACCGAGGCGGGCAAGCCGGTCGTGGCCGACAACCTGCTGATCGACCTGGAGCAGCTGAAGGCCGACGCGACCTTCACCGACATCAACATCGGCCAGGACGCCTCCACCCTCGCCGGCTCGGCCACCCAGGGCTGGACCCCGCACCCGGGCGTCACCAAGGCCGGCGGCGGCGCCGGCCTGCCCTCCGGCGCGACCGGCTTCGCCCAGGCCGCCAAGACGGCCGACCTGAGCAGCGTTCAGCAGACCGCGCGGGCCACCTCGGCCGGCACCTTCAAGCTGAACGGCCTGAGCCTCTCGCTGAAGAGCGGCGACGGCGCGGGCAACGAGTGCTTCTGAGCCTCGCCTGACGGCACGCCGCCCGGCTCGGCCGGGTGACGGGTCCTGGGGGCTTGTCTGACAATTCGCGCGCCCGGCGGGAATTGTCAGACAAGCCCCGAGCCGGGTGCGGCGGGCGACCGCCGCCCCCGGCCACCCCCCTTTTTTGTTCCAACCTCGTAGCGACGCCGAGGAGTTACACCATGTCCAGCGCAACGGTCGAGACGCGGCCCGGCCATCAGAACCCGATCGGGTGGCTCTGGCGGCACTGGCGTGACTTCCGCCGCACCAGGCCCTACTGGGGCGGCAAGCTGGCCATGATCGCCGGCGTCCCGATCCTCTACTTCCCGTACGCGCACCTGTCGCTCGGCGGCATGACGATCGCGATGTCCACCACGGCGGGCGCCGGATCGCTGATCATCGGGGTCCTGATGATCATCCTCGGCCTGACCGCCTGGTTCCAGCCGGCCGTCCGGGTCTTCGCGGGCATCGCGACGATCCTGCTGACGCTGGTGTCGATCCCGGTCTCCAACCTGGCGGGCTTCGGCATGGCGCTGCTGCCCGGCCTGATCGGCGGCGGACTGATGGTGTCCTGGGCGCCGCTGCCGGAGCCGAAGCCCGAGGCGGCGGCCAAGGGGCGGCGCGGGCGCCGGGCCCGGAAGGCGGAGGCCGCCGCGGCCTCGAACGCCGTGGCCACGAACGCCGTCGCCCAGAGCGTCGCCACCGAGACGGTCGCCGAGGCCGCTACCGAGACCGAGGCCGCGCCCGCCGCCGAGGCCGCTACCGAGACCAAGGGCGCGCCCGTCGCCGAGGCGCCCACCGCGAAGCTGCCCGCGCAGGCGGAGCCGCGCGAGCCCGCCGCCGAGGCGCCGGCCGCGGCCGGGGACCAGGGGGACGCGCGGTGACCGGGCCGGCCGAGCAACCGGACGGCGCGGACGCGCCCGCGCGCAGGGCCGGCCGGCACGCCGCGCCGCGCACCCCCGTACGGGTCCGCCTGCGGGGTCGGGCGCTGGCGATGGCCGCGGTGCCGACCGCGCTTCTGATGGCCGCCGCCTACACGCCGAACCCGGCGGTGGCCGAGGCCGCGGCGGGCAAGTGCGGGACGGCCCCCGCCTCGGTGCCGGACGTCGCGCCGGTCGAGACGCCCGTCCCGAAGAGCGAGCTGCCCGCACCGCCGCCCGGCCCGTCCGCGGTGCCCACCGGCGGCCCGACCTCGCTGCCCACCCAGGCACCCACCCAGGCACCCACCCAGACACCGACCCAGGCGCCGAGCGTGCCCGCCCAGCAGCCGACCTCGCCGGTCAAGCCGCCGGTCCAGACGCCGACCACCCAGCCGCCCGCCGTCCGCTCCGCCGCCACCGGCGGCTCGGGCGCGGTGAGCGCGGTCTACCGGGACGGCGGCACGGGCACCGGCACGGCCAGCCAGGCCGGCCTGATCGACGACATCGTCGGCGGCATCACCCACCTGCTGGACCCGGGGAGTGCGGCCAGCCCGTCGCCGAGCGCCAAGCCGGGTGCGACCACGCCCGCGCCGGCCACCGCCCCGGCCCCGGGCGCCCCCGCGCCGCGGGCCGGCACCCAGGCCCAGCCCGCCCAGCCGCAGCAGGCCCCGGCGGCCGGCACCCAGGGCACCGGCACCCAGGACACCGGTGCGCAGGACGCCGCGCCCGCCGCCACGCCGTCCGCGGGCCCGAGCGGGAAGGCGGCGCCGAAGCCCGCCGCCGGTGCCAAGCCGAGCGCGGGCGCCTCCGCCGCGCCCGCCGCCACGCCGTCCGGCTCGCCGACCGCGACGCCGACCACCGACCCCAACTGCGCGGTGGACGCCCGCAACCTGACGGCCGGCAAGGCCGCCGGCGGGGACGTCGTCCCGCTGCAGAACTGGACGCTGCAGTCCAGCCGGCTCGGCCTGCACGGCGCGGCCTTCCACGGCGTCTACGACGTGCGGACCCCGACCGGCACCAAGCGGGTGCTGAAGTTCGTGGTGGACAGCGTCGACATTGAGAACCTCGACATGTCGACTCTGGAGGGCAACGGCGTCACCTTCCACGTGCAGGGCGGCCCGGGCACCACCTCGACCATGCGCAACGGCCCGGTGACCATGTACGTGGAGCGGCTGTCCGGCCACCTCTCCAAGGTGCTCGGCCTGCCGATCCCGATCGACCTGGGCGAGATCACCCTCACCCCGGACACCCTGCCGCGCTGGCTGTACGACCTGATCGGCTCCATCCCGATCCCGCTGGAGCTGGAGCTGACCCAGGTCACCGCCAAGCAGGCCGGCCAGTTCGGCGGCACGCTGCACATCCCGGGGATGCACCTGTTCAACGACGACGCGCCCTACAGCGACAAGTAGCCGCGACAAGTAGTCGGCACCACAACGCCGTTGGGGCGGCCCTCCGCGAACGGAGGGCCGCCCCAACGGCGTTGGCGCTACCGGTGGCTCACTCGCCCCGGGTGCCCAGGTGGTGCACCTGGACCATGTTGGTGGTGCCGGGGATGCCGACCGGGACACCGGCGGTGACGATCACCGTGGAGCCCTCCTCCAGCCGGCCCATCTTCAGCAGCTCGCGGTCGACCTGGGCGACCATCGCGTCGGTGGTGGCGACCTGCTCGGTGACGTAGGCCTCGACGCCCCAGCTGAGCGAGAGCTGGTTGCGGGTGGCCGAGTCGGGGGTGAACGCGATCACCGGGATCGGCGAGCGGTAGCGGGACAGCCGGCGCGCGGTGTCACCGGACTTGGTGAACGCGACCAGCGCCTTGCCGTTCAGGAAGTCGCCGAGCTCGCACGCGGCGCGGGCGACCGAGCCGCCCTGGGTGCGCGGCTTGCGGCCCGGGTTGAGCGGCTGGAGGCCCTGGCCGACCAGCTCCTCCTCGGCCTTCTCGCAGATCCGGCTCATGGTGCGGACGGTCTCGACCGGGTACTTGCCGACGCTGGACTCGGCGGAGAGCATCACCGCGTCGGTGCCGTCCAGGATGGCGTTCGCGACGTCGGAGACCTCGGCGCGGGTCGGGCGCGAGGCGTGGATCATCGACTCCATCATCTGGGTGGCGACGATGACCGGCTTGGCGTTGCGGCGGGCCAGCGTGATCAGCTGCTTCTGGACCAGCGGCACCCGCTCCAGCGGGTACTCCACCGCGAGGTCGCCGCGGGCGACCATGATGGCGTCGAAGGCGAGGACGATCTCCTCCATGGCCTCGACGGCCTGCGGCTTCTCGATCTTGGCGATGACCGGCACCCGGATGCCGACCTCGTCCATGATCGCGTGGACGTCCTTGATGTCGGCCGCGTTGCGGACGAAGGACAGCGCGACCATGTCGACGCCGAGGCGCAGCGCGAACCGCAGGTCGTCCTTGTCCTTCTCGGACAGCGCGGGCACGTTCACGGCCGCGCCGGGCAGGTTGATGCCCTTGTTGTTCGAGAGCACGCCGCCCTCGACCACCACGGTCTTCACCCGCGGGCCGTCGACGCTGACGACCTCCAGGGCGATGACGCCGTCGTTGATCAGGATCGGGTCGCCGGGCTTCACGTCGCCGGGCAGGCCCTTGTAGGTGGTGCCGCAGATGTGCTGGTCACCGGGGACGTCCTCGGTGGTGATGGTGAACTCGTCGCCGTTGTCGACGGTCACCGGGCCGTTGGCGAAGGTCGCCAGACGGATCTTGGGACCCTGGAGGTCGGCAAGGACGCCGATGGCCTTGCCGGTGTCCTCCGAGACCTGGCGGACCTTTCGGTACCGCTCCTCGTGGTCCGCGTGGTTGCCGTGGCTCATGTTCAGTCGGGCGACGTTCATGCCCGCCTCGACGATGGCCTTCAGCTGTTCGTAGGAGTCCGTCGCCGGACCCAGGGTGCAGACAATTTTCGCTCGGCGCATATCGGTCAGTCTATCCGTTCGTGTTATAGGCGCATTCGGCACGGATCGTGAGGAATCGCCGACGAATCGTCCCGAGGAGCGAGACGGGCGGGTCTCATTCCCCGGGCAGTCGCTCCCCGGGCAGTGCGCTCTCCCGGTGGACCAGGGCGAAGGACTGGCGGGCGATCTCCAGCTCCTCGTCCGTGGGCACCACGGCGACCGCCACCCGGGCGTACCCGGGCGAGATGATCCGGGGCTCCGCCGAGCGCACCGAGTTCAACTCGGCGTCCACGGCGATGCCCAGCTCGTCCAGCCCGGCGGTGGCCGCCGCGCGCACCGGCGCCGCATTCTCCCCGACCCCCGCGGTGAACGCGATCGCGTCCACCCGGCCGAGCACCGCGTAGTAGCCGCCGATGTACTTGCGCAGCCGGTGGACGTACGCGTCGAAGGCGAGCTTCGCGTCCGCGTCCCCCTCGTCCGCGCGGCGCATGATCTCGCGCATGTCGTTGTCCCCGCACAGGCCGCGCAGGCCGCTGCGGCGGTTCAGCAGGTCGTCGATCTCGTCCACGGACAGGCCGCCGACCCGGTGCAGGTGGAACACCACGCCCGCGTCGATGTCACCCGAACGAGTGCCCATCACCAGGCCCTCCAGCGGCGTCAGGCCCATCGAGGTGTCCACGCAGCGGCCGCCGCTGACCGCCGACGCGGAGGCGCCGTTGCCCAGATGCAGCACGATCACGTTCACCTCGGCCGGGTCCTTGCCGAGCAGCCGGGCGGTGGCCCGCGAGACGTACTGGTGCGAGGTGCCGTGGAAGCCGTAGCGGCGCACCCGGTGCTCGTCGGCGACGGCCTTGTCGATCGCGTACCGGGCCGCGTGCTCGGGCATCGAGGCGTGGAAGGCGGTGTCGAACACGGCCACCTGCGGCAGGTCGGGCCGCAGCGCGCGGGCCACCTCGATGCCGACGATGTTCGCCGGGTTGTGCAGCGGCGCGACCGGGATCAGCCGGCGGATCTCCGTGAGCACCTCGTCGGTGATCACGGTCGGCTCGGTGAACCGCTTGCCGCCGTGCACCACCCGGTGGCCGATCGCGGCCAGCTCGGGGGAGTCCAGGCCGAGGCCGTCCGCGGCCAGCTCCTCGGCGACGGCCTTCAGCGCGGCCGAGTGGTCCGGGAAGACCTGCAGCAGCTCGCGCCGGTCGCCCGTGCGCGGGGCGTGCGCCAGCCGCCCGCTGGGCTCGCCGATCCGCTCGACCAGGCCGGCGGCGAGCCGGGTGCCGTCCAGCATGTCGATCAGCTGGTACTTCACCGACGAGGAGCCGGCGTTCAGGACGAGAACGCGCGTACCTTCACTCACTGTTCGGCTCCCTTGCGGTCCTGCGACTGGATCGCGGTGATCGCGACCGTGTTGACGATGTCCTGCACCAGCGCCCCGCGCGAGAGGTCGTTGACGGGCTTGCGCAGCCCCTGCAGCACCGGGCCGACCGCCACCGCGCCGGCCGAGCGCTGGACGGCCTTGTAGGTGTTGTTGCCGGTGTTGAGGTCCGGGAAGATCAGCACGGTGGCCCGCCCGGCGACCTCCGAGCCCGGCAGCTTGGTCGCCGCGACGTACGGGTCCACCGCCGCGTCGTACTGGATCGGCCCCTCGACCAGGATGTCCGGGCGCAGCGCGCGGACGAGCTCGGTCGCCTTGCGGACCTTGTCCACGTCCGCGCCCGAGCCGGAGGTGCCGGTCGAGTAGGACAGCATCGCGACCCGCGGCTCCACCCCGAACTGGGCGGCGGTGGCGGCGGACTGGATGGCGATGTCGGCCAGCTGCTGGGCGTCCGGGTCCGGGTTGACCGCGCAGTCGCCGTACACCAGCACCTTGTCGGCCAGGCACATGAAGAAGACGGACGAGACGATCGAGGCGCCCGGCGAGGTCTTGATCACCTCGAAGGCCGGCCGGATGGTCGCGGCCGTGGAGTGCACCGCGCCGGACACCATGCCGTCCGCGATGCCCTCCTGCACCATCAGGGTGCCGAAGTAGGAGACATCGGTGACCACGTCCAGGGCCAGCTCGACGGTCATCCCCTTGTGGGCGCGCAGCCGCGCGTACAGCTCGGCGAACTGGCGGCGCAGCGGGCTGGTGGTCGGGTCGACGATCCGGGCCTGCGCGCGGTCAGCGCCCGGCTCCTCCTGCGGCAGGTCGATGCCGAGGGCCGCGGCCTTGCGGCGCACCGCGTCGACCTCGCCGAGCAGGGTGAGGTCGCAGATGTTGCGGCGCAGCAGGATCTCGGCGGCGCGCAGCACCCGCTCCTCGGTGCCCTCCGGCAGGACGACGTGCCGGCGGTTGCCGCGGGCCCGCTCCAGCAGCTCGTGCTCGAACATCATCGGGGTGACCCGCTCGGACCGGCCGACCTCGATCCGGTTCGTCAACTCGGCGGTGTCGACGTGCAGTTCGAACAGTCCGAGGGCGATCTCGGCCTTCCGGGGGCTGGCCGCGGTGAGCTTGCCCTCCAGGTGGGTCAGGGCGGCGGCGGTGGGCCAGCTGCCCTCGGGGACGACGGCGACGGGCGTGCCGGGGGCGAGCCGGGCGGCGAGCGCCATCACGTTCGGGCCGGGGTGCTGGCCGAGGGTCAGCAGCACGCCGGCGATCGGCGGGGCGCCGGCGGCGTGCGCGGCCAGCGAGCCGACCACCAGGTCGGCGCGGTCCCCGGGGGTGACGACCAGGGCGCCCTCGGTCAGCGCGTCCAGGAAGGTGGGCAGCATGGCGCCGCCGAAGACGAAGCCGCGGACGTCCCGGGCCAGGCCGGCGGCGTCGCCGAGCAGCACCTCGGCGCCGGTCGCCTCGACCAGCTGCGCGACGGTGGGCGCGGCCAGGGCCGGCTCCTCCGGGATGACGTAGGCGGGGATCGGCAGCTTCTCGGTGAGGGTGCGCTGGATGCGCTGCTTGGTGCTCGGGGCGACCCGGTTGGCGATCATCGCCAGGGTCTCGCAGCCGAGGTCGGTGTACGCCCGGTGGGCGTTGCGGACCTCGGCGATCACCGCCTCCGCCTCCTTGCCCTGCCCGCCGACCACCGGCAGCACGGCGGCGCCGAATTCGTTCGCCAGGCGGGCGTTGAAGGCCAGTTCGTCCGGGATGGTGGTGTCCGCGAAGTCGGTGCCGAGCACCAGGACGGCCTGGCAGCGGCGTTCCAGCGCGCGGAACCGGTCGACCAGGACGGAGACCAGTTCGTCCTGGCCCTGCGCGGCCTGCAGCGCGGCCGCCTCCTCGTAGGTGAGCCCGTACAGCTCCGGGCCGGGCAGGTCGATCCGGTACCGCCCGCGCAGCAGCTCGACCACGTGGTCCGCCCCGGGCTCGCCGGGTGCGCTCGCGTGCACCAGCGGCCGGAACACCCCGACCCGGTCCACCTGCCGGGTGAGCAGTTCCATGACCCCGAGCTCGACCGCCTGGCGGCCGTCCCCCCGGTCGATTCCGGTCACGTACACGCTGCGCGCCACCCGGGTGTCTCCGTCCCGTCGTCTCGGAAAGTGGTCATATCGACCATACCTTCGCACCGTGAACGCCCGTCCGCGAGCAGGGGGCCGGGGCGGAAATGAGGACGAAGGTCCCACCGGGAACGGCGGAGGTCACGGCCCGCGGTCGGCGAGCTCCGAGCCGGACAGCTCCACCGTCCTCCCGGTGACGTGGACCTGAGACACCCGCCCGTCCACCAGCCAGCCGTGCGGACGCACGAGGGCCCCGTCGCGGCCCGGGGTCCAGCCGTCGGCGGCGAGCGCGGCGCGCAGGCGGGCCTCCACCTCGTCGGCCGGCAGGCCGGTGTCGCTGCCGATCGTGAGGGTCCGGGAGCAGAAGTCGGAGCCGCAGGAGCCCCCGGTGACGGCGGTGGCGGTCAGCCCGGGAGGCAGGGACAGCTCCGCGCGGCTCGGGACGAAGGCGTCGTGGGCGAGCAGCTGGTAGGCGAACGCGATGCCCGCGCCGACCAGGACGTGGGCGGTGACCGCGACGGCCGATCCGGCGACCGGGTGGTCGTAGTCCTTCCCGGTCCGGGGGCCGCGCAGCCGCTGCTCGGCCAGCACGCCCGCCAGGAGGACCAGGCCGGCGGCGACGGGGTAGCCGGTCTCGATCTCGGCGGTGGCGCGGGTGAAGTACCAGTCCTCCTCCAGCCCGACCAGCGCGAGGGCCAGGCCGGCGAGGACGGCGAAGACGGCCGCTCCGACGATCCGGGTGCGGACCAGGAACGCCCAGCAGGCCGGCGGCAGCAGCAGGTAGACCAGTTCCAGAGCCACGAACACGAGCAAGCCCCCCGCCTGCTGACGATCAGTCCCAGGCGGGGAGCCTAGAGCCTCAGGCCGGGCGGAGCCAGAGGGTGGCGAGCGGGGGGAGGACGAGCTCGGCGGAGCGCGGCTGGCCGTCCCAGGGAGTCGGATCGGCCTTGACGGGGTGGGAGTTGCCGATGCCGCTGCCGCCGTAGGCCTCGGCGTCGGTGTTCAGCACCTCCTCCCAGAGCTGCTCGCGGCCGTCCAGGGCGGGCAGGCCGACGCGGTGGCCGTGCCGGACGACGGGGGAGAAGTTGCAGACCGCGACGAGCGGGGAGCCGTCCGCGGCGTGGCGGACGAAGGTGAGCAGGTTGTCCTCGGCGGCGCCGCCGTCGAGCCAGCGGAAGCCCTCCGGGGTGGTGTCGAGCTCCCAGAGCGCGGGGGTGTCGAGGTAGCGGCGGTTGAGGTCGCGGACGAGGCGGCGCACGCCCCGGTGGTCCTCGTGGGCCGGCCACTGCTCGTCGAGCACCCACCACTGCGGGCCCTGCTCGTGGTCCCACTCCGCTCCCTGGGCGAACTCCTGCCCCATGAAGAGCAGTTGCTTGCCCGGGTGGGCCCACATGAAGCCCAGGTAGGCGCGGTGGTTGGCGCGCTGCTGCCACCAGTCGCCGGGCATCTTGGAGACCAGGGCCTGCTTGCCGTGCACCACCTCGTCGTGCGAGATCGGCAGGACGTAGTTCTCGGAGTAGGCGTACACCATCGAGAAGGTGATCTCGTTGTGGTGGTACTTGCGGTGCACGGGCTCCTTGGACATGTAGACCAGCGAGTCGTGCATCCAGCCCATGTTCCACTTCAGCCCGAAGCCGAGGCCGCCCGCGTCGGTGGGGCGGGTGACGCCGTCCCAGGCGGTGGACTCCTCGGCGATGGTGACCACGCCGGGGCAGCGCCGGTAGACGGTGGCGTTCATCTCCTGCAGGAAGGCGGCGGCGTCGAGGTTCTCCCGGCCGCCGTACTGGTTGGGCGTCCAGGCGCCGCCCTCGCGGGAGTAGTCGAGGTAGAGCATGGAGGCGACGGCGTCCACCCGCAGGCCGTCGACGTGGAACTCCTCGCACCAGTAGACGGCGTTGGCGACGAGGAAGTTGCGCACCTCCGTGCGGCCGTAGTCGAACTCCAGCGTCCCCCAGTCCGGGTGCTCGGCGCGCAGCGGGTCGGCGGGCTCGTACAGCGGCTCGCCGTCGAAGCGGGCCAGTGCGAAGGCGTCCTTGGGGAAGTGGGCGGGCACCCAGTCGACGATGACGCCGATGCCGTGCCGGTGCAGGGTGTCGACCAGGTGGCGGAAGTCGTCGGGGCTGCCGAGCCGGGCGGTGGGGGCGTAGTAGCCGGAGACCTGGTAGCCCCAGGAGCCGCCGAAGGGGTGCTCCATCACCGGCATGAACTCGACGTGGGTGAAGCCCAACTCCTTGAGGTAGCCGGGCAGTTCCTCGGCGATCGCGCGGTAGGTGGTGAGTTCGGGCCGCCACGAGGCGAGGTGCAGCTCGTACACCGACATGGGCGCGCGGTGGTGTGCGGCGCGGGCCCGGCGGGCCATCCACTCGTCGTCCTGCCAGACGTGGTCGGAGGAGGTGACCACCGAGGCGGTGCCGGGCGGGCACTGCGCGGCGCGGGCGAGCGGGTCGGCCTTGTCGAGCACCCAGCCCTGCCGGGTGTGGATCTCGTACTTGTACGTGGTGCCCTCGGCGAGGCCGGGGACGAACAGCTCCCAGATGCCGGAGGAGCCGAGCGAGCGCATCGGGTGGCCGGTGCCGTCCCAGTGGTTGAAGTCGCCGATCAGCCGGACCCCGACCGCGTTCGGCGCCCAGACGGCGAAGGCGGTCCCGGTGACGCCGTCGACGGTGCGCACGTGCGAGCCGAGTGCCCGCCACAGCTGCTCGTGCCGGCCCTCGGAGATCAGGTGCAGGTCGAGCTCGCCGAGGGTCGGCGGGGTGCGGTAGCCGTCCTGCTGGCGCAGCGGCTCGCCGCCGGGGTACGTCACCAGCAGGGTGTAGTCGGGGCGTTCGCCGCCGGCCACCAGCCCGGTGAACAACCCGCCCTGCTGGTGGGTGAGTTCGGCCGGCCCCTGGGCGGTCTCGACGACCACCCGCTCGGCGAGCGGGCGCAGCACCCGGATCGCCGTGCCGCCGTGCACCGGGTGCGCGCCGAGCAGCGCGTGCGGGTCGTGGTGCTGCCCGCCGACCAGCCGGTCGACCTCGGCGGGCGGCAGCGGTGCCTCGGGCAGCCGTACGGCCGCCGGCAGAGCCTCCGGCGGGTCCTGCGGCCGCTCGGCCCGGACGGCCCGTTCGGCCCGGACGGGCGCCTTGGGCGCGGGCCCGGGACGGGCCGCTCCGGGAGTGTCCGTACCGGCCAGGAAGGTGGCCGGTACGGGGCGGGTGGGGCGGCCGGTCGGGTCGGGCGGCGTCACGGCGTGGTCCTCCTGCGGCGGGGGTGGGCGAACTCCTGCGGGCGGTGCGGGACAGGCGTGGGGCGGGCGGGATCAGACGGTGAGGGCGAGCCGGTTGATCGCGGCCAGCGGGATCGGCAGCCAGCTGGGCCGGTGCCGGGCCTCGTACACCACCTCGTAGACCGCCTTGTCGATCTCCAGCGCCCGCATCAGCTCCGGCGAGGCGGCCGGGTCGGCGCCGCCGCCGGCGGTGTAGCCGGCGCAGAAGGCGGTGCGGTTGCGCTGGGCCCAGGCGGCGGCGAGGTGGGCCAGCTCGGGGTCGACCGGGCCGCCGGCGAGGAGGTGGGCGGCCGCGTAGTCGAAGGAGCGCAGCATCGCGGCGACGTCGCGCAGCGCGGGCTGCGGCTCGCGGCGCTCGTTGACGGACTTGGCGGGCTCGCCCTCGAAGTCGAGCAGCACCCAGCCGTGCGGGGTGCGCATGGCCTGCCCGAGGTGCAGGTCGCCGTGGATGCGCTGGACGGGCAGGCCGTCCGGGTGGGCGTCGGCGAGCTGCTGGAAGGCGCTGCGCAGCGCGGCGCGGAAGCGCAGCAGGCCGGGGACGGCGGCGACGGCGCTGTCCAGCCGGTCGGCCATGGCGGTGGCGAGCATCCGGGTCTGGGCGCGGTCGAGCCGGGCGACGGGCATGGAGCGGGCGAGCACCCGGTGCACCTCGGCGGTGGCCCGGCCGAGCCGGTGCGCCTCGATGGCGAAGTTGCCGGGGGAGGGGTCGCCCTTGAGCCGGCCGACCTGGTCGAGGGCGAGCTCCCAGCCGTCCTCGGCGTCGGGCAGGTAGCGCTGGAGGAGGCCGAGGGTGGCGGGTTCGGCGCGTTCCATCCGGCTCTCGAACCAGGCGGCGACCCGGGGGATGCGGGTGGAGCCGGCCCGGGAGAGGGCGAGCGAGAGTTCGAGGTCGGGGTTGGTGCCGGGGTGGATGCGGCGGAACAGCTTGAGGATGTACGAGGTGCCGTAGATGACCGAGCTGTTGGACTGCTCGGCGGTGGAGGCGCGGCCGGGGAGGTTGGTGGGCAGCCCGGAGCCGGGGGTGCGGCGGAAGGAGAGGGAGCCGAACCGGTCGCCGGTGGCGAGGTGTTCGAGCAGCCGCCCGGTGAGGTCGGGGTCGTGCACCGCGTCGTAGAGGGCGGCGCCGTCGTACGGGCCCTGGCTGAGCCGGCCGAGGACGGCGCTGGGCTCGATGCCGGCCGGGCCGCCGGAGCGGATGCCGAGCAGCAGCTGGTAGATGTCGCCGTGGGGGAGGCCGGCCGGGGTGGCGTGGTCGACCCGCAGCAGCAGGTGCAGCAGGGCTGGGTCGCCGACCTGCAGCGGGGTGCCGACGACGGGGGTGAGGCCGGTGATCGGCCGGCCCTTCCCGGCGTACCAGCGCTGGGTGGGGAGCCACTCGGCGATCAGCGGCAGCGCCGCCTGGACGAGTTCGCTGACCCCCAGGGCGGTTCTCCGGGCCCCGGCGCCGCGCGGGCCCGCCGGCGGGTCGTGCTGCACATGGGCTTGCGAGCGGGAGGTTTCGGACATGACTCCCTTTCCCCGGAAGCACGCGGACGGCCCGACGGGTCGTGGCCGGGTCCGTCAGTCTTCCGGATTTCGACGGCGCGGAGGTCGCGGCACGCGAGCGCGGCTCGGGTGTCACGCCTTCGTGTGGGTGGCCGTTGGGCTGTTCTCCGTACGCGGTGTCGTACACGGTGGTGCGGCGAACTCCGGGGGCGCGGGGTTCAACTCGCGCCCCCGGAGGGTCTGGTGGTGCCGTCCGGTCCGCAGTCGGGTGCGGTGGATCGTTACTTCGGGCGCCTGCTGCCGCTCAGGCGCGGGGGTTGCCGGAGCTGGAACCAGTAGAAGCCGTGTCCGGCGAGGGTGAGCAGGTACGGCCACTCGCCGATCGACGGGAAGCGCACCCCGCCGATCAGTTCGACCGGGTAGCGCCCGCCGTACTGCCGCAGGTCGAGTTCGGTCGGCTGCGCGAACCGCGAGAAGTTGTTCACGCACATGACCAGGTCGCCCTCGTGCTCGCGCACGAAGGCCAGCACGGCCGGGTTGCTGGACGGCAGCTCGGTGTAGCTGCCGAGGCCGAACGCCGGGTTGAGCTTGCGGATCTCGATCATGCGACGCGTCCAGTGCAGCAGCGAACTCGAACTGCTCTGCTGCGCCTCGACGTTGGTCACCTGGTAGCCGTACACCGGGTCCATGATGGGCGGCAGACTGAGCCTGCCCGGGTCGGCGGAGGAGAAACCCGCGTTGCGGTCCGGGGTCCACTGCATCGGCGTGCGCACGCCGTCCCGGTCGCCGAGCCAGATGTTGTCGCCCATGCCGATCTCGTCCCCGTAGTAGAGCACCGGGGAGCCGGGCAGGGAGAGGAGGAGGGCGGTGAACAGCTCGATCTGGTTGCGGTCGTTCTCCAGCAGCGGGGCGAGCCGGCGCCGGATGCCCACGTTGGCGCGCATCCGCGGGTCCTTGGCGTACTCCGCGTACATGTAGTCGCGCTCCTCGTCGGTGACCATCTCCAGGGTCAGCTCGTCGTGGTTGCGCAGGAAGATGCCCCACTGGCAGCCGCCCGGGATCGCCGGGGTCTTGGCCAGGATCTCCGAGACCGGGTAGCGGGACTCGCGCCGCACCGCCATGAAGATCCGCGGCATCACCGGGAAGTGGAACGCCATGTGGCACTCGTCGCCGCCGGCCGCGAAGTCGCCGAAGTAGTCGACGACGTCCTCCGGCCACTGGTTGGCCTCGGCGAGCAGGACGGTGTCCGGGTAGTCGGCGTCGATCTCCTTGCGGACCCGCTGGAGGAACTCGTGGGTCTCCGGCAGGTTCTCGCAGTTGGTGCCCTCGCGGGCGAACAGGTACGGCACCGCGTCCAGCCGGAACCCGTCGATGCCGAGGTCGAGCCAGAACCGGAGCCCGGCGATCATCTCGTCCTGGACGCGCGGGTTGTCGTAGTTGAGGTCCGGCTGGTGCGAGAAGAACCGGTGCCAGTAGTACTGCTTGCGGACCGGGTCGTAGGTCCAGTTGGAGGTCTCGGTGTCGACGAAGATGATCCGGGCGTCGGGGTACTGCTTGTCGTCGTCGGCCCACATGTAGAAGTCGCCGTAGGGCCCGTCCGGGTCGGAGCGGGAGGCCTGGAACCACGGGTGCTGGTCGCTGGTGTGGTTCATGACGAAGTCGATGATGACGCGCATGCCGCGGGCGTGGGCGGCGTCGACGAACTCCATGAAGTCGGCGAGGTCGCCGAACTCGGGCAGCACCGACTTGTAGTCGGCCACGTCGTACCCGCCGTCGCGCAGGGGTGAGGCGAAGAAGGGCGGGAGCCAGAGGCAGTCGACGCCGAGCCACTGCAGGTAGTCGAGCTTGGCCGTGAGCCCCTTGAGGTCCCCGATCCCGTCGCCGTTGCTGTCCTGGAAGGACCGCACCAGCACCTCGTAGAAGACCGCACGTTTGAACCACTCCGGGTCCAGGTTCTTCTTCGAGGTCTCGGGGAAGGTGTCGGGGACGGGCTCGTTCACTGTCACGCTGGGTTCCTCCGAACCGTGAGGAGGTGAGCCGGCTCGGCTGAGGGATCGAGCCGGACGTAGTTGTGCCGGCCCCAGGTGTAGGCGGCGCCGGTCAGCTCGTCCTGCACCGGGAAGGGCCCGTCGCCGTCCAGGGTGACGGTGGCCTCCTGCACGTGGTGCGGGTCGAGGTTCACCACGGTGACGACCTGGTCGGTGAGTCCGTCCTCGGTGGTCGCGGTCTTGGAGTAGGCGATCACCTGGTCGTTGTCGGTGGGGTGGAAGCGCAGGTCGCGCAGCTGCCGCAGGGCGGGGTGACGGCGGCGCAGCCGGTTCAGCACGGTCAGCAGCGGGGCCAGGGTGTCGGTGCGGTTCCAGTCGCGCGGGCGCAGCTCGTACTTCTCCGAGTGCAGGTACTCCTCGGAGCCCGGGTGGGCCGGCTCGTTCTCGCACAGCTCGTAGCCGGCGTAGACGCCGTAGCTGGGGGAGAGGGTGGCGGCGAGGACGGCGCGGACGGCGAAGGCGGCCCGGCCGCCGTGCTGGAGGTAGGCGTGCAGGATGTCGGGGGTGTTGGCGAAGAAGTTGGGGCGCATGTAGGCGGCCGCGTCGCCGGTGAGTTCGGTGAGGTACTCGGTGAGTTCGTTCTTGGTGGTGCGCCAGGTGAAGTACGTGTACGACTGGTGGAATCCGATCTTCCCGAGCGCGTGGACCATCGCGGGGCGGGTGAAGGCCTCGGCCAGGAACACCACGTCGGGGTCGGTGCGGGCGATGTCGGCGAGCACCTTCTCCCAGAACAGCACCGGCTTGGTGTGCGGGTTGTCGACCCGGAAGATCCGCACGCCGTGGGCCATCCAGAACCGCAGGATTCGGAGCGTTTCCTTGACGATTCCGTCCATGTCCTGGTCGAAGTTGATCGGATAAATGTCCTGGTACTTCTTCGGCGGGTTCTCGGCGTACGCGATGGTGCCGTCCGCGCGGTGGCTGAACCATTCCGGATGCTTGTTCACCCACGGGTGGTCGGGCGAGCACTGGAGGGCGAAGTCGAGCGCCACCTCCAGGTGCAGCGCCTGCGCCTCGGCGACGAAGTGGTCGAAGTCCTCGATGGTGCCGAGGTCCGGGTGGACGGCGTCGTGGCCGCCCTCGGGGGAGCCGATCGCCCAGGGCGAGCCGACGTCGTGCGGACCGGCCGTCAGGGCGTTGTCCGGGCCCTTGCGGTAGGCCCGCCCGATCGGGTGCACCGGCGGCAGGTAGACCACGTCGAAGCCCATCGCGGCGACGGCCGGCAGCCGCTCGGCCGCCGTGCGCAGCGTCCCCGAACGCGGCGGCTCGACCCCGCTCGGATCGACCACGGCGCCCTCGGAGCGCGGGAAGAACTCGTACCAGGAGCCGAACAGCGCGCGCTCGCGGTCCACCTGCAGCGGCAGCGGACGGGAGGCGCTGACCAGCTCGCGCAGCGGGTAGCGGGCCAGCAGCTCCAGCACCTCGGGGGCGAGCGCGGCGGCCAGCCGGGACAGCGGCGGCAGGCCCGGGTCGCGCAGCGCGTCGGCGGCGGCCAGCACGTGCGCCCGGCCCTCCTTCTTCGGCACCCCGGCGGCGGCCCGCTCCAGCAGCCGGGCGCCCTCCTCCAGCACCAGCGCGGTGTCGATCCCGGCGGGCAGCTTGACCGCCGCGGCCTTGCGCCAGGTGGCGACCGGGTCGCTCCACGCCTCGACGGCGTACGACCAGCGGCCGGGCGCGGTCGGGGTGACGTACGCGCCCCAGCGGTCGGTGCCCTCGGCCAGCTCGCGCATCGGCGTCCACGGGCCGCTGCGGCCGCGCGGGTCGCGCAGCACCACGTTGGCGTTGACGGCGTCGTGGCCCTCCCGGAAGACGGTCGCGGTGACCAGGAAGGTCTCGCCGACGACGGCCTTGGCGGGGCGGCGGCCGGAGTCGACGAGGGGGCTGACGTCCAGGACGGGGATGCGGCCGATCACGGTGTCGCTCTCTGTCGTCTTGCGGGCGGCGGGTTTGCGGGCGGGCGCCTTGCGGGCCGGCGCGGCCTTCCCGGCAGGGGTCTTCCCGGCGGGGGTCTTCGCGGCGGGGGTCTTCCCGGCGGGAGGCTCGGCCCCGGCGGCCGTCGCGGCGGTGCGGCGCGTGGTGGTGGTGCGCCGGCGCGGGGGTGCCGTCCGGCCCGGCTCGGCCCCGGGTCGCGGGGCCGCCTCGGCCGGCTCGGTGCGGACCGCCCCGGCCGCCCGGGGCGCCGGCATCGCCGGATCCGTCCGAGGGTCAGGATCCGTCCGTCCGGCGGACGTCGCGACCGCTGCGTCGAGATCGTCGGCCACCGGTGTGGACTGGTCCCGCGTGTCGCCGTGCATGCCAAGCTCCTGCCCGAGGTCGGCGGCAACCCCCGCCGCCCGGGGCCGGGCAGGGAGGACTACCGGGAGGACTGCTGGGTGGGGGAGGACGTGCGACCGGATGACCTGTCCGTGCCGCTGTCCCCGAACAACCTGCCCGGTGCCCGCCGAGCCGGCTGCGGGACGCCCCGGAGCCGCGCGCGTCCCGGGCGCACGTCGCCCGGTGGCGCGCCCCTGGGCGATCCGGTCCACCCGTGAACGAGCAGGCCGGGCACGAGGACACGCACCGGTGCGCGGCGAACGCCGAATGGGCTAAGGAAGAAGGGGAACGACCGACACGAAAAGGGTTCCGGACGTGCTGCCTGAGGGGGACGCCACCCGTCGCCGCACTCCCCACGGCATCAACGACCTTCGGTCATCCTCGCACCGGGGACAAGGTTTTTGCAGCAGTACGACAGGAGTTTCGGGCATCGCCCCGGGCGGACGCACCATCGGAAATGGATCCGTACCGAAGAGTTCACGCATTGGTAGCGCGCCTCCCGGAAATGTGCGCCTCGTGCGCCCCCCGTACGGATCGATGCGCCGAATGCGATCTCATCAATAGGCCGAACGGATGCCCAATAGCCCGCTTGACGCACTGCCATGACGGCCGTCGGGGCTACGCTTCACGCCGTGAAGGCAATCCGCAGATTCACCGTCCGCACCGTCCTGCCCGAACAACTCCAGCCGCTGCACGAGCTGGCCCTCAATCTGCGCTGGTCCTGGCACCCCGAGACCAGGGACCTCTTCCGGTCCGTGGACCCGGAGGTCTGGGCCGCGACCGGCGAGGACCCGGTGCGGCTGCTCGGGGAGGTCCCGGCCGCCCGGCTCGCCGCGCTCGCCGCCGACCGGCGCTTCCTCCGCAGACTCGGCGACCTCGCCGACGACCTGCAGGAGTACCTGACCGGCCCGCGCTGGTACCAGTCCCGGGCCGAGGACGGCCCGACCCCGCCGCCCGCCGCGATCGCCTACTTCTCCCCCGAGTACGGCATCGCCGCCGCGCTGCCGCAGTACTCCGGCGGGCTCGGCATCCTGGCCGGCGACCACCTCAAGGCGGCCAGCGACCTCGGCGTCCCGCTCATCGGCGTCGGCCTGTTCTACCGCCACGGCTACTTCCGGCAGTCCCTGAACCGGGACGGCTGGCAGCAGGAGCGCTACCCGCTGCTCGACCCGGACGAGCTCGCCGTCAGCCTGCTCCGCGAGCCGGACGGCACGCCCAGCCGGGTCGACCTCGCCCTGCCCGGTGGCCGCACCCTGGCCGCCCGGATCTGGAAGGCCCAGGTCGGCCGCGTCCCGCTGCTGCTGCTCGACTCCGACATCGAGGCCAACTCGCCCGCCGAACGGGACGTCACCGACCGGCTGTACGGCGGCGGCAGCGAGCACCGGCTGCTCCAGGAGATGCTGCTCGGCATCGGCGGCGTCCGGGCCGTGCGCGCCTACTGCCGGCTCACCGGGCACCCCGCCCCCGAGGTCTTCCACACCAACGAGGGCCACGCCGGCTTCCTCGGCATCGAGCGGATCCGCGAACTCGTCGCCGACCGGTGCGCCGACCGGTGCGCCGAGCAGAGCGCCGACCGGGCCGCCGGCCGCGAGGCCGAAGCCGCCGGCCGCGACGCCGAGGGGCCCGACTTCGCCGCCGCCCTGGAGGCCGTCCGGGCCGGCACCCTGTTCACCACCCACACCCCCGTCCCGGCCGGCATCGACCGCTTCGACCGCGAGCTGGTCGCCCGCCACTTCGGCGGCGACGCCGCCCTGCCCGGCGTCCCGGCCGACCAGGTGCTCGCGCTCGGCGCCGAGACCTGGCCCGGCGGCGACCCGAAGCTGTTCAACATGGCCGCCATGGGCCTGCGGCTCGCCCAGCGCGCCAACGGGGTCTCCACCCTGCACGGCGAGGTCAGCCGAGCCATGTTCAACGGCCTGTGGCCCGGCTTCGACGCCGCCGAGGTACCGATCACCTCCGTCACCAACGGCGTGCACGCCGCCACCTGGATCGACCCGGCCGTCGTCCGGCTGGGCGCCGCCGAGATCGGCGCCGACCGCGCCGAGGAGGCGATGACCACCGGCGAGACCCGGCGCTGGACCGGCCTGGAGCGGATCGGCAACACCGAGATCTGGGACCTGCGCCGCAGCCTGCGCGCCCAACTCGTCGACGAGGCCCGGCACCGGCTGCGCGCCTCCTGGCGCCAGCGCGGCGCCGGCGAGGCCGAACTCGGCTGGGTCTCCTCGGTGCTCGACCCGGACGTGCTCACCATCGGCTTCGCCCGCCGGGTGCCCTCCTACAAGCGGCTCACCCTGATGCTGCGCGACCCGGACCGGCTGCGCGGCCTGCTGCTGCACCCCACCCGACCGGTGCAGATCGTGGTCGCCGGGAAGGCCCACCCGGCCGACGACGGCGGCAAGCGGCTGATCCAGCAGATGGTCGCCTTCGCCGACGACCCGGCCGTGCGGCACCGGATCGTCTTCCTGCCGGACTACGACATGGACATGGCCCGGCACCTCTACCCGGGCTGCGACGTCTGGCTGAACAACCCGCTGCGTCCGCTGGAGGCCTGCGGCACCTCCGGGATGAAGGCCGCGCTGAACGGCTGCCTCAACCTGTCCGTCCTGGACGGCTGGTGGGACGAGTGGTACGACGGCCAGAACGGCTGGGCGATCCCCACCGCCGACGAGGGCGCCGGCGTGCTCGACCCGGACAGCGGCGAGGCCGAGCGGCGCGACGACATCGAGGCCGCCGCGCTCTACGACCTGATCGAGGAGCAGGTCGCCGCCCGGTTCTACGACCGGGCCGGCGACGGGCTGCCGCACCGCTGGATCGCCATGGTCCGGCACACCCTGGTCACCCTCGGGCCCAAGGTGCTGGCCGGCCGGATGGTCCGCGAGTACGTGGACCGGCTGTACGCCCCGGCGGCGCTGGCCCAGCGGGAGCTCGCCGCGGGCGGCCACCGCGGCGCGCGGGAGCTGGCGGCCTGGAAGGCCAAGGTCCGGGCGGCCTGGCCGGCCGTGCGGGTCGAGCACGTCCAGGCGGAGGGCCCGGGCGAGGCCCAGGAGCTGGGCAGCGCACTGGAGCTGCGGGTGCAGGTCGCGCTCGGGGCGCTGGAGCCGGGCGACGTCGAGGTGCAGGCCGTCTCCGGGCGGGTGGACGAGACGGACGGCATCTCGGACGCCGCCGTGCTCGCCCTCAAGCCGGTCGGCGGGCCCGACCTGGACGGGCGGACCCGCTACGAGGGCTCGCTGGAGCTGGCCCGGACCGGCCCGTTCGGCTACACCGTCCGGGTGCTGCCCGCGCACCCCCGGCTGGCCTCGCCGGCCGAGCTGGGGCTGGTCGCCCTGCCCGCCGAGTCGGCCGGGATGGACGCCGGGCTGCTGCGCTGATCCTCCGCGCCAGGCACGGTCGTCCGCGCTGCCGTTCGTGGTACTCCGACCGAGTACTACGGACGGCAGCCGTCCGGTTGCCCGGTGTGCGGGCCGGCGGGAGCGTGGGCAGCATGATGCGAACCCTGCGCGCGGTCGCCCTCGCCGCGCTCTCCGTAGTCCTCCTCGCGGCACCGGCGCAGGCCGCCGCCCACCCCCAGGCCGCACCGCCCGCCGAGGCGCGGATCTCGGTCGAGCTTTCGCCGCCGGGCCCGGTCGTCCCCGGGGAGAGCGGCACGCTCGAAGTGAGGATCACCAACAACGGCCCGTCGACCACCACCGACGAGACCCTGGTGGTCGTGCACTTCCCGTCGCCCGGCGTGGTCCAGTCCGCCGACCCGCCGGTCACCCTGACCTACTTCGGCACCGGCAGCTCCTACAAGATCCCGGCCGGCCTGGCGCCGGGCGCCGCCTCGGTGGAGAAGCTGGCCCTGCGCGTCGCGCCGATCACCTCGCCGTTCATCACGATCGACGGCGACGTCCAGGCCTTCTACCCGGGCGACCCGGACCAGTCCGGCCACACCACGCCGTACAGCTTCACCACCGCCGACACCAAGGCGCACTTCACGGTCGGCGCCTCCTCCGCGATCACGGGCGACGGCCGCCCCGACCCGCAGCCCGGCGACCTCACCGGCAAGCCCGGCGCGACCGTCCACCTGCCGCTGTGGGTGTTCAACACCGGGCCGTCCTACTCGCGGCAGCCGATCGAGGTGCGGATCACCGTGCCCGAGGGGACCGTGCTCGCCGACCCGCCGCCGTACCGCTGCACCTCGACCTCGCCGCGCACGCTGGACTGCAGCTACCCCAGCGGGCCGCGCTACAAGGACGCGATCTTCATCGACCCGGCCGTGGTGATCGACCCGGCGACGACGGCCGGGCAGGTGCTCCCCGGCGGGACGATCGACGTGGTGGCCGCCGTGGAGGACTGCCCGTCGCCGGACTGGCACGCCGACTACGCGGTGACGGTGGACTGAACCACCCCCCGGACAAAGCGGCCCGGCCGGGTGCGTGACGGCGCACCCGGCCGGGCTGAACCATGGCCCGCGTCAGACGAGACTGTCCCGCCAGGCGCGGTGCAGGGTGGCGAAGCGGCCGGTGCCGTCGATCAGCTCCTGCGGGGAGCCGTCCTCGACGATCCGGCCCTGGTCCATCACCAGGACGCGGTCGGCGATCTCCACGGTGGAGAGCCGGTGCGCGATGATCACCGCCGTCCGGCCGGCCAGCACCGTGCGCATCGCCCGCTGGACGGCCTGCTCGCCGGGGACGTCCAGCGAGCTGGTCGCCTCGTCCAGGATCAGCACCGCCGGGTCGGCCAGCAGGGCGCGGGCGAAGGCGACCAGCTGGCGCTGCCCGGCGGAGATCCGGCCGCCGCGCTTGCGCACGTCGGTGTCGAAGCCGTCCGGCAGCGCGGCGATGAACTCGTACGCGCCGATGTCCCGGGCGGCCCGCTCGACCTCCTCGCGGGTCGCGGCGGGGCGGCCGATCGCGATGTTCTCGGCGACGGTGCCGGAGAACAGGAACGACTCCTGGGTCACCATCACCACCCCGCGCCGCAGCTCCGGCGTGGCGAGCTCGCGCAGGTCCACGCCGTCCAGCCGGACCCGGCCGCCGGTCGGGTCGTAGAACCGGGCCAGCAGCTTGGCGACCGTCGACTTGCCCGCGCCCGTCGCACCGACCACCGCGACGGTCTGCCCGGCCGGGATCACCAGGTCGAAGGGCGGCAGCACCTCCTTGCCGGTGCGGTAGGCGAACCGCGTCCGCTCGAAGCGCACTTCGCGCCCCCCGGCCGCCACTCGCCCGCTCGCCGGGAGGGCCGGCAGCTCCCGGGGCTCGGCCGGCTCGGTGACGGTCGGCTCGTGGGCGAGCAGGCCGGCGATCTTCTCCAGGGCGGCGGCCGCCGACTGGTAGCCGTTCAGGAACATCGCCAGCTGGTCGATCGGGTCGTGCAGCCGGCGCAGGTAGAGCACGACGGCGGTGAGCACGCCCAGCTCCAGCGCGTCGTGCATCACCAGCTGGGCGCCGAGCAGCACCACGCCGGTGATCCACAGGTTGGCGGTGACCCGGGAGAGGCCGACGTACCGGGCGATCTCCAGCAGGCCGTCCGCGGTCGTGGTCGCGGCCGTCCGGTTGACCACCGCGTAGGCGGCGTCGTTGGCCTTCTCGCGGCGGAACGCCTGCACCGGGCGGATGCCGTTCATGGTCTCGGTGAAGCGGACGATCATCGAGGCGGCGGACGTGCGGGAGCGGCGGTAGACCCGGATCGAGCGGTTGCGGAACGAGCGGGCGATCAGCGCCAGCGGTAGCAGGGACGCCAGCGAGACCAGGCCGAGCCGCCAGTCCAGCACCAGCAGCAGCACCGAGATGTAGCAGGTCGACAGGACGACGAGCAGCAGCTCCTGCAGCCCCTCGGACAGCAGCTCGCGCAGCGCGTCGATGTCGCTGGTGGCGCGGGAGATGATCCGGCCCGAGGTGTAGCGCTCGTGGAAGTCCAGACTGAGCCGCTGGGCGTGCCGGAAGATCCGGCCGCGCAGGTCCAGCAGCACGTCCTGGTTGATCCGGGAGCTGATCTTGACGAACGCCCACTCCAGCACCGGGCCGAGCAGCGCGCAGCACAGGTAGGCGGCCATCACCGCGATCAGCGGGCCGGCGTCGTGCTCGCGCAGCGCCGGGATGCCCCGGTCCATCGCGACGGCCACCAGCAGCGGCCCGGACTGCAACGCGGCCTGCTGGAGCAGGATCACCGTCATCGCGACGGCGATCCGGCCCCGGTGCGGGCCGAGCAGGGAGCGCAGCAGCGCCCGCGGCGCGCCGGGCGGGACGGGGATGTCCTCCTCGTCGGCCGGGGGCGGGAGCAGTTCCTCCTCGACCGGTTCGAGCTCGTCGACCGGCTCGGTGGTGGTGGTCATCGGGCGCTGCTCCCCTCGGGGACGGGGGCGGCCTCGCCCGACATCAGTTCGCGGTAGTGCGGGCAGTCGCGCAGCAGCTCCTGGTGGGTGCCGACCGCCTCGATCCGGCCGTCCGCCAGCACCGCGACCCGGTCGGCCAGCAGCACGGTGCTGGGGCGGTGGGCGACCACCAGGGCGGTGGTGGAGCCCAGCACCTCGCGCAGCGCCCGTTCGACCAGCGCCTCGGTGTGCACGTCCAGCGCGGACAGCGGGTCGTCCAGGACCAGGAACGCCGGGTCGCCGACCACGGCGCGGGCCAGCGCGAGCCGCTGGCGCTGCCCGCCGGACAGGCTCAGGCCCTGCTCGCCGACCTCCGTCCCGGCCCCCTCGGGGAGTCGGTCGACGAAGCCGGCCTGGGCGGTGGCGAGGGCCGAGCGCAGCTGCGCCTCGCTCGCGTCGGGGGCGCCCATCAGGACGTTCTCCCGGACGGTCGCGGAGAACAGGGTGGGCTCCTCGAAGGCGACGGCGACCAGCTCGCGCAGCCGCTGCCGGGGCAGCTCGCGGATGTCCCGGCCGTCCAGGGTGATGGTGCCGGCGGTGGGCTCGTACAGTCGGGGGAGCAGCGCGGTGAGGGTGGTCTTGCCGCTGCCGGTGGCGCCGACCAGGGCCATCGTCTCGCCGCTGCGGATGTGCAGGTCGACGCCGGCCAGCAGGTCGGGGCTGTCCTCGGGGGCGTCGGGGTAGCGGAAGCGGACGCCGGTGAGGCGGATGCCGTCCGGTTCGGTGCCGAGGTCGGCGCGGGTGCCCGGGTCGTCGGCCTCGGGGGTGTCCAGCACCTCGAAGACGCGGTCGGCGGCGGTGGAGGCCTCGTTGGCGTAGGCGAGCAGCCAGCCCAGCGACTCGACCGGGAAGCGCAGCGCGAGCGCGGTGGACAGGAAGGTGACCAGGTCGCCCGCGCTCAGCTGGTCGTGGGCGACGAGGTAGGAGCCGACCGCGAGGGCGCAGCAGACGGCGAGTTCGGGCAGGCCGGTGACGACGGACCACAGGTTGGCGAGCAGGTGGGCCTTGCGCAGCTCGGTGCGGCGCAGTTCGCGGGACTGCTCCCGGAAGCGGTCGGCCATCGAGCGGTGCCGGCCGAAGGCCTTGAGGATGCGGATGCCGAGCACGGACTCCTCGACCACGGTGGCGAGGTCGCCGTTCTGGTCCTGGGCGCGCCGGGAGGCGTCGGAGTAGCGGCCCTCGAAGCGGCGGGTGATCAGGAGCAGCGGGACGGCGGGGGCCAGGAAGATCAGGGCGAGCCGCCAGTCCAGGCTGAACATCACCGCGGCGCCGGCCAGGAAGGTCAGCGAGTTGACGACCAGGAAGACCAGGGCGAAGGCCAGGAACAGCCGGATGACGTAGAGGTCGGACCCGGCCCGGCTGAGCAACTGGCCGGAGCCCCAGCGGTCGTGGAAGGCGACCGGGAGGCGCTGGAGCTTGCCGAAGAGGTCGGCCCGCATCCGCGCTTCGAGGTCGGCGAGCGGGCGGGACAGCACCACCCGGCGGGTGTAGAACAGCCCGGCCTCGATCAGGCCGAGGGCGAGCACCAGGCCGACCAGCGGCCACAGTGCGCCGGAGTCGTGGTCGGCGACCGGGCCGTCGACGATCCGGCCGAGCACCACCGGGACGGCGAGGGTGGTGAGCATGCCGAGGGTCGCGGCGGTGGCCGAGACGGCCAGCCGGCCGCGGACGGCCCGCGCGTAGGGCCACAGGCGCAGCAGCGAGCGGACCGTGGAGCGGCGCCCGCGCCCGGCGGTCTTGTCGTCATGTCGGTTCTCGGCCATCGCGGTGAGGGTAGGCCCGGTCCGCGTCATATCTCATCCGGTTTTTCACCCCTGACGGTGCCGCCCGACGAGAACCGGCCACCCGTACGGGCGGTGCGGGAGCGGGCGAAGGGGCGCGTACGGCGGTTCGTGCAGGAAGGAGTACGTCGTGCGCCTCTTGCGGGCGCCACCGCATCGGCCGATTACATCTCCTGACGGATGCCCGAGTACGGGAACCGAGTGACGGGAGATGAAGGACATGACGGTCGACACCGAGTCCGGCCCGGCCGGCGGCGCGGCGGCGCTGGTGCAGGTGCGGGCGCAGCTGAGCCTCAGCACGGCGGCGGCGCGGAACCTGGCGACGACGACCAAGTCGGCGCCGCAGATGCAGGAGATCACCTCCCGTTGGCTGCTCAAGATGCTGCCCTGGGTGCAGGTCAGCGCGGGGACGTACCGGGTCAACCGGCGGCTCAGCTACGCCACCGGGCGCGGCCGGGTGGGCTTCGCCAAGACCGGCACCTCGGTGAGCGTGATCGCCCCGTCGCTGACCGAGGTGCCCGCGCTGCGCGGTTTCGGGGACGAGGCGGTGCTGGAGGAGCTGGCCCGCCGGTTCGTGCAGCGGGACTTCGCCCCGGGCGACCTGCTGGTGCGCGAGGGCGAGCCGATCAGCGAGGTGTTCCTGATCGCGCACGGCAAGGTCGAGCGCCTCGGCACCGGCAAGTACGGCGAGGAGACGGTGGTCGGCACCCTGGCCGATGGCGACCACATCGGCGACGAGGCGTTGACCGAGGCGTCCGGCAACTGGCCGTACACGGTGCGGGCGGCGACGGCGGGCGTGGCGATGGCGCTGCCGTGGTCGCAGTTCCAGGAGCTCACCGACCGCTCCGCGGAGCTGCGCGAGCACCTGCTGGGCTTCGCGGCCGACGCCGCGCAGGCGCAGAACGCGCACGGCGAGGCGGACATCGACCTGTCGGCGGGCCACGAGGGCGAGGTCGAGCTGCCCGGCGCCTTCGTGGACTACGAGCTGAAGCCGCGCGAGTACGAGCTGAGCGTCGCGCAGACGATCCTCAAGGTGCACACCCGGGTCGCCGA
>NZ_JZKH01000161.1 GCF_000961885.1 Streptomyces rubellomurinus
GAGTCGGCGAGGGCGGCGGCGTGGGGGTTGGCGTCGAGGTGGGGGTGGGCGTCAGCGTCGGCGTGGGCGTGGGCGTCGGCGAGTGGGTGGGGGTCGGCGTCGGGGTGGGCGTGGGGCTCGGCGTGTGGGTGGGGCTCGGTGACGGCGAGCGGGTCGGCGTCGGCGTCGGGGTCGGCGTCGGGCTGGGGCAGGGGTGGTGGTGATGATGGTGGTGGTGATGGTGCCCACCGTGCTCCCCGCCGTCCCCCTCCTCACCGTCCGGCCGGCCCGGCTGGTGCCGGAGCCCGGCCGAGGCCGAGGGGGACGGCGCGGTCGGCTCGTCGTCGCCGACGCCCGGCCGGGGGTGGCAGTGGTGGTGGCCGTGCGGGGGCCGGTGCCCGTGGTGGCGCTCCCCCGTCTTCGGGTCGACGGTGACCTCGACCTGGACGTCCACGTCGACGCCGACGTCCACACTGCCGCCCGGGCCGACCTCCGTCGACACGTCCGTCTCGCTGCACACGCAGGTGTCGACGGCCGGGCCCTGGTGCCCGCCGTGCCGCTCGGCGCCGTTCGCGGTCGCACCGCCGACCAGCGCGAACATCGCGATCACGCCGACCGTGGCGCCGGCCAGCCGCACCCGACGCCCGGGGGCCGCAGTCCCACCGCCGTGCAGCGGTATCCGTCGGAACTGCCGACGCTGCGGCATGGGCTCCACACACCTCTCGGGTCTCGGGTCACGCGGGTCTCCGGGCACGCGCTTCGCCGGCTCGCACGGGGCTCCGCTCGTACGGGCCTCCACCCGCACGGGGCTCCGCTCACGCGCGAAGGGCGAAAACAGTCACGTCCCGATCAAAATCGATCGCATGCGACCATGCGTGATGCGCCCCCTCGGAAGCGACCGGGGGGACGCCACAGGAACCAGCCGGACGGCCCGCCGCCGGGGGCGGGCCGTCCGTCGTCAAGAAAAACGATCTTCACGCCGACCGGTTACGGCCCGCGCGTACCGACCGCGAACTCAGTGGCGGCGGTGGGCGATCTCGACGTTCTCCAGCACACCGACCGCGTCCGGCACCAGGATCGCGGCCGAGTAGTAGGCGCTGACCAGGTACGAGATGATCGCCTTCTCGTCGATCCCCATGAAGCGGACCGAGAGCGAGGGCTGGTACTCGTCCGGGATGCCGGTCTGGTGCAGGCCGATGACGCCCTGGTTGTCCTCGCCGACCCGGATCACCATGATGGAGCTGGTGTTCTCCTTGGTGATCGGGATCTTGCTGCAGGGCAGGATCGGCACCCCGCGCCAGGCCGGCACCTGCTGCCCGCCGAGGTCGACGTGGTGGGGGTAGAGGCCGCGCGCGTTGAGCTCCCGGCCGATCGCGGCGATCGTCCTGGGGTGGGCGAGCAGGTAGTCGGGGTCGCGGCGGCGATTGAGCAGCTCGTCCAGGTCATCCGGGGTGGGCGGGCCGGAGTGGGTCTGGATCCGCTGGTCGAAGTCGGCGTTGTTGAGCAGACCGAACTCCGGGTTGTTGACGATCTCGTGCTCCTGGCGCTCGCGCAGGGCCTCGATGGTCAGCCGGAGCTGGTGCTCGATCTGGTTCATCGGCTGGTTGTACAGGTCCGCGACGCGGGTGTGGACCTTGAGGATGGTCTGCGCGACGCTCAGCTCGTACTCGCGCGGCTTCAACTCGTAGTCCACGAAGGCGCCGGGCAGCTCGTACTCGCCGTGGTGGCCGGCCGACAGGGCGATCTCGGCCTCGCCGCGCTCGTTCTGGGCCTGGAGCGGCAGCGACAGGAAGGTCTGCAGGTGCTCCTGGAGGCTCGGCGCGTTGTCCCGGATCTGGGCGAAGTCGGACCGGCTCAGGGTGAGGGCGACACCGGAGGTGGTGGTCTTGGCGGTGAACTCCCAGGTGGCGTCCGGGTTCAGCAGCGCGTCGTCGCCGAAACGGTCGCCGTCGGCGGCCACTCCGACCACGGTCTCGTCGCCGTACTTGCCGGTGCCGACCTTGTTGATCTTGCCGTGCGCGATCAGGAAGATGCGGTCGGCCGCCTCGCCCTGGGTGACGAGCACCTCGCCCGGGCCGAAGTCGCGCTGCTGGCAGCGGTCGGCGAGCGCGGTGAGCACCTCGTCGTCCTCGTAGCCGCGCAGCAGGGCGAGTTCGCCGAGCTCCGCCGGGATGACGCGAACCTGGGACCCGGTCTTGATGAACTCCACCACGCCGTTGCCCACGGTGTAGGTGAGCCGCCGGTTGACGCGGTAGGCGCCACCGTTGGCCTGCACCCAGGGGAGCACCTTGAGCAGCCAGCGGGAGGTGATCTCCTGCATCTGCGGCGCGGACTTGGTGGTGGTGGCGAGGTTGCGGGCGGCGGCCGTCGCAAGGCTCTGCTGCCGGTCCTGCTGTGTCTCCGGGCTCGTGTCCACGGACATCGGCAGGGGTCTCCATTCATGAGGTCGGGACACGCGGCCGGGCCCGTACGGAGCCCTGGGCAGGTGCCGTCACGGATCATCAGATCCGCTGAACAGTGGGGGTGTTGGCGCATTTCGCGAGCGCGGCCGCCGTCTCCCGGCGGCCCATCCGGAACCCTAGATCACCAGAACCCGGCAAGACCCGCACGGCGGCCCAGTACCCCCCGATAGGGTGAATCTTGGGCAGTCCGGCCCGAGTTGGCGGGGCGGGCACCGCACCATTCCGGCACCGCCGCACCCGGGGCCGCCAACGGTTCCGGCGCCCGCGCGGCCGGCCGGGGACGGGAGCGCGCGGCGGCGACCGCCGTCAACCCGGCACGCCGACGCACCGGTTGCCGCCCGCCGTGCGGGCACGGAGCAGCGGTCGGCGCCACCGGGAACGCGGGCCGGGTGGGGGTCAGGCCCGCAGCACCGAGGACGGCCCGGAGGACGGGCCGGGAGGCGGCTCGGGCGGCTCGGCGGGCGGCTCGCGCCGGCGGCCGGGAAACACGGGAAGCCCGCCGGGTGCCGGTACGGGGGTGGCCGGCACCCGACGGGCGATCGGGGCGTGCGGACCGGGCAGCCGGAGCCGAACTGTCCTGCACATGCCCATGAAGCATAGAGGCTCGGCGCCACCCGTGTGACCACTTCGGTGCGGAGCGGTACCGACGCATGAGCGGCGGGCGGACGGACCGGACCCACAGCCCGGGTTCCGGCCCCCGCGCCCCGCCCGAGGGCCTATGCTCCTCCCTCCGCTCCGCGGGCGCCGGGCGGCCGGGCGGTCGGGCGGTCGGGCCGGACGTGGCTCCTGACGGTTCGGCGGCTTACGGGGCGGGCGGCGGAAGCACCGCGCAGAGCGCGGCGAGCGCGGCCGGGTAGGCGTGGTCCGGCGGGGTGGCGTAGCCGACCACCAGGCCGTCGACGACCGGCATCGCCGCCGGCCCGGCCGCCGGGTGCCGGTAGTCGGCGAGCCCTTCGACGGCGAGGCCCCGGTAGGCGGCGGCCTTGAGCACCGAGCGCTCGGTGCCGGGCTCCAGCCGCAGCACGGCGTGCAGGCCGGCCGCGATGCCGGTCGCCTCGACGTGCGGGGCGTGCGCGGCCAGGGCGGCGACCAGGCGGTCGCGGCGCTCCCGGTAGTGGCGGCGCATCCGGCGCACGTGCCGGTCGTAGCCGCCGGAGGCGAGGAACTCGGCGAGGGTCAGCTGGTCCAGGGCGCTGGCCCAGCCCTCCCGTTCGCCCTTCGCCGCGAGCACCCGGTCGACCAGGTGGTCCGGCAGCACCATCCAGCCGAGCCGCAGCGCGGGGCTCAGGCTCTTGCTGGCGCTGCCGAGGTAGACGACCCGCTCGGGATCGAGGCCCTGGAGGGCGCCGACCGGCTGCCGGTCGTAGCGGAACTCGCCGTCGTAGTCGTCCTCAAGGACCAGCCCGCCGCGGCCGCGCGCCCAGTCGATCACGGCGGCGCGGCGGGCGGCGTGCAGCGGCCCGCCGGTCGGGAACTGGTGGGCGGGGGTGAGCAGCACCGTCCGGACGTCCGGGTGGCGCGCCAACTCCTCGACCCGCGCGCCTTGTTCGTCGATCGACAGCGGCCGGCCGGCGACCCCGGCGGCGGCCAGCAGCCCGCGGTGGAAGCCCAGCCCGTACGCCTCGACGGCCAGCGGGCCCTGCTCGGCGGGCGGCAGGACGGGCGCCGCACCGTCGAAGAGCAGCCGCAGCGCGTGGGCGAAGCCGGAGCAGACCACGATCCGCTCCGGGTCGGCGCGCACGCCGCGGGCGCGGGCCAGGTAGTCGGCGAGGGCGGTGCGCAGTTCGCGCCGGCCGCGCGGATCGCCCGGGCCGAAGGCCTCGCTGGGTGCGGCGGTGAGGGCGCGGCGGGCGGCGGCGAGCCAGGCGGTGCGGGGGAAGGCGGCGGCGTCGGGCTGCCCTTGGCGCAGGTCGTGCACCGGCCCGGGCCTGGTCGAGGGCCGGCGGGCCCGGGCGGGCGGGACGGGCGCGGCGCGCTCGGCGACGGTGGTGCCCGAGCCCTGGCGGGCGGTGAGCCAGCCCTCGGCGACGAGTTCGGTGTACGCCTCGGCGGCGGTGTTGCGGGCCAGTCCGAGGTCGGCGGCGAGGGCGCGGTAGGGGGGTAGCCGGGTGCCGGGCGCCAGCCGTCCGCTGCGGATCGCCTCGCGCAGGGCGGTCATCAGGGCGGCGCGGCGGCCGCCGGTGGCGGGGAGGTCGAGGTGCAGGTCGCTGCCGGTGGGGCGGGCCGGCCCGGGAAGCTGCGCGCCCGGCATGTCCGTCATGGTCCCGACCCTACCGGCCGCCCGTCCGCCGCCCGGCGGGCGGGCTCGCACCCCTTTGCACCGGCTGCGGGACGCACGGGGTTGCCGTGGCCGGAGGGGCTGGAGGGGCCCGAGGGAGGCGTCAGGGGACGACGGTGACCGGCCAGCGGCCGGCCTTCACCAGGCGGACGGCGACCGAGCCGATCACCTTGTGTCCGGCCTGTTCGGAGGCGCCGACCACGACGGCGTCGGCGCGCAGCTCGTCGGCGAGCTTCGCGAGGCCGGTGTAGGGGTCGCCGCGCACGGTCAGGAACTGCCAGTCGACCCGCCACACCCCGCGCACCCGGTGCTCGGCCTCGCGCAGCGCGGCGAGCAGCTCGTCGGCGATCTCCTGGGTGGTCTCCTCCACCACGGCTCCGGCCAGCGCGGTGGCGGCGGCGAGGACGGGCTGGATGTAGGCGACGGCGAGGAGGGAGCCCTGGCGGCGGGCGAGTCCGGCGGCGTAGGCGGTGGCCCGCCAGGAGGAGTCGGAGCCGTCCAGGCCCGCCAGGATCACCTTGGGGCCGTCCGTCCCCAGTTCGAAGCCGCTGGGCGCGGCCACCGCCTCCGGGTCGTGGGCGGGCGCGCCGCCGGTGCCCGGCCCGGGGGCCCCGCCGACCGCACCGCCGACCGCCTCCGCGTCCGCCGCATCGCTCTCGTTGCTCATGGCGACGAGGCTATGCCCGCCACGGTGGGTGGTCACGGCGGGCACTCCGGGTGAGGGCTGTGGCGCGGGCCACCCGGGGCGACGGCCGCGCGGGCGGATCCGGCACCGGGGGCGGGCGGGCCGTCACGCACTGTCGACGATGTGCGCGGCCTCACACCGCCGTCCGCGTGACCCGGGCCACTTCGAGGGGCTGTTTGATCTTGGAAATAGGTGCAAAACGGGCGAAATCGCCACAATTCCTTGATCCTTACGCCCGGTAACACCCCGCTGACGTGCTCAAACCCCCGAATCCTTGAAACCGCCGCAACCACCCCCGTACCTTCGAACCCGTTGCACCGAGCGATCCGCTCCGCAGGGCCTCAGCCCCGGAGCCGGACGAGGTGCCGGACCACGCGAGTCACGTGTCCCCGAAACCGAGGCCTTCCGAGGGCCTGGTTCCGCGTGCTCGCAGACGCCCTCCGAAAGGAACTTCATGACTTTCCGTAACGAGACCGCCGCTGCCACCACCACTGCCACCCCGAAGCGCCGCAACCGCGTCCGGATGGCTCTGATGGCCGGGGCGCTCACCGCCCTGCCGGTGGCCGGCCTCGTCACGGCCACCAGCGCCTCCGCCGCGCCCGCGACCGTCTGGGACAAGGTCGCGGACTGCGAGGCCACCGGCAACTGGGCCATCAACTCGGGCAACGGCTTCTACGGCGGCCTGCAGTTCACCTCCAGCACCTGGGCCGCCTTCGGCGGCACCGCCTACGCCGCGCAGGCCAACCAGGCCACCAAGGACCAGCAGATCTCCATCGGCGAGAAGGTCCTCGCCGCCCAGGGCCCGGGCGCCTGGCCCGTCTGCTCCGTCAAGGCCGGCCTGAGCAAGTAAGGCCGCGCGCGAGCAGCGCCGCACGCGACGAAGCCGCCGCATCCCGTCCGGGGTGCGGCGGCTTCGTCGTGCGCCGGTGCCGTGGTGTCCGGGCACGGCCGCGGTCCGTTCGGCCCGGTCCGTTCGGCCCGGTCAGTTCGGCCGGGGCGGGAGCGGCAGCGGGAGCGCCGGCAGGCCGTCGATGCTGGTGCCGACGTACTCCTTGCGCTCGCAGTAGGCGTTGAACTCCACCTCGTCCTTGCGCTCGAAGTACCGCGCGTGCAGGTCGCGGTCCTCGCGGTAGTCCATCAGCGGCACCGCGTACCCGCAGGAGTCGCTGACCCGCTCGGCCTCGACCAGGACGATCGCCCGCAGGCCCGCGCCGTCCACCGAGGGGTCGAAGCGGCCGAGCAGTTCGGCGAAGCGCGGGTCGTCGCGGAAGACCGGCTCGCCGCGGCCGTGCACCCGCACCACCGTCGGCGGGCCCTCGAAGGCCGTCCACATCAGGGTGATCCGCCCGTTCTCCCGCAGGTGGGCGAGGGTCTCGGCGGTGGATCCGCCGAAGTCCAGGTAGGCGAGGGTGAGTTCGTCGAGCACGACGAGCGTGCCGGAACGGCCCTTCGGCGAGACGTTGACATGGCCGTCCGCGGCGAGCGGCGCGGTGGCGACGAAGTAGACGGGCTGCCGTTCTATGAACTCCCGCAGCCTGCCGTCGATGCGTTCGTACTGCTTTCCCATGAGGGTGATGGTGCTCCTGTCTCGCCTGGTAAGAAAGATCGTTCCACTGTCTGAGACGTTCCGTCAGGCGCCCGCCGACCCGGCGCCGCCGATACTGGAAGGGTGAGCACCGACGCCACCGAAGCGGCCGACGCACCCGGCGAGATGGTCGACGAGGCCGTGCGCGCCCGGCCCGCCGGCGCGCTGCGCCCGTACCTGGCCCGGTACACCGGCTACCGGCAACGCGGCCTCGCCCCCGCCGTGCACCGCGGACTGCCCTCCCCGTACCTGACCTTCATCCTCACCCTCGACGAACCGCTGGTGATCAGCGGCCACCCCGACCCCGCCCAACCGGCCGGAATCTACCCGACCTTGCTCGGCGGCCTGCACACCACCCCCGCGCTGATCAGGCACGATGGCGCGCAGTCCGGCGTGCAGGTCGCCGTGCACCCGCTCGCCGCACGGGCCCTGTTCGGACTGCCCGCAGGGGAGTTGGCCGGGATCGACGTGCCGGCCGAGGAGGTGCTGGGGCGGCTCGCCGCGCAGGTGCGGGAGCGGCTGCGCGAAGCCCGCGACTGGCCGGAGCGGTTCGCCGTGCTGGACGGGGCGCTGCTGCGGGCCGCCCGGCCGTCCGGGCAGGTGCCGCCCGAGGTGGCCTGGGCCTGGCGGGCGCTGCGGCGCAGCGGGGGTGCGCTTCCGGTGGCGGAGCTGGCCCGGGAGACCGGCTGGAGCGCCCGGCACCTGCAGGACCGGTTCCGCCGGGAGACCGGGCTGACGCCGAAGGCCGCCGCCCGGGTGATCCGCTTCGACCGGGCCCGGCGGCTGCTCGCCGCCGCGTCACCGCCGCCCCGGCTGGCCGAACTGGCCGTCCGCTGCGGGTACTTCGACCAGGCGCATCTGGCCCGCGAGTTCCGCGCCCTGGCCGGGCTGCCGCCGAGCGGGTGGCTGGCGGCCGAGGGCCCGGCGGACGGCAAGTTCCGAAACGTCCAAGGCGGCGCGGGCGGCCCGGGCGCAGAGTGGCAGGAGTGACCGCCCCACCGCCCCACCCGAGGAGCTGACAGCCATGGACGCCACCACCCCGACCGCCCCCGCCCCCGCCC
>NZ_JZKH01000162.1 GCF_000961885.1 Streptomyces rubellomurinus
CTCGGCGACCGAGGCCGCGCCGCCCCGGGCCGCCGCGACCCGCCCGGCCGACTCCCGCTGCTCGGCGTCGAGTTGCTGCAGCCGGTCGGTCAGCACGGCCGCCCGCTCCTTGGCCTCGCGCAGCTCGTCCAGGCGGCGCGCGCGGTCCTGCGACAGCCGGCCGATCTCCTGCTCGACCCGGCCCAGCGCCTCCGCCGCGCCCAGCGCCTCCCGGTGCTCGTGCTCCAACTCGGCGAGCGCCCGGGCGAGGACGTCGGCACCGTCCGGCCCGGCGGCGCCGGCGGCCGAGGCCTCCCGCACCCGCAGCGCGGTGAGCGCCTGGTCGGCCTGCCGCCAGACCCGCTCGGCCACATCCAGCGCGCGTGCTGCCCGCTCCTCGTCCTCGGCGCTCACCCGGCCGCCCGGCGCGGCCTGTGCGGGCGCCGGATGCTCGGGCGACCCGCACACCCGGCAGGCCTCGCCCGAGCGCAACCGCTCGGCCAACTCGGCCGCCATGCCCGCCAGTCGGCGGTCCCGGAGGTCGAGGCCGTGCTCGCGGGCGTCCAGCGCGGCGGTGCGCAGGCCCGCCACCCGCGGCTCGGCCGCCGCGATCTCCGCCCGCAGGCCGTCCCGCTCCCGCGCGGCCGCCAGCCGGGCCGCCGACTCGGCGCGACGCCCGTCCAACTGCTCGACCCGGGCCCCGGCCGCCCTGGCCCCGGCCTGCCGCTCCTCCAGCCGGCTCAGCTCGCCCTCGAACTCGGCCAGCCAGTCCTCGGCCTCCTCCGCCAGCTCCTCGGCGCCGCGCAGGTCCGACCCCAACGAACGCTGCTCGGCGGCGAGTTCGGCGCAGCGCCGCTCCTCCGCCCGGGCCGCCTCCAGCCGCACCACCTCGGCCCGCAGCCACCGTTCGGCCCCGGCCAGCTCCTCGGCGCCGGCCTCGGCACCGACGGGGGCGCCCCCGGGGGCCGCCCCGGGCCCAGCGAGTGCTCCGAGCGCCCCGAGTGATCCGAGTGCTCCGAGCGCACCGGCCAGCGCCTCGCGCCGCTGCCGCTCCGCCGTCCGGGCCCGCCGGTGCGCCTCGGCCGCGCCCTCGCGCAGCCGCAGCGCCGACTCGACGCCGACCGCCTGCTGCGCCGCCGCCAGCCGCCGCCCGTCCCGCTCCGCCGCCGGCTCGAACTCCGCCAGCCGCTCGGCCCGGGCCAGCGCCTCCCGGTGACGGCGCTGCCGCCCGGCCACCTCCTCGGCCGCCTCCCGGGCCTGTTGGGCCGCGCGGTGCGCCGCCTGCGCGCCGTCCAGTGCCGCCTCCGCGACGGCCGCCTGCTCGGCCGCGCCGCTGCGCAGGATCGCCGCCCAGCCCAGCACCCCGGCGGCCAGGTCCGGCCCGTCGTCCTCGGCCGGCACCCAGCCCTCGGCCGGCTCGGCACCCGGCCCGGCCGCCTGCTCCGCCTTGCTGACCAGGTCGCGCAGCCGCCGCCGGCCCGCCTGCACGGCGGCCTCCTGGGCGCGCCGCCGCTCGGCCAGCCAGGACTCCACCAGCCCGTACCGCTCGGTGTCGAACAGCCGCCGCAGCAGCTTGCCGCGCTCCTCCGAGTCCGCCTTCAGGAACCGCGCGAAGTCGCCCTGCGGCAGCAGCACCACCTGGCAGAACTGGTCCCGGCTCATCCCGATCAGCCGGTGGATCTCCTCCCCGGCCTCCTGGTGCGACTTGCTCAGCGGCCGCCAGCCGGGCACGCCCGCGCCCGCGTCGGCCGCCCACTCGCGCAGCAGGGTCTGCGCCCGCTCGACGGTGGTGCCGCTGCCGACCTTCTTCGGCCGCCGCTGCTCCGGCAGCCGGGTGATCTCCAGCCGCCGACCGCCCAGCGTCAACTCCAGCCGCACCTGCGTCAGTTGCTTCGGGTCGGCGTGGTCGCTGCGCAGCCGGCTCGCCCGGCGGGCGTTCGGCGTCTCGCCGTACAGGGCGAAGCAGACCGCGTCCAACACGCTGCTCTTGCCCGCGCCCGTCGCGCCGCGCAGCAGGAACAGCCCGCCGGCGGCGAGCGCGTCGAAGTCCACCGTCTCGGTGCCCGCGAACGGGCCGAAGGCGGTGACGGTCAGCCGGTGCAGCCTCATCGCGGCAGGTCCGCCTTCCGCTCGGCGGACTCCCGCACGCTCTCGAAGCCCTCCCGCAGCCAGCCCAGCTCCTCCGCGCCCGGCTCCGCGCCCGGGCGGACGTGCCGCAGGAAGCCCTCGGCGATCTCCAGGTCCGCCCGGCCGCCGACCCGCGCCGCGTACGAGCGGACGGGCTCCGTCTCGGTCTCCGCCGGATCGAACAACAACTGCAGGGTGTGCGGGAACCGGCGGCGCAGACGCTCCATCGGCTCGCTCGGCCGGACGGCGTCGGTGAGCGTCACCTGCACCCAGCAGTCCTCGGCCTGCGCGTACTTCTCCTCCGTGAGCAGCGCGTCCAGCGTGTCCCGCAGCGGGGCCAGGCGGCGCGGGACCGGGCAGTCCACCCGCTCCGCCGCCACCGAGCCGTCCGCCGCGAGGTCCACCAGCCACATCGACTTGCGCTGCTGCGCCTCGGAGAACGAGTACGCGAGCGGCGAGCCGCTGTAGCGCAGGTGCGGGGCCAGCGTCTGGCTGCCGTGCAGGTGCCCGAGCGCGGCGTAGTGCACGCCGTCGAACACGGAGGCCGGCACCGCGGCCACTCCGCCCACCGCGATGTCCCGCTCGCTGTCGCTCGCCGCCCCGCCCGTGACGAAGGCGTGCGCCAGCACCACCGCCCGCGTCCCCTCCGGCCGCGCCGCCAGGTCGGCCCGCACCTGGTCCATCGCCGCACCCAGCACCGCCGCGTGCCCGCCCTTCGCCAGCCCGAAGCGCTCGCGCACCAGCGTCGGCTCCAGGTACGGCAGCCCGTAGACCGCCACCGGCCCGTGCTCGTCCTCCAGCAGCACCGGCACCGCGCACTCGCCCGGATCCGTCCGCAGGTGCACGCCCGCCCGCCCGATCAGCCCGGCACCCACCCCCAGCCGGCGCGCCGAGTCGTGGTTGCCGCTGATGAACACCGTGGGCACCCCGAGCCGCGCCAGCCGGTGCAGCACGTCGTCGAACAGCTCCACCGCCTCCAGGCCCGGCAGCGCCCGGTCGTACACGTCCCCGGCGACCAGCACGGCGTCCACGCGCATGCTGCGGACCACGCCCACCAGGTGGTCCAGGAAGGCGCGCTGGGCGTCGTGCAGGCTCTCCCGGTGGAACGAGCGGCCGAGATGCCAGTCGGAGGTGTGCAGCAGTCGCATGGTCCCCGACCATAACGCCCACCACTGACAACCCCGCCCGAACCGCCCGCACCACCGGGCGGGGCCGGGCGCGGCGCTCGGAGGCGCGCCGCACGGGGCGCTGCGGTTGCGTGCGGAGCGTCCGTGGCGGATCGCACGCCTCGGGGGCAGGGGGGCCGGGTGCACGGCTCCCGACCAGTGCGCCCGGCACGGTCAGGCCCCGCCCGCCTGCAGCCTCGGGGAGGGCGGGCTCCGGGGGTTGCGGGTGTGCTGCCGGGGCGCTGCGGTTGCGTGCGGAGTGTCCCTTGTGGACCGGTCCTCGGTCCGGCGTGCTCGGATTGCCGGGCTCCGGGCTCCGGGCAGGCGCCGGGGCCGGGGCGGGGTGCCAGGGCCGATCCGCGGATTCGCCGGGTTGCCCGGTTGTGGTGCACGCTCCGCACGTCGCGCCTCTGCGTGAGCTGCGAGGCTCGGGCGGATGTGCCGCCCGGCGTGCCGCGGCGCCGCTCGGCCGCGCTTCGGAGCCCGCTTCGGCGCCCATGCCAAGCGTCGCTCTCGCCTGCGCGAACCGTCCGGGACGGTGGCACGGCGGCCGGGCGCAGGGCGCGCGTCGCTCTCGCCCGCGCGAACCGTCCGGGACGCCGGCCTCGGTGTCCCGGACGGCGCACGGGGCTTTCGTGCCGCCCGCGAGGAGCGGCGATCCGCTCGGCTGTGATGTCCGATCCCGCCACGGCCACCCACCGGGTGCCCCGCTCGGTCCCGCCCGTCCCCGGTGTGCCGGGTGGCGCGCCGTGCTTCCGGACGCCGGACCCGGGCCGTTCGTCGGAGCGCTCCGTGCGGCGCTGCGCGGCATCCCGACGCGTCCTCCTCGCGCGCGACGGCCGGGCGCCTCCGGCCTCCGGCACCGCGCCCCGCTCGCCCGCCCGCGGCCCGCTGCACCGCGCCTGTTCGATTACTCGAGGTGGATTGTCAGTGGCTCTGTGTATGTTCCTCGACGTCGGCGGCTCTGTGGGGCGGGGCGGCCGGAGATGTCAGTGCTGTTCGAGTGAGCTGGGAGGAACCATGACCGTACGGGAGCTGTGGGGCGAGGTCTCCGGGGCGCTGGGCGCCGCGGTGGTGCGGGGCGGGAGGCCGCGGGCGGGCCGGTGGGTGCTGCTCGCCGGGCGCGGGGCCGGGGCGGGGGTCGGCGGGCCGCGGCCGGGCGGGGCCGGAGGCGTGCCGGCGGGCGGTGCGCCGCCGGGTGGGTGTGCGGGCGGCTCCGGTGCGCGGGGGCGGCGCGACGGGCGGGCGCGGGGTGCTCCGCCGCCGCAGCCGGTGGCGGTCGCGCTGGCGGTCGAGGCCGCGGACTTCGCCGGGCTGGCGAGGTACGGGCTGTTCGGCGCGCTGCGGCACCAGGAGTACCTGCGCCGGTCGGAGGAGCAGCTGCGCGCCCTGCACGGGCAGGGCGTGGAGGTGCACCTGAGGGTCTTCGAGGCGGGGGACTTCGAGGACTACTGCGACGCGCTCGGCCTCGATCCCCGGACGCCGGCCGCCCGGGTCGCGTACGCGGGCGATCCGGAGCTGGCCGGGGAGCCGTTCGTCTACACGGGGGAGCGGCTGGCCGACCTGGCGCCGGTGCTGCTGGACGACCACCGGGCGAGGGTGCGGATGTCGGTGGCCTGCGCGGCCCTGCTGGACGCGGTCGGAGACGACCCGGCCGGGCAGCGCCGGCTCACGTCGGTGATGCGGTACGTGACCTCGGCGTACCTGGCGCTGGCCGAGGGCGCGGGGGAGGGCTGCCACCTGCTGACCCTCCGGTGCCACGGGCCGGAGGACGGCGAGGAGCTGACGTCGGCGGCGGACGTCTGCGTCGAGGCGGGCAGCCTGCGCCCCGCCGGGCGGGACACCGAGGCGTTCTGCGTCACGCTGGCGGCGGGCGTGGCCGCGGGCGGAGCGGGCGCGGTGCTGCTGCACGGCGACCCGGAGACCGGGCCGGTGGTGCGCGGCTGGGCGCTGGCCGGCGGGCGGCTGCGGCCGATGACGGTGCACGAGGTGTTCGACGAGCTCGCGGACGACGCCGAGCGCGGGCTGCCGTTCCCGCCCGGGGTGATGCCGCGGCCGGGGTTCCCGCTGCCGGACGTGCCGCCCGCAGGGCCCTCGTCGTCCGGGCCCTCGTCGTCCGGGCCGCCGCCGTCCGCACCACCGCCCTCGGGGCGGCCGTCGTCCGGGCCCTCGCGGCCGGGATTCCCCGGACCGCGGAAGGGGGGTGGGCCGCTGGGCTGATCCACCGTGCCCGAGGTGCGCGGGCCCGCCGCGTCCGCCGCGTCCGCCATGCGGCGCTGGGGACTGTTCATCGACCGCCTGTTCGGGGAAGATTCGGAGAAGATCAACAGCAGGAGCGCGCGGTGCCCCACGCCGCCGCTCCGGCCGCTCCGCTCCGTGCCGTGCCCCGCAGGTCGACCCCTCGCGCCGCCGGTGCGGCGAGCCCGACACCGAGAGGGGGACGCATGAACGAGCGGAGCCGTCTCCTCCCCGTGGCGCCCGCGTGGGTGGGTGCCCCCGCCGGGCGGTGGGAGGCTCCCGGTCGGGCGGCCGCGGGAGGAGCGGGCGCATGAGCCGGATCGAGTACAGCGCGGAGGTCGCCGAACTGCTCGGCAGGGTGCGCCGGCGTCCTACGGCGGGCTGGCCGTGGAGGCCGGGCGAGCAGGTGCCGGACGGGCTGCCGGTGAAGCAGTCCTGGGGGTGGCTGTTCGCGCCGGACGGGCGGGTGCTGACCCTGGTCAACCCCAGGGACGGGATCTGCTCGCTGCCGGGCGGCTCACTGGAGCCGGAGGACGACGGCGACCCGGGCGCCGCGCTGGTCCGGGAGGCGGGCGAGGAGGCGCAGGCCGCGATCGGCCGGCCGTACTACCTCGGCTACCTCTACGACCGGGTCGGCTCGGCGAACGGCGGGCACGAGTGCGCGCGGGTCCGGATGACGGCCGCCCTGCGGGCGGTCGGGCCGAGCGTGGCCGATCCGGCCTCGGGCCGGCACTACCGGCGGCTGCTGGTCGCACCCGGGCTGGCGGTCGAGCTGTTGGGCTGGGGCGAGGCCGGGCTGCGCCAGGCGCGGGCGGCGGTGGCCGCGGCCGTCCAGCGGCTCGGCGTGCCCGCGGCCGCGAACGAGGCGATCGAGGAACTGCCGGTGGAGGGCTGCGAGGTCTTCCCCGGCGTCGAGCACCCGTAGGCCGGGCGACGCCCACCGGTCGCCGCGCCACCGGTCGCCGCGCCGCGCCGCCGGACGCCGCACCACCGGTCGCCGCGCCGCGCCGCCGGACGCCACACCGCCGATCGCTGCGCCACACCACCGATCGCCGCGCCGGGCCGCCTGTCCGTTCGCTGACCGGAGGCTGGCCATGTGTTGGCCTTCGGCTGACCTTGTGCTGACATCTCCACAGAAACCTTTCTACGCGCGATGACCGATGCGCGTCGGCGTACACCCGCGTTGAGCTGCCGGGATGTGCGCCCCGTGGTCGCGGGTTCACCTCTCTGTTGTCAGACGGTCCGTCAATATCCTTGGCATGACCGCTTCCCGAGCCACCCACCTCCTGCTATCACTTCTGTGACCCGTGTCACGCCAAGGAGGTGTCATGCTCCGCCCAGCTCGCGTTCTGCCCGTCGCCGCCATAGCGGCCTCCCTCGCCATGACGACGTTCTTCGCCGCATCGTCGGCGAGTGCGGCCGGTGCCAACTATGTGGCGCTCGGGGACTCGTACTCGGCCGGTGTCGGCGCCGGCAGCTACCTGAGCGACAGCGGTAGCTGCAAGCGCAGCACCAACGCCTACGCCTACCTCTGGAAGAACGCGCACGCGCCCTCCTCGTTCAGATTCGTCGCCTGCTCGGGCGCGAGAACCGGGGACGTCCTCAACAACCAGATCTCCGCCCTGAGTTCCAGCACCACGCTGGTCAGCATCACCATCGGCGGCAACGACGCGGGCTTCGGCGACACCATGAAGACCTGCGTGCTGAGCAGCGACAGCGACTGCCTCAACGCCGTCAACTCCGGCGAGAACTACGCCCGCAACACCCTCCCCGGCCAGTTGGACCGGGTGTACGACGCGATCCACGCCAAGGCCCCGCGGGCCCATGTCGTCGTGCTCGGCTACCCGCACCTCTACAAGGTCGGCGGCTCCTGCATATTCGGCATCGGTGACACCAAGCGCGCCGCCATCGACAAGGCCGCCGACACGCTGGACGAGGTCATCGCCAAGCGGGCCGCCGACCACGGGTTCGCCTTCGGCGACGTGCGCGGCATCTTCGCCGGGCACGAGATCTGCGGCTCGTCGACGGCCTGGCTGCACAGCACCACGCTGCCGGTCGACGAGAGCTACCACCCGAAGGCCGCGGGCCAGTCCGGCGGTTACCTGCCGGTCTTCAGCCGGTCCTGACGCCCGCCCGGTCCTGATACCGGCTCCGACGCCCGCCCGGTCCCGACGTCCGGCCCCGAACGCCCGCTTCCTGACGTTCGGCCCCGACGCCGCCCGGTCGTCCCGGCCCCGCTGAGCCGATCGGCCCCGCCGAGTCCTCCGGCTCCAGCTCCGGCCCCCCGAATCCTCGGCCCAGGCTCCCGCTCCTGCCCGGGTCGTGCGTGCCGGGCCCCCGCCCGGCACCCGTTCCGCGACTCCCGCCACCCCAGGAGGTGCAATGCTCCGCCCTGTTCGTGCCCTGTCCGTCGCCGCTGTCTCCGCTCTCCTCACGCTGACGACGTTCTTCGC
>NZ_JZKH01000163.1 GCF_000961885.1 Streptomyces rubellomurinus
CGGAGGGGCGGGGTGGGGCGGGTCGAGGGGTCCGGTGACGGGCGACGTAGGGGAGGTAGGCGGGGCGGCGGGCGGCGAGGAGGAGGACGGCGGCGACGCAGGCGAGGCCGCCGGTGATGACGGAGGTGGCGGGGTTGGTGAGGGAGGCGACGGCGCCGGATTCGAAGTCGCCGAGGCGGGGGCCGCCGGCGACGACGACGATGAAGATGCCCTGGAGGCGGCCGCGCATCTCGTCGGGGGCGGCGACCTGCATCATCGTGTTGCGGAAGATCATGCTGACGGTGTCGGCGCAGCCGGCGACCGCGAGCAGGAGGAGGCCGAGCCAGAGGTTGTGGAGGGCGCCGAAGGCGGCGATGGCGAGGCCCCAGGCGCAGACGGCGGCGAGGACGGCGGCGCCCTGGCGGTGGATGCGGCCGACCCAGCCGGAGAAGAGGGCGCCGATCAGGGCGCCGACCGCGGGGGCGGAGACGAGCAGGCCGACGGTGCGGGCGTCGCCGCCGTAGAAGGTGACGGCGATGGCCGGGAAGAGGGCGCGCGGCATGCCGAAGATCATCGCGGCGAGATCGGCGAGGAAGCTGGTGCGCAGGTTGGGCTGCTCGCGCAGGAAGCGCAGGCCGTCGAGGACGGAGGCGCGGCCCTTGCGTTCGCCGAGCGGGCGGAGGGAGGGCAGGCGCCACATCGCGTAGAGGGTGCCGGAGAAGGCGACGGTGTCGACGAGGTAGGCGGCCTGGCTTCCATAGGCGCCGATGAGGACGCCGCCGAGCATGGGGCCCACGGTGAGGCCGAGGTTCATGCTGATGGTGTTCAGGGCGTTGGCCGCCGGGAGTTGGTGGCTGGGGACGAGCCTGGGGATCATCGCCGAGCGGGCGGGTGAGCTGATCGCGAAGAACGCGGCCTGGAGGGCGACGGCGGCGTAGAGGACGGCGACCCGGCCGTTGTCGGCGGTGGCCTGGACGGCGAGGACGGCGGAGACGGCGGCGAGGCCGGCGGAGCCGATCAGGCCGAGCCGGCGCCGGTCGACGGTGTCGGCGATCGCCCCGCCGTAGAGGCCGAAGGCGACCAGCGGGACGAGCGAGAAGAGGCCCACCAGGCCGGTTGCGAAGGAGGAGCCGGTCAGGGCGTAGACCTGGACGGAGACGGCCACGGCCGTCATCTGCTGGCCTATGGAGGAGACCGCCTGGCCGAACCACACCCGGCGGTAGTCGGGGTTCTCGCGCAGGGGGCTCAGGTCGGCGAACGCCCCGCGGACGGCCCGCCGGTACCAGCGCGGGGCAGGAGCCGGGGAAGCGGAGGCGGACGGGCCGGCGGACGGGGAAGGGGTGGACGGGGAGGCTGCGTCGGGAGGCTGATTGGTCGGCACAGTCGTCCATGCTCGCCCCGGCCGCCGCGCCGCCCGACACCGGGGGCGGCGCAGCGCGGCGGCGTCGGCGGGGCGCCGCACCGCCTACCGGCTGAGGACCTGCCGCTCCCCCGCCTCGACCGCGAAGTCCAACCGGTTGCCCGGCGGCGGGAACGGGCAGATGAAGTGGTCCGAGAAGGCGCACGGCGGCAGGTAGGCCCGGTTGAGGTCGAGCACCGTGTTCCCGTCCGGATCGGGGGCGGGCAGCGTGATGAAGCGGAACCGGTAGGTGTCGACGCCGCTGGTCGCGTCGGCGATCACCCCGCTGAGCCGCTGGCCGGCGCGGCTGACGGTGAGGGTGCGGTGCTCGCCGGCGACGGTGAACTCGATCCGCCCGGTGACGGCGAGCGGGCGTTCCCGTCCGTCCGCGTTGGGGACGACGACGGCCTGCGGCTCGCCCTCGAAGGGGGTGAAGACGGCGGGGACCGCCCATTCCGGCGCGTACGGGTAGCTGGAGATGCCCGCGAAGGCGACCCGGCGGGGTGCGGCCGGGTCGAGGACCCGCAGGGCGAGTTCGCCCTCGCGCTCGATCGGGACGAGCAGCAGGTCGCCGAGGGCGGCGGTGTCGGCGGCCGGGTCGGTGTCCGGGCGCAGCAGCACCTCGCCGTCGACGGGCCGACCGCCGACCGTGACGCCGTCGGCAGCCGCCGCCCGTACCCGGACGCCCTCGCCGTCGGCCCACCAGCGGCCGGGCAGGCCGGGGACCTCGCCGGGCTCGGGGGCCAGCCAGTGCGTGCCGGTGAGCGCGAGCTGGCCGTGCGGCGCGCTCACCGACGCGGCCCGCTGCTCGGTCCAGTGCTTCCAGTCCTCCGCGGCTGTCGCCGTCATCGGTCCACCCTCCCGCTCAGTTCGTCGACGGCCCGCCGCTCGGGCCGTCACCTCGGTCGATCACTTCAGCCGTTCGCCTCAGCTGTTCGCCTCAGCCCATCGCCTCAGCTGTTCGCCTCGACCGTTCCGACGCCGACCACCGCGGCGTCGACCACCACAACGCCGCCGACCCTGCCGGGCCATTCCCGCCCGCCGGGGAACGACCGGGGAACGACCGGGAACCGCAACACCCCGCCGCACCCGGCAACATGCCGACACTCATCGACACCTCACCGACACCGCGCCTCAGCGATTCGCGCTCACCCACCCAGCGGCCGGAACAGCCCCTCCTGCACCACGGACACCACCAGCCGCCCCTCCCGGTCGAAGATCTGCCCGCGCGCGAGGCCGCGCGAGCCGTGGGCGATCGGGGACTCCTGCTGGTAGAGCAGCCAGTCGTCCGCCCGGAACGGCCGGTGGAACCACATCGCGTGGTCCAGCGAGGCCATGTCGAAGTGCCGCGTGCCCCAGAGCGGTTCCACGGGCGCGCGCACGGCGTCCAGCAGCGTCATGTCGCTGGCGTAGGTGAGGGCGCACACGTGGATCAGCGGGTCGTCGGGCAGCGGGCCGTTGGTGCGCAGCCAGACGCCGCTGCGGGCCTCGATGCCCTCCAGCTCCTCCTTGGTCCAGCGCAGCCGGTCGACGTACCGGATGTCGAACGGCTGGCGGCGGCTGATGAACGGGGGCAGCTCGCCGAGTCTGGAGCCGACCTCCTCCAGCGCGCTGGGCAGGTCCTCGGGGGCGGAGACGGTCGGCATCGGGTACTGGTGCTCGATGCCGCCCTCCTCGGGGAGGTGGAAGTCGGCGGTGAGCGCGAAGATCGACCGGCCGCCCTGGATCGCGAGCACCCGCCGGGTGGTGAACGAGCGGCCGTCGCGGATCCGGTCGACCTGGTAGACGATCGGCACGCCGGGCACCCCGGGGCGCAGGAAGTAGGCGTGCAGCGAGTGGACGGGGCGCTCGCCGTCCACCGTGCGCCCCGCCGCGACCAGCGCCTGCCCGGCGACCTGACCGCCGAAGGTGCGCTGCAGCGCCTCCTCGGGGCTGCGCCCGCGGAAGATGTTCAGTTCGATCTGCTCCAGGTCGAGCAGGTCGACAAGGTCGTCGACGGGGGTACCCATGCGTGCTCCCTCTCCGGGCTGCGGGGCGTCCGCGCCGGTCGGCGCCGCCCGCTCCGCATCGAATTCTTCCGCTCACTCGAATTCTCCGGCGACCCGGGTCATTCCCGCTCACCGGGCCGGAACGACCAGTTCACTCGAACGTGTGAGCGGCACCACCGGGAGTGACCGGCGACGGCCCGCGCTACCGCTCCAGCCCCGACTGCCGCACGGTGATGTTGAGCCGCCCGACCAGCCCCAGCGCCGGGTCCGCCGTCCCCGGCAACGTCCGCACCACCCCGTGGTACGCGAACCGGGCCGGGCCGCCGAACACCAGCAGGTCCCCGCTGCGCAGCTCCAGGTCGGTCCACGGCCTGGTCCTGGTCTCGGTGTTCCCGAGCCGGAAGACGCACGAGTCGCCGAGCGACAGCGACACCACCGGCGCGTCCACCCGCTCGTCCCGGTCCTGGTGGAGGCCCATCTTCGCGCCGTGCGGGTAGTGGTTGACGATCGCGATGTCCGGCTCGTACGCCGCCGCGCCCGCGACCTGCGCGCCGCCGGCCTCCCCGACCGACCAGCCGGCCCCGACCCCAGACCCGCCCCCGGCCCCGACCTCAAACCCTCTCCCGGCCCCGCCCCCGTACGCCTCGACGACGGCCCGGCGGGCGAGCAGGCCGAGCTCCGGCGGGAACGGCTTGACCGGCGCACCGTCCTCGGCGAACCGCCGGTAGCCGTACGGGTACCAGTGCAGGCCGAGGCTCACCATCCGGACCGACATCATGCCGCCGGTGGGCATCCGCACCTCGTGCAGGCCGGCCGGCGGACGGGCCCACTCCCGGCAGGCCGCGACCAGCCGCAGCTGCGCGTCGAGGTCCAGCCAGCCGGGGAGCAGCACGGCACCGGGGGCCGGCTCCCGGCGCCCGCCCCGCCCCGCGGACCCGCCCCGCTCGGCAGAACGGCCCTCCTCACCGGACCGGCCCCCCTCGCCGGACCGGCCCGCCGGATCGCCGAACAGCTCACCCTGGATCACCCCACCATCCTCCCGCACCGCCCTCGCCCCGGGCGGCCGACCAGCCCCCGAACGAAGTCCCGGTGCCCTTCGGCCCGCCGAGCAGCCCCAGTTCCCGCGCGCAGCCCGACCAGGCCTCCCACCCCTCCCGCCGCAGGATCTCCTCGGCGACGGTCGTCTGCTCCCGCCGGCTCGCGTGGTCCGGCCGGTCGGCGTACCGCAGGCCGCCGGCGTCGGCCCAGGTGGGCGGCCAGATCTGCAGACCGCCGTAGTAGCCGTTGCCGGTGTCGGCCCGCCAGTCGCCGCCGCTCTCGCAGTCGGCGAGTTCGTCCCACACCACATCCGCGACCCGCACCGCCGCACCGGCCCGGTCGCCCCCGGGACCGCCACCGCCGCCGGAGACGACGGCCACCACCACCGCCACCGCGACGCTCAGCCGCAGCGCCGCCCGACCTGCCGGCCCGTCAGGCTGCTCATCGGACCGTCCGCCGCACTGCTCGTCGGACCGTCCGCCGTACTGCTCGTCATACCGTCCGTCACGCGAATGCAGCATGGCGCCCGACCCTAGGCAGCGCGGCCACGCCACCGCCCCGACACACCGGACACGCCGAAGGCCGCTCCCCCACACGGAGGAGCGGCCTTCGAGGTCAGCTCGAGCGCACCCGAGCCGAGCTCAAGCTCAGATGCTCAGGACCTGGCCCGGGAAGATCAGGTCGGGGTTGCCGCCGACGACCTTGGCGTTGTTCTTGTACAGGTCGTGCCAGTCCAGGCCCTGCGCGGCAGCGATGGAGCTCAGGGTGTCACCGGACTTGACGGTGTAGTCGCCCTTGGCCGGCTGGGCCGGCTTGGCGGGCTTGGCGTCGTTCGAGCCGGTCCAGGACTGGGCGCCCTTGGCGGCGTCCTGCTTCGGCGCGGCGTCGTTCTTCGGGGCGGACTTCGGCGCGACGTCGGCCTTCGGCGCGGCGGCGGCCTTGGGGGCGGCGGCGGCCTTCGGGGTGGCGGTCTTCGGCGCCGGGGTCTGCGCCGGCTTGGCCGCAGCCGAACCGGTGGACGAACCGGTGGACGAACCGGCCGAGGTGTCGACGGCGGCCGGGGCGCCGCCCTTGGTCAGGCCGGCCTTGACGGAGCAGACGGGCCAGGCGCCCGGGCCCTGCGAGGCGAGGACCTTCTCGGCGACGGCGATCTGCTGCGCCTTGGTGGCCAGGTTGGCCTGCGCGGCGTACGCGGTGCCACCGTAGGCGGCCCAGGTGCTGGAGGTGAACTGCAGCCCACCGTAGAAGCCGTTGCCGGTGTTGATCGACCAGTTGCCGCCGCTCTCGCACTGGGCGACGGCGTCCCAGGTGGAGACCGAAGCGGCGGAGGCCGAGGTGGCCGTGACGAGGCCGGCCACCGGCAGGGCCGCGACGGCGGCACCCGCGACGACCGCCATCCGCACGCGGTTGCGCTTGGTGACGGCGGAGGTGGTGGCAGCGGCGTTCTCGTTACGGAAGGTCATGGGGTTCCTCTCGACAGCCCCGGGCGGGCATGCGGAACCAAAGCCCTGGAGAGGGCCGCGTTCGCTTGCCGCGTCCGTGGGGCGGCCGTGCACGTGTCGGACGTGCCGCTGCCGCCCCGGCCACCCAGCCACTCGCCGGCGACCTGTTCGAGCGATCGCGTCGGCGGGCACCTGCCGCGCCCGGCGGGCCGGGGGGCTGTGCGTCGGGGGTGAGCCCGGGTGGCGCTCGTTGCGCCGCTGAAGAAGCTACGAGCCGGTCGGCGGGGATTCCAAAACTCGGACAGTCTGCCCAGCTCAGCAAGCGGTTACCGCCCGTAACAACCTGCGAATCATGCCCGAAATGTCCGATTTAACCGTCAATTCCTAGATCAAACATCCGGGTGCCGTGACCCACCTCACGGTTTCATTCCGGCAGTCTCGCCACCGACATCGACAGATTGCGACCACGAGAACACCCGGCGCGATCGGATCACGGGCAATTCCCGTCGGCCTCGGCCGGCACCCGTGACGCCTGACACAGGGGCCCGTTGGGCATGGCGACCTCCCCTCACCAACCGCCGCTCAACCTCCCCACCACCCCCCACGGCACCACGAAGCCCATCCGCACCCACCTCCCGAGGAGACCCAGTGCCGCGCATGCTCGACGTCAGCGACGAGGTCCGGTCCGAGATCGGCGACGACGAGGCCGACCGCCTCCTCGCCGGCGACCGCGCACCCGCCAGCTACGAGTGCACCTCCTGCCGCACCCCGGGCGACACCGACATCGAGGCGACCAGCACCGTGCTCTTCGTCGCCGACGAGACCGCGGTGCTCGCCTTCGCCCACGCCCGCTGCATCCCGTCCCAGGTGGTGCCGGTGTCCGAGGAGCAGCTGGCCGGCGCCGTCCGCAGCATCAGCCAGGCCCAGACCGGCGCGCCCGGCCCCGGCGCGCCGAACACCCCGACCGTCCCCGCCTCCCCGGCCGCCCCCGCCGGTGCCGTCGCGGACCCGGCCGCCCAGCCGACCGCCCCGGGCCAGGCCGCCATCCTCGGCATCACCTGCGGGCTCGTCCTGCACGACAAGGTCGGGCACGCCTCACTGGTGGTCGAGCCCACCGGCCCGGTCGGCCGCCCCGGCAGCACCTCCGGCGAGGACGAGTTCCTCGACCTGCTCCAGGACGCCGGCTTCCAGCCCGTCAGCGACCTCAACGAGACCCCGGACCAGCTGGCCGGCTGGTCGGTCCTGGTCGCGATGGGCAAGCTGCACGCGATCCTGCAACCCGCTGCGGCCGGCGGCAGCACCGGCTGGTGGCAGGCGCACCAGCCGCTCCAGGTCACCGAGGCGTGGCGGATGGCCGCCAGCCAGCTCTCCGAGGTGACCATGTACGCCGTCCCGGCCGGCATGGTCGGCCGCCAGCCGCGCGAGGACCTGCTGCGCCAGGCGCTGGAGCGCGCGGTGTCGCTGGGCCAGGTGGTCGCCGCCTCGCTGCCGCTCGCCGGCACCTGAGCCGTACCCGGCGGAGCCGCCCGACCGGGCGCCGCAGAACCGCCGCGCCCCAGGAACCCGCCGCACCCCAGGCCCTCTGGCCCCCAGGCCCCCAGGAACCGCGCACCACAGGCACCACCGCACCGCGAGGCGGCCGCCGACCGATCCACGGCGGCCGCCTCCCGGCCCGCGGAAGCCACGGTCCCGCATCCCCTGGCCCCGGCGTCCCCGCGCCCACGCATCCCCCCGCCCCCTCACTCGTTGGCCCCTACGTGTACAGCTACGACGTCTCCGCGTCCCCCGGACGGTCCGCCACCGGACACCTCACCATCCCGGGCATGCGCCCGTCGTACGACGCGGAGCACCCGTACGTGACGACCCAGACCGCCTCCACC
>NZ_JZKH01000164.1 GCF_000961885.1 Streptomyces rubellomurinus
CGTCCGCGTCGTCCCCACCGCCCCCGACGCCCCCGCCGCCGCCCTGCGCAGCTTCGACGGCCTCCAGGTGGACACCGACAGCATGGAGGTCCGGGTCCACGGCCGCCTCGTCCCGCTCACCCCCACCGAACTGCGCCTGCTGCTGGAGTTCACCGCCGCGCCCGGCATCGTGCTGGAGCGCAGCACCCTGCTCGAACGCGTCTGGGACTACGAGTGGGGCGCCGACACCCGCGTCGTCGACGTCCACGTGCAGCGGCTGCGCGCCAAGATCGGCGCCGAGCGGATCGAGACCGTCCGCGGGTTCGGCTACAAGCTGCGGCGCCCGGCATGACCCTGCGCCGCCAGATCGCCACCGCCGTCGCCGCCATCTCCGTCCTGGTCGCGGTGGCCGTGGGCCTGCTGGTCCACCGGGCGATGATCCGTCAGCACGTCGACCAGGCCCGCACCGCCTCGCTCACCGCCCTCGACTCGGCCCTCGCCGGCTACGGCCGCGGCGACGGCCCGGCCGGCCCGGGCAGCGCGGTGGACGACCCGGCCCTGCCCGACCGGCTGCGCGCCCTCGCCGCCGGCGGCCACCGGGGCACCCTGCTCGCGGCGGACGGCCCGGGCGAGTCGATGTGGGCGGCCGCCCCGGTCCGCGACGGCGTGCTCTCCGTCCGGGTCGACTTCACCCAGGACCGCCGGGCCATCGCCGACCTGGACCGGATCATCCTGATCACCGTCGTCGCCGCGGTCTTCACCACCGTGCTGGCCGGCGTCCTGGTCGCCGACCGGATCAGCCGCCGGCTGCGCACCGCGGCCACCGCGGCCCGGGGCATCGCCGCCGGCGGCACCGACACCCGGATCGGCGAACTCGTCGACGGCCGCGACGAGGTGGCCGACCTGGCCGCCGCCGTCGACCTGATGTCCCGCACCCTGCACCGCCGGCTGGAGGACGAGCAGCGCTTCACCGCCGACGTCGCCCACGAGCTGCGCACCCCGCTCACCGGCCTGGTCACCGCCGCCGAACTCCTGCCGCCCGGCCGCCCCACCCAGCTCGTGCGGAACCGGGTCCAGGCGCTGCGCGGCCTGGTCGAGGACCTGCTGGAGGTCTCCCGCCTGGACGCCGACGCCGAGGCCCCCGACCTGTGCGCCGTCCCGCTGGAACGCGCGGTGCGCCGCACGGTCACCCTCACCGCACTGGACGTCGACGTCGAGATCACCACCGACCAGGAGGTCCGCACCGACCTGCGGCGCCTCGACCGGATCCTCGGCAACCTGCTGCTCAACGCCCACCGCCACGGCGCCGGCCCCGTCCTGCTGCGGGTCGACGGCCGCCGCATCACCGTCCGCGACCACGGCCCCGGCTTCCCCGACGACCTGCTCCGGCACGGCCCCCAGCGCTTCCGCACCAACGCCCCCGAACGCGGCCGCGGCCACGGCCTGGGCCTCACCATCGCCACCGGCCACGCCCGCGTCATCGGCGCCGCCCTCACCTTCGCCAACCACCCGGACGGCGGCGCCCTGGCGACCCTCACCCTCCCCTAGCCTTCACCGGTCTGACGCCTCGCCAACTCCCCGTACCTACTAGTATGTACGGGCGGACCGCGTCCGATCGCGAGAGGAATCCGAGAGGAACCCGAGGAGGAACCCGAGATGCCCTTCGTCCGGATCGACGCCCTGCGGGCCGACAGCGCACGCCTGGACGCCCTCGGCCGCGCGGTGCACGAGGCCCTGGTGGAGACGATCGGCATTCCGCCGGACGACCACTTCCAGGTCCTGGTCGGCCACGACGGCGTCCACAGCACCCTGCGCTTCGGCGACTACCTCGGCGTGCACCGCGACGAGGGCATCGTCTACATCGCGATCACCCTGCGCGCCGGCCGGACGCCGGACCTGAAGCGGGCCCTCTACCGGCGGATCGCCGAACTCGCCGAGGCGTACGCGGGCACCGAGCCGCGGAACGTGTTCGTCACGCTGACCGAGAACGGGCCGGCGGACTGGTCGCTCGGCCACGGGCTGGCCCAGTACGCCCCGGCCCCACCGGACCACGGCGCATGACCCCGGCCGCCTTCACCCGGCCGCCGGGAACGGGAACGTGACCCCGGTCAGCCGCTCCGACAGCTCCCACAGCCGCCGCCCCGTCCCGGCGTCGTCGGCCGCCTCCGCCGGCCGTACGACCTTCGGGGCGCCGCGCAGCTCACCCGTCCCGCCCGGGCCGATGAACTGACCGCTCAGCGCCGCCGGGTCGGTCGCGGCGAACAGCTGCGGCAGCGCGCCGCGCTCGGGTGTCTGGGCGAGCGGGGTCAGCAGACGGCCGAAGAGCAGCTTCACCACCCCGACCGGGGAACCGGTCTGCAGGTTGGTGGCGGCGTAGCCGGGGTGCGCGAGCAGGCTACGGACCGGGCTGCCGGCGGCGGCCAGGCGCCGGTGGAGCTCCCGGCCGAAGACGGCGTTGGCGAGCTTGGACTGGTTGTAGTGGCCCATCGGCGAGTACCGGCTCCCGCCGTCGAGGTCGTCGAAGGCGATGCGCCCCCGCCGGTGGTTGGTCGAGCTGACGGTGACCACCCGCGGGTCCTCGCCCTCGGCCAGCAGGTCGAGCAGCAGCCCGGTGAGCGCGAAGTGGCCGAGGTGGTTGGCGGCGAACTGGAGCTCGTGGCCCTGCGCGCTGAGGGTGCGCGGCGGCGCCATCACCCCGGCGTTGTTGACCAGGACGTCCGGGCGGACACCGTCCGCGCGCAGCCGCTCGGCGAAGGAGCGGACGCTGTCGAGGTCGGCCAGGTCGAGCCGGCGCACCTCCAGGGGGCCGCCCGGCCGGTCGGCGGCGATCCGCTCGGCCGCGTACCGCCCCTTGGCCTCGTCGCGCACGGCGAGGATCACCCGGCCGCCGCTGCGGGCGATCGCCCGGGTGGTCGCCAGCCCGAGGCCGCTGTTCGCCCCGGTGACGACGAACACCCGCCCGGTCTGGTCCGGAATCCGCTCGGTGGTCCATGCCTGAGACTTCGTCATGCGTCACACGTTGCCTCGCGTGTCACCAAGTGTCAAGGAGGTCATTCGACGCCACAGTCGGCGCGCTGTGTAGCATGACGGGGTGACCACCACCCCCACCGCGAGCCTGGCCGAGCGCAAGCGGCAGCTCGTCGCCGACGAACTGACCAGGGCCGCACTGGGCCTGCTGGCCCAGAAGGGGTTCGACGCGGTCACCGTCGACGAGATCGCGGCCTGCGCCGGCATGTCCAAGCGGACGTTCTTCCGCTACTTCGCCTCCAAGGAGGACGTGGTCGTCCAGTTCCTCGCCGGGCTGGGCGCCGGCATGCGCGCCGAACTCGCCTCCCGCCCGGCCGGGGAGCCGCCCTCCGCCGCCCTCCGGCACGCCGTCCGCGCCTGCGTCGACGCCTGCGCCGGCCAGGCCGAGCGCACCCTGCGCGTCGTCCGGCTGATCCTCGGCACGCCCGCCCTGCACGCCCGCTTCCTGGAACACCAGGCACAGTGGCGCGACGAACTCGCCGCCGAACTCGCCGCCCGGCTGGGCCTGGACGCCGCCGCCCTCCACCCCCGGCTCGCGGCCGGCACCGCCCTGACCGCCTTCGACGTCGTCCTCCAGCAGTGGAGCTCCGGCGACGGCAGCGAGGACCCGGCCGCCCTCACCGACCGGGCCTTCGCCACCCTCGCCCCCGCCCTCGACGCCACCCCGCGGTAGGGCCCGCTACGCCCGCAGCCGCGCCGCCGCACACCCCAGCACGACCACCGCCACCAGCCCGCTCCACGGCAGCGCGCTCTCCCACAGGCTCCGCAGGTTCCACCCCAGGTCCGGCACCCACCGGTGCCCGGCCAGCGCGAACGCGACCAGCAGCCCCGACGCCGCCCGCCACCCACCCGCGCCGCCACACCGGCACCACGACCGCCCCGCGTCGCACCCCTCGGGCGCGCACCGGGAACCGGACACGGGCCGACCCCGCCTCCCACAGCACGGGACCGCCCCTACCCGGCCGCGTCCGGCAGCTGCGCCGGACACGCCCCGCCGGGGGCCGTCAGCAGCTCGAAGTGCCAGATCTCCTCACCGCCGCAGGCCGCCTCGGCGACCCGTGGCTCATCCACACCGTGCCCGGCGTCGGCTACCGCCTCACCCACCCCGAAGACACGCCGTGACCAGCGACGAAGCCCGCCGGGTCCGCCCCCGCCGGCTCACCGCCCGGATGCGCCTGACCCTCAGCTACACCCTCTTCGCCGTCACCGCCGGCACCCTCTCCCTCGCCGTCGTGTACGTCGGCATGAAGTACATCCCCAACTACCCCCTCACCTCCGCCAACCCCCGCTACCGCTCCGACGCCCCCGCCCGCCAGCAGATCCTCGACTCCCTCCTCACCGCCTGCGGCTACGCCCTCGCCCTGCTCACCGCGGTCGGCATGGTCGGCGGCTGGTTCGGCGAGCTGCGCCTGGCCCCCGAGCCGGCCGGCGGCCTGCGCGCCGAGCTCACCCTGCCGGCCCGCTGACCCGCCGACCCGTCGACCCGTCGACCCGCGCAACGGCGAGGGCCGGTGCGGGGGATCCCCCGCACCGGCCCTCGTCAACCGCCGTCGACCGCTTACTCGTTCGGCACCGTGGCGTAGCGCGCCGTGCCCTCGGCCATCTGCCGCAGCGCGTCCTTGCGGTCCCGCTTCGACAGCTTGTCGATGTACAGCGTCCCGTACAGGTGGTCGGTCTCGTGCTGCAGGCAGCGGGCGAAGAAGCCGGTGCCCTCGACCCGGATCGGCTTGCCGTCCTTGTCGACGCCGGTCACCGCGGCGTAGTCGGGGCGCGGCAGCTCGGCGTACGCGGTGGGGACGGACAGGCAGCCCTCGTTGCCGTCGTCGAGCACGCGGCGCCGGTCGGCCGGGTACTCCTCCAGCACGGGGTTGATCACGTGGCCGATGTGGCGCACGCCCTCGTCGTCGGGGCAGTCGTAGACGAAGACCTTCAGGTCGACGCCGATCTGGTTGGCGGCGAGGCCGACGCCCTCGGCGGCGTACATCGACTGGAACATGTCGTCGATCAGCGCGGACAGTTCGCCGTCGAAGGCGGTGACCGTCTTCACCTCGCGGTGCAGCACCGGGTTGCCGACGACGGTGATCGGGCGGGCGGTCCCCTTGGTCAGGTCGGGCTCCTCGCCCATCACCTTCACGGGGGTCTCGGGCGCCGCCCCCTCCACGTCGTGCTCGTGGTCGTGGTCGTGCCCGTGCTGCTCGGCCTGCTCCGCCATGTCTTCCGCTTCCGTCGGTCTACGCGTACCTCACCAGGGTACTCAGCGGGGTTCAGCAGACCTCTTCGAGATCCCGGTACGCCCGGCTGTCCGGCGCGGCCCCCACCCAGCGGTCCAGCAGGGTGCGGACGAGGTGCGCGGGCGCGGCGATCCCGCACTCGCGCTCGACCAGCCAGGACATGCCGGCGGCGCCGCCCTGGCTGAGGTGGCTGAGGTGCCCGGGGTGGGCGGCGTCGCCGTCGTCGTGCGGGTCGTGGTGGGCGGCGAGGCCGTCGTCGGCGGCCATCCGGCTCTCCGAGCAGGCCCGGCACAGCAGCCGCACCGAGGACGTCCAGTCCTCGGCCGCGTACCCGGCGTCGGCGACGAGGCGCTCCAGCGCGTCCCGGTCGCCGGCGGTGGCGGCCTGCAGCAGCACCACGTACGTCGGCACGGGCGAGGGCGCCCACAGCTCGATCTCGTCGAAGACGGGGTAGGCGACCCCGTCGGTGACCCGCTCGCCGTGCGGGGCGCCGTCGTGCAGCACCACCTCGCCCCAGCGGCGGCCGGAGGACGGCAGCGGGATGGACAGCACCTCGATCCGGGCCGGGTCCAGCCGGCGGCCCCAGACCACCTCGGACTCGCCGTCCGGGGAGAGCCGCACCGGGGTGGTGCCGAGGTCGAGGGCGACCGGGCCGGTCTCGCCGGGGCCGCCGGGCAGCCGCAGGCCGTACGCCTGCCAGGCGCGGCGGGCCAGCGGCCAGTCCTGCAGGGCGGTGGCGGTGATGCCGAGGTTCCACCAGTCGGGGGCGCCGTGCTCGCGGTCGAGCAGGGCGACGGCGCGCAGGCCGGCGGAGCGGGCCTGCTCCCAGTCGCGGCGGAACTTGTGCAGCAGGGCGAGGTTGAACCAGGAGTCGGACAGCCAGGGCTCCAGGTCGGCGGCCATCACCAGCAGCGCGCCGGCGTCCTCGTAGCGGCCGTCGCCGATCAGCGTGAAGGCCCGGTCGGTCGTCTGCCGCCAGGTGGCGGACGGCCGGTGCCGTGCCCGGTGGAAGATCCTCACGTTCGTCCCTGCCGTCGTCGTCCGCTCAAGTCCCGGTGCACACCGCCCCGGTGGCGCCCCGTGGTGCCCGGGGCGGCGTACGGAGCCCGGTGCCCCGGGTCGGTGTTCCACGCTACGACCGCATCCAACCACGCCCGCCCCCGCCCGCGCTCCCCACCGCCGAGGTTGGGGTCCGCCCTCCCCAGCCTGCCCGTCCGGGGCCGCCTCCTCAACCCGTGCCGGGTCCCGGGGGCGCGGCGGCCCCGCGGACCGGGGCCTCAGCGGGCCTGGCCGCCGACCCGGGCCAGCGCGTCCACCACGCGCGCGTCGTAGACCCGCCCCCGGCCCAGCCGCAGCACCTCCAGCGCCTCCAGCCGCCCGACCGCCTCACCGACGCCCCGGCCGCGGGCGGCGGTCAGCAGGTCGTCGTGGGCGTTGGCGACCCGGATGATCCGGGCGGCGAGCGGGACGGGCCCCTCCCCGCCGGCCGTCCCGGCGCACGGGTCGGCCAGCCGGGCGACCTGCTCGGCGACCTGCCGGGGCACCCCGGTGCGGCTGATCACCTCGCTGCCCAGGCGGGCGATCCGCTGCTGCTCGGCGCAGGGCAGCACGGCGGTGGCGCCGTCCGGCACCGGTTCGACCAGGGACAGCTGGCCGACGTCGTGCATCAGCGCCGCGTACTCCAGCAGGGCCAGCTCGCGGGTGCCCAGGCCCAGCTCGCGGCCGAGCGCGCACGCCGTGTCGGCGACCCGGCGGGCGTGCCCGTGCGGGGTGTAGCCGGCCACCTCGGTGGCGCGGGCCAGCGAGGCGATGGTCTGCCCGGTGGTGGCGCGCACGGCGGCGGCCCGCCGGAACGACACCTGGGCGAGCAGCAGCGGGGTGCAGAACAGCGGCAGCGCCCACAGCCCGACCTCGCCGGCCGCGAGGCTGACCAGCATCCCGGTGGCGACGATCGCCGAGCCGATCCCGAACAGCGAGCGCAGCTCGTCCTCCAGCGCGGCGGGCAGGCGCAGCCCGGTCGCCGAGCGCCGCAGCACGGCGGCCAGGGTGGCGTCGCACAGGGCGGCGAGCGCGGCGACGGCGGTCAGGAACGCCCCGTAGGCGGGGCCGTCCGGGGAGAACCGGTCGATCAGGCCGCCGTTGTAGAGCGGCTGGAAGATCGCGGCGGCGAAGCCGGCCCCGAGCAGCCGGCGGGCGGCGCTGTCCCGGCGGGCCGGGTCGGCCCACGGCGGGCGCCGGTGCGGGCGGGGGCGCCCGGGGCGGGCCCCGGGGCCGGTCCGGCACCCGCCGGGCGGGCGACGCCGGGCGCGGATCGTCGGACGGGCCCCGGCGAGGCCGGGCAGCCAGGCCAGCGCCAGCCCGGCCCCGGTGACGGCGACCACCTGGAGCGTGCCGTGCGCGGTCGGCAGGCCGCGCAGCGGCCCGAGCAGGGCGTACGCGAGCGCGCCGGCGGCGCCGATGGGCGCCTGCTCGCGGTCCCCCGGAAGGG
>NZ_JZKH01000165.1 GCF_000961885.1 Streptomyces rubellomurinus
CCCGTCCTCAACGAATGGAGCACCGCCCACGGCGGCTTCACCCACCTGCCCCAGCCCCAGCGCGACCAGGTCGCCGACGCCTTCTTCACCTGGATCCACCGCCGCACCACCCGCGCCTGACCCCGCCTCCACCGCCGTCCCATCTCCCGCAGGCGCGGCTCCCACCTCGCCGGTCTCGCGAGAGCCCATCGGCCGCCGGCGCCCTTCCCGTTGACCACGTGCACCTGCGTACCAGACGTCCACGCGGACGCCTGTCGGGATCGGGCCGGCGCCCCGTTCGTCCGGCGGTTCGACCGGTTCGCCCGTCACTGGAGCGCCCGGCCCGGTTACGTGTGTGTCGTGGCCTACGACGGCGACGAGACGGTCGGCTGCTCCTACGGCGCCCCGCTGGAGGACGGCCGCGCGTGGTGGCGCGGACACCTGCCGCCACCGCCCGCCCCGGGGACCGGGCGGCCCGCGCGAGTTCGGCCGGTAGGACGGGAGTTGGGGCCGCACGGCACTGTTCCCGCTCGGGGTGGTGCTGCTTGAATGCGCGGCGTGAGTGCTTTCGAGGAGTACCTGATGGACGGCATGCCCGGCGAGTGGGGGGCGTGGCGCGGCGAGGACTGGGCGACGGCCCGCCCGGCCGTGCCGGAGGTGCGGTGGTCGGAGCCGGGGGTGCGGGGCGACGGGGCGGGGCTTCGGCGCGGGCGTTTGGAGCGCCGGCGCTGTGCATCGGCCGGGGAGCCCGCGGAACCGGGGGAGCCTGGGGGCTGTGCCGAGGCCTTCCCGGAGTGGCCCGTGCGGGAGGGGGATGGCGTCCTGCGCGTCCCGGGGCGTGATCTGCCGTGTTGAGCGGGTGGGTTGGCGGGGTCGGGTGGTCAGCCGATGGGTGCGCCGTGGCGGGTGGCGTAGGTGGTCAGGCCGTGGGTGGTGTGTCCGGCCCAGCCGATGTAGCCGTCCGGGCGGATGAGGAACACGCCTGTGCCGTAGGCCTGGTGGGTGGGGATGCGTAGTACCGGGCAGGCGGCGTCCGGTAGTTCGGTGTCGGTGTTGACGGTGAGCAGGGTCCAGTGGGGGCCGTGGAGGGTGTGGAACAGACGTGTGCCGGCGTGGTGGCCGTCCGGGGCGCGGTCGCCGGCGTGCAGGGCGTCCTCGGGCAGGTCGGGGCGGGTCTCCACGGACAGCGGGGACTGCCGGTAGCCGAGGTCGAGTTGGGCGGTGGCGCGTCCGCGGCGGGCCTTGCCGTGGTGGACGGCGGTGGTCAGTTCGAGCATGGCTGCGGCGTTGGGGCGGCGTTCTTCTTCGTAGGTGTCGAGCAGGGAGGTGTGTGCGGTGCCGGTCAGGACGGCGTCGAGTTTCCAGCCGAGGTTGTAGGCGTCCTGGATGCTGGTGTTCAGGCCTTGGCCGCCGGCGGGGGAGTGGAGGTGCGCGGCGTCCCCGGCGAGCAGGACGCGCCTGTCGCGGAAGCGGTCGGCCAGGGCGGTCCTGGCTCGGAAGGTGGAGGCCCAGTGCACGGCCTCGATCTGGTCGGCGTGCAGGTGGGTGTGGGCGGTGACGGTGGCGCGCAGGCCTTCCAGGGTGAGGTCGATCTCGCGGGCGCCGGGGTGGCGTGCGAGGAGTTGGAAGTCTTGGCCGCCGGGTAGTGGGCACAGTGCCAGCGTGGCGCCGCCGGCCTGGTCGTCGGTGGGTGGGAAGACGTGCCAGTGTTCGCGGTCCAGGCCGTTGACGGTCATGTCCGCGACCACCATCGGCTGCGGGTCGACGTCCTGGCCGCTCATGCCGATGCCGAGCAGGGTGCGTACGGTGGAGCGCCCGCCGTCGGCGGCCACCAGGTAGCGGGCCCGCACCCGGTGGCCGCCGGTGAACTCGGCGCTGACGCCGTGCTCGTCCTGGGCGAGGGCGGTCAGCTCGTGCCCGAAGGCGACGCGCCCGCCGAGCGCGCGCAGCCGCTCGTGCAGCAGCTGCTGGGTGCGCCACTGCGGCAGCATCAGCGGCTGGGTGTAGGGCTGGGCCTGGGTGGGTTCGATGGCGTCGAACATCCGCTGTTCGCGTTGGGGTCGGCCCCCGTTCCACAGCTGCAGCGGCGGGTAGGGGGCGGCGTGGGCGCGTACCGCTTCCAGGGCGCCGAGGTCCTCCAGGACCTCCAGGGTGCGCGGCTGCAGGCCCTTGCCGCGCGAGCCGGGGGACAGGGCCGGGGCGCGTTCGACGAGCAGGGCGTCGGTGCCGCGGCGGGCGAGGTCGATCGCGAGGGCGAGTCCGGTGGGGCCGGCGCCGACGATCAGGACGTCGGTGTGCGCGGGGGTGTCCACGAGCATCTCCTTAACGTTGTTAAGTGGCTGGTGTCCCGAAGCATGGACTTAACGCCGTTAAACTGTCAAGCGTGACCGCCCAGCGCACTCCCCGACTCGACCGTGCCACCGTCGTCGACGCCGCTCTCGCCCTCCTGGACCGCACCGGCCTCGATGGCCTCACCCTGCGTGCCATCGCCGCCGAACTCGATGTCAAGGCGCCCGCCCTGTACTGGCACTTCAAGGACAAGCAGGCCCTGCTGGACGAGATGGCCACCGAGATGATGCGCCGCATGAGCGCCACCCCGCTGCCCCCCAGTGGCGACTGGCGCCAGACCTACCTCGCCACCATGCACGCCCTGCGTGCGGAACTCCTGCGCCACCGCGACGGCGCCCGGGTGTTCAGCGGCTCGCGGTTCACCGACACCGGTTTCGCGGCCGGCCAGGAAGCGGGTCTGCGTGTGCTCGTCGATGCCGGTTTCACCCTGCCCGCGGCCGCCCGTGCCTGGTACACCGGTTACGCGTACACCATCGGTTACACCATCGAGCAGCAGGCCATGGGCCCCAACGACTTCACCGGCGACGGCGGTCACGACCTCGATGCCCGCGCCCGGCGCCTGGCCGACCACCCTCTGGCGGCGGAGGCCGGCCGCGTCATGTTCGACGACTTCGACCATGGCTACGACCAGGGGCTGATCGCCGTCCTCGCCGGCATCGAGGCGACCCTGCTGACCTGACCCCCGGCCTCGCGGGCCCCCGGGTGGCCGGTCAGTGTGCTGTGAGTGCCGAGTTGGTGGTCAGTGTGAACAGCACGCTGCGGTCGCCGCGCTGGAGGTTGCCGGTTTCGAGGCGTTCGGCGACCTCGCGCAGCGCCACCGCGTCGAGCAGTCCGGCTTCCAGTAGCGGCGAGCCTTCGTGGAGGAGTCGCCGGATGTGCCGGGCGCCGTGGTGGTGTACGGCCGAGTCCATGATGGTGCCGAAGTGTTCCGTCAGTGGTGGCTGGGCCACCTCCGGCGCCAGGGCACGGCGTTGGATCCGTTCCCGCAGTAGCCGCCGGTTCGCGCGCCAGGCTGCCGGCAGGGACGCGCACCATCCTGCCAGCGCCGTGTCGGTGAGGGGGTGTATCGGCCACAGGCCGCGGCGTAGCAGTGGCGCGGCCATCCCCGCCTTCACCATCAACGCGCGCGCCGACACCACCGATGCCGGCGCCGACCCCGTGTCCACCTCCCGCAACGCCTCTCGCGCCACCGGCCCCAACCATCCCGGCGCCGCAGTCGGCACTGGTGGCGCCGCGCCGCCGCGGGGTGCCGTCGGTTCTGTGCCGTCCACTCCGGTGAACAGCGCTTGTATCCCGCGTTCTTGCAGCAGGGCGTGGAGTGTGTCGGCTGCGTCGAGGTAGAGGTCCTCGTACGGCGACACGGCCGTCCCTTGGTCGAGCAGTGATCCTGGGGCGTACGGCAGGTGTTCTGCCGCGGCCACCTGTACGTCCGTCCACCCGCGCCCCAGGTGTTCCAGCAGTGCGGCGCGGCGGCGTAGTTGTTGTGTGCCTCGTTCGCCGTCCAGGACGAGGGCGGCCGCGGTGAGGTGGTGGCCGCGTTCGTCGGTGGCCAGTGACAGGGCGGTGTTGGCGCTGGCGAGGTCGCCGGGCAGTAGTACGGCGGTGGCGCCCGTCTGCCACGGCACCTGCCGTACGGCCTCGTCGAGCAGGTGCCCGAACGTCTCGACAGGGTCCGTCTCCTCCTGCGCAGCGGGTTCGGTGGGTTCGGCGGGTTCGGGCAGGCGTATGGACAGACGGCCGAACTCGTAGGTCGCCAAGGCCCGTTCGGTGAGCAGGTGCACCCCCGCCCACAGCGTCGCGTCCGTGTAGCGGACGGCCGGTGCCAGGCGCCGTGCGGCTTCGAGGACGTTCAGGCCGGTGGCGTGGTGGCGCAGCTCCAGCAGGTCCCAGGAGGCGTGGAGTGCGTCGCGGCCGGCGGCGAGGTAGAGCGGCGCGGTGCCGGCGGTGCCGGTGCTCACCCGCACCCGGCCCCGGCCCCCGCCGGCTCGGTCGAGCTCCACCCGTACCCAGTCCTGGCAGTCGTCGACCGCCCCGGGGCCCGGCCCCGGGGCGGTCGAACTGCCGCTGGTGCGGGCGGTGTTGGTGAAGGAGGTGCGCGTCCCGTCCGCCGCGCACGACCAGGTGGTCAGCGGGTGGCGCAGTGGTTCGATCCACGAGGTGGCGCACCGCCATCGGGTGCCGTCCCACTGCCATGGTCCCGGCGCGTGCGTCGCTGCGATGCGTAACCTGAACATGCCTCACCTTCGCATGTTCCGGTGCGGGGCCGGGCGTTCAGGCGCGGTGGTACTGCACCGGCCCGGTGAAGTCGGCGTCGAGCTCGGCGGCGGCGCGGCGTGCCCAGGAGGGGTCGCGCAGCAGTTCGCGTCCGATCAGGACGGCGTCGGCGTGGCCGGAGGCGAGGATGTCCTCGGCCTGGCGTGCCTCGGTGATCAGGCCGACGGCTGCGACGGGCATGCCGGTCTGGGTGCGCACGGCTTCGGCGAAGGGGACCTGGAATCCGGGGGTGGCGTCGATGTGGGCGTCGGGGACGAGGCCGCCGGTGGAGACGTCCATGAGGTCGACGCCGCGGGCCAGCAGTTCCTTGGCCAGGCGCACGGTGTCCTGGGAGGTCCAGCCTTCGCGCTGGTCGGTGGTGTCCTCGCTGAGCCAGTCGGTGGCGGAGGTGCGGAAGAACAGGGGGAGGTGTTCGGGCCATACGGCGCGCACGGCGTCGACGACTTCGAGGGCGAGGCGGGTGCGGCCTTCGAAGGAGGCGCCGTAGGCGTCGGTGCGGTGGTTGGTGTGGGGGGAGAGGAATTCGTGGATCAGGTAGCCGTGGGCGCCGTGGATCTCGACGGCCTGGTAGCCGGCGGCGAGTGCGCGGGTGGCGGCGTCGGCGAACTGGCGCACGATGACGTCGATCTGTTCGCGGGTGAGTTCGTCGGGGGTGGTGTGGGCGGGCGAGAAGGCGTGGGCGCTGGGGGCGAGCGGGCGCCAGCCGTGGGGTTCGTCGGCGGCCAGCGGGCGTCCGCGGTCGACCCAGGTGCGTTCGGTGGAGGCCTTGCGGCCGGCGTGGCCGAGCTGGATGGCGGGGACGGTGCCCTGGTCCTTGAGGAAGGCGGTGATGCGGCGCAGGGCCTGGGTCTGGGTGTCGTTCCACAGGCCGAGGTCGTACGGGCTGATGCGGCCCTCGGGGCTGACGGCGGTGGCCTCGGTGATGATCAGCCCGGTGCCGCCGGCGGCGCGGGCGCCCTGGTGGGTGAAGTGCCAGTCGGTGGCCACGCCGGCCAGGTCCCCCGCGGGTGCGGCGCTGTACTGGCACATCGGCGGCATCCAGACCCGGTTGCGGGCGGTGACGTCGCGCAGGGTGTAGGGGGTGAAGAGGGCGGGGGTGCTCATGCGGACTCCTGGGGGCCGGGGCGGGCGGGCATCGGGACGCCGGAACATCATTGCGTCGGCACTTTGTGCGCTCAAACAATAGTTGCGCATGAAGGTAATTTGCAAGGGTAAGGACTGTGAGGGGACCCGGGGGGCTACGACCCGGCGGCAGCGCCGGCGCCGGCGGCGGCGGCGAGCGTGGTGACCGTGGCCGGGCCGGTGGAGGGTGGTCGTTGCCTCGCCGGGCCGGCAGGGACGTGGTGGGGGCCGGTGTGTCAGTGGCCGTCTTGGGCGGGTGTGCTCCACGGCGGGTGGCCGGCGGTGGCGCTGGGATCCCGAAGGCGCCGATGGCCGGGGCGACGAGGGCGGCGGGTACGGATCCCGCCTGCAATCGTGGGCACGTGTGGCGCCACCGCCCGGGGTGGGCGGTGGCGCCACACGTCCTGTCGGCGGCCGGGCTACCGGGCGGCGGGCGCGTCCACGTCCCTCACCGCCTTGACCAGCGATGCGAGCTCCGGGTGCTTCGCCGCCTCGTCCAGCGCCTCTTGCAGCGCCGCGTCGTTGGTCGGCCGGGCCTGCGCCAGTAGCTCCAGGCCGGCCGCGGTCACGTCGGTGTAGATGCCGCGCCGGTCCGTCGGGCATAGGTAGCGCGCCAGCAGCCCGCGGTCCTCCAGTCGGGTCACCAGTCGGGTGGTGGCGCTCTGGCTGAGCACGACGGCGTCGGCGACCTGTTTCATCTGCAGGTGCCCGCCTTCCCCGTCGTGCTGGCGGCTGAGCACGTCGAGCAGCGAGTACTCCCGCACGCTCAACTCGTGCCCGCCCTGCAGGGCCCGTTCGATGTGCGCCTCGATCCTGGCGTGCAGCAGCGACAGGGCCCCCCAGCCGTTGGCGAGGGCGGTGAGCGCGGGATCCGTGGCGGTCATGGGCCCTGGTCTCCTTCCGAGCGTCCTGGCCTCCAGGGTAAGCCACCTGTGGAAATACCGGCCAGGGCCAATAGCAAGCCCCCGCAAGCATTCGCCCCGCGGCCCCGCCCCCGGGCCCCGGCCCGCTGCCGGTCGCGGCTCGCCGCGGGCCCCGAGGTCGGCCCCGGGGCCCGCCGTCCCCCCGGCCCCGGCGCCATCCGCATTCGGCACGGCGCGGCGCGGGCCTCGGTGTGGGCCCCGCCCGTTCTCCCCCCGGCCGCGTAGGGCTGTGTGCTCGTGGGGTTGTGTTCGGGCGTGTTACTGGTGGGTTGGTTAGACTGCGGCGGACTTGGTGTGGTGGTGGAGGGGTGGGGTATGGGCGTCGGGGAGAGTTGGATGACGGCGGACGAGCCCGGGTCTGAGGAGCCGGTGGGTTTGCGGATACGTCAGGATGTTCCGCACAGTGCGCGGATGTATGACTACTTCCTCGGTGGGAAGGACAATTTCGCTGTTGACCGTGAGGCGGCTGAGCGTGTTCTGACGGTGTTTCCGACGATGCGTACCGCCGTGCGCGCCAACCGCACCTTC
>NZ_JZKH01000166.1 GCF_000961885.1 Streptomyces rubellomurinus
ACGCTCACCCTGGCCACCGACGAGATCACCCTCGACAGCGCGGGCACCGTCAGCAACGTCCGCTCCCTCCCCGCCCCCGGCGGCCTGACCTTCACCCGCAGCACCACCGCCGACGGCGGCAGCACCGTCCAGATCCAGGCCGCCGACCCGCACGGCACCAACGGCCTGCAGATCGGCACCGACGCGGCGATGACCGTCACCCGCCGGGCCGCCGACCCCTTCGGCAACCCGCGCGGCACTCAGCCCGCGGCCGGGCAGTGGGCCGGGACGAAGGGCTTCGTCGGCGGCAGCAAGGACGACGCCACCGGGCTCACCAGCCTCGGCGCCCGCCAGTACGACCCGGCCACCGGACGGTTCATCAGCCCCGACCCGCTCATGGACGAGGCCGACCCGCAGCAGTGGAACGGCTACGCCTACAGCGACAACGACCCCGTCAACCTCTCCGACCCCAGTGGCCTGCGCCCTGACGGCGTCTGCGGCGGCTTCGGCGCCTGCCGGACCCCGGAGGGCCAGACCGTCCAGGAGACCTGGACCTCGGACCACGGCGTCTGGACCGACACCATCCGCAAGTCCCGCCCGCACAACTACTACCGGCCGCCGGCCACGAACTCCAGCACCGACCTCCCCTCCTTCAAGTCGCGGCCCGCGCCCGCGCAGACGGGCGGCGATCCGTGCCCGGCGGGGAAGAAGATCTGCGACCTCTCCAACGAGCTCGGCGAAGCCGTCCAGTTCTGCGCGGAGGTCAGCTGCGGGGTCTACAGCGTGACGACCTACCCGCACAACGACGACCGGGCGCACGACATCCTCCGGGCCTGGCTCACCGACACCTTCGACCACAAGGACGTGGTGAACTTCGGCGCGGGCGACCCGCTCCTGATGGACCTCACCAAGCAGCAGGAGGTCAAGGACACGATCACCAAGGTCCTCGACAACTACCAGGCGAAGGGGCCGCAGGCGATCGGCGAGGAGGTCCGCAACAGTTACGAGGACACCGGAAAGCTCCCGGACTCCTCGTTCCCGCTGAACAAGGTCGGGGTCCTGCTCGGGATCGCCGACGACGTCACCGGGGTGCTGACCAACGGCAACGTCGGCACCAACTACGAATCCAAGTCGATCCTCGGCTCGTTCAACGTCTACGCCAAGGTCACCAACGTCCAGCAGGCGAAGAACGGGTACCGCATCGTGGACATCCACTTCCGGGTGGACGACCAGTGGGACTGGAACTCGGCGACCAAGCTGGTGCCCCGCGGCTGGAACCCGCAGGCCATCCCCGAGGGTGACCACGACCGGATCCCGGGGCGGGCCATCAAGGCCCACTTCGAGTGGGGCTACCGCACCATCCTCTTCCCGTCCGACAAGGTCTGCGGCTAAGGACCGCACGAGGGGCCCGGAAGGCGTTCGCGCCTTCCGGGCCCCTCCGCGTTCGGCGGCGCCGGTCAGCTGGCGAAGCGCAGCGGCAGCGCGGTGAGCCCGCGCAGCACGTCCGAGGAATGCCAGGTCAACTTCGCAGCCGGGACTGCGAGTTCGAGGACGGGGTAGCGGGCCAGGAGTTCGGTCAGGGCGGTCCTGATCTCCTGCCGGGCCAGCTGGTGGCCGAGGCAGAAGTGCGGGCCGTGGCCGAAGGCGAGGTGGGCGGCGGTCGCGCGCGGCGGGTCGAAGGCGTGCGGGTCGGCACGGACGGCCGGGTCCCGGTTGGCGGCGGAGGGCAGGAAGCGGACCAGCTCGCCCCTGCGGACCAGGACGCCCTCGATGTCGAGGTCGTCGACGGCCACCCGGTTGGTGGTGGACAGGACGGAGCCGTGGTAGCGCAGCGCCTCCTCGGTGGCGCCCGCGACCAGTGCCGGGTCCGCCCGGACGGCCTCCAACTCCTCGGGATGGTTGAGGAGTTCGAGCAGGGCGCTGGCGATGACGTGGCCGGTGGTGACGTGCCCGGCGAACAGCAGGACGGAGCAGAACCCGACGAGTTCCTCCAGGCTGAGGGCGTGTCCGTCGTCCAGCCGCGCGGCGACGAGTTCGCTCAGCAGGTCCTCGGTCGGCTGCCGGCGCTTGGCCTCGACCAGCTTGGTGCAGTAGGCGGCGAACGCGTCCATCGCGGCCTGGCGGACCGGCAGCGAGGGCGAGTCCATGTTCTGCACCCGGGCGTGGAACACCTCGCGGTCCCCGGGCGGCACGCCGAGCAGTTCGCAGATCACCTCCAGCGGGAAGGGGTAGGCGAAGGCGGCCACGAAGTCGGCCTCCCCCGCCGGCGGCAGGGCGTCCAGCAGGCCGCGGGCGAGCTCGGCGAGTCGGGGTTCCAGCGAGCGCACCGTGCGGGAGGCGAAGGCGGCGCTGACCAGCCGCCGGTAGCGGGCGTGGTCCGGGTTGTCCTGCTCGAAGAGCACGACCGGCCCGTCCGGGGTCTGCGCGGCCTGCGGCGCGTACCGGTGGAGGTCGTTGGAGAGCCGCGGGTCGCCGAGCAGCCGCCGGGCGGCCTCGGCGCCGAGGACGGTCCACGCCTCGGTGCCGTCCGCCTGCCGGGTGCGGACGACCGGGTAACGGCGGGCCAGCTCGCCGAGTTCGCGCTCGGCGTCCGGCAGGGCGGAGATCTGGACGAGGTCCAGGACGGGGATCACGCCGACCCCTCCTGCCCGTCCGGGGCGGCGGCGCCGACCGGGGGGAGGTCGCGCAGCCACACGTGCCGGCTCGCGATCCGCCAGCGGTCGCCGTCCTTCTCCAGCCGGTCGACGTACGAGCCGCTGCGGCCGAGCTCGAAGCCGCCGTCGTCGAGGGCGAAGGTGAGGGAGAGCAGCGAGCGGGCCTCGGCGGTGGTGGCGTCCAGGCGGGTGACCACGGTGTTGGCGGTGAGGTGGCGCTGGTGCGCGCCGCGGGTCTCGGTGTGGTGCCGGTACAACGCGGCCATCGCGAAGACGATCCGCTCGCGGGTGGCGACGGAGGGCGGGAAGCCCTCGGGGGCCGGGGTGAAGGTGAAGGTGGCGTCCTCGGTGAAGAGCTCGCCGAGCGCGTCGAAGTCGCCGGAGTCGTAGTACAGGCTGTAGGCGGCGACGACGTCCTGGATGGCGGCCCGGTCGGCGAGGAAGGCCGCGTCGAGGTGGCCGGTCGAGCCGGGCACGGGCAGCGCCGGCGCGGTCGTGGTGCTGGGCTGGGTCATGGGGATCCCTTCGTACGGTCAGGGGGCCGGTGCGGGTCGGGGCGGGGTCGTGGTCAGGGGGCGGACGGGGACAGCCCGGCGATCCAGTCGCGCACCGCGGCGCCGGTCCGCTCCGCGTGCTCGCCGATCATGGTGCAGTGGTCGCCCTCGACCTCCACGGCGGTGTGCGCGTGGGGCCAGGCGGAGCGCCACTCCTCGCCGGTCATCGGATCCTCGGGCGAGCCCGGGACGCAGCGCGACGGCCGGACGAACAGCGTCGGCACGGCGGTCGGCTCGGGCTCCCAGCCGCGGAACATCCGCCGGTAGCTGCCGATCGCGGTGAGGCCGACGTAGCCGAGCGCGGTGAACGCGTGGCGGCGCACGATCACCTCGTAGTTCATCGCCCTGCGCATCCGGCGCGACATGCTGGCCGGCAGGTAGGTGTCCAGCAGCACCTGGCCGGTCGGCGCGGTGCCGGCGGCGGCGCTACCAGCCGCCTGGAGGCGGCTGGTGACGCCGTGCGCGAGCCAGCCGCTGGAGGAGTAGCCGAGCACCACGAACGGCTCGCCCCCGGCGCACCGCAGGGTGGCGTCGGCGAGCAGGTCGAGCAGGACGTCGCGGGAGGCCGCGAGCGGCTCGCCGGAGCGGAAGCCGGGGACGGTCAGGACGGCGGTCGCACAGAACCCGTCGAAGGCGGTGGCCAGCCGGCCGAACTGGATGGCGCCGTCGACCGGGGCGAACGGCGGGAAGCAGATCAGCCGGGGGTGCCCGCCGCCCTCGGACATCCGGACGGAGCCGGCCAGGGCGGCGAGCCGCCGCCGGTCCGCGCTGGTCTCGCGCAGCCCGGAGGCGCCGACCAGCAGCGCCTCCGCGTCGTCCATCTGTCCGCGCAGGGCGAGTTGGCGGTAGAGGGAGCCGAGCAGTTCGTTGGACTCCTCGGTGCCGGGCTCCGGCCTGGGCAGGTGCCGCGCGGCGCTGCCCCCGGCCGGGGCGTCGGCGAGCGCGTCGGCCAGGTGCGCGACGAGCGCGGTCGCGCCGGCGTGGTCGTAGACCAGGGTGCTGGGCAGGTCCAGGCCGGTGGCCTCGCCGAGCCGCCGGGCGAGCCCGATGGTGGCCAGCGAGTCGAAGCCCATCTCGCGGAAGGGCTGGTGCGGGTCGACGGCGGCGGCGTCGGGGTGGCCGAGCTGGGCGGCGACCTCGGTGCGGACCAGGTCGAGCAGTTCGGCGGCCAGTTGGGCGGGGGACAGTTCGGCCGCCCGCTCCCGGAGCGGGCGCGGCGCGTCGGCGGGGGCCGGACTCGTCGGCGGTGCGTCCGGCGTCGCGCGCTCGGGCCCGACCAGGTCGGCGATCAGCGGCCGGGGGCGGGCGGCGGCGTAGCTGCGGGCGAGACGGGACCAGTCCACGTCGGCGACCGTCACGCAGGTCAGGTCCTCGTCCAGGGCCTGGCCGAGGGCGGTCAGGGCGGTGGCCGGGTCCATCGGCCGCACGCCGAGCCGGGCGAGGTGGCGGCCGGCCTCGCCGTCCGCCATGCCGCCGGCGGCCCACGGGCCCCAGGCGACGGCGGTGGCGGCGAGACCGCGCCGGCGGCGGAGCACGGCCAGCGCGTCCAGGTGGGCGTTGGCGGCCGCGTAGGCGCCCTGGGCGGCGCCGCCCCAGACCCCGGCGCCGGAGGAGTAGAGCACGAAGGCGTCGAGCTCGGCCGTGCCGAACAGCTCGTCCAGGGCCAGCGCCCCGGCGGCCTTGGCGGTGATCGTGGCGGCGATCCCGGCCGGGTCGGTGTCGAGCAGCCGGGCCGGTCCGGCGACCCCGGCGGCGTGCAGCACCGTGCGGATGTACGGCAGTTCGTCGCGCAGCGCCTCGCCGAGCCGGTCGACGGCGTCCGGCGCGGCGAGGTCGCAGGCGATCGGCACCAGGTCGACGCCGTCCGCCGCCAGGTCGGCGCGCAGCCCGTCCAGGCCGGGGGCGGCCGCTCCGCGGCGGCCCAGCACCAGCACCCGCTCGGCCCCGCGGGAGGCCAGCCAGCGGGCCGCGTGCCCGCCCAGGGCGCCGGTGCCGCCGGTGATCAGCGCGGTGCCGCCGGTCCGCCAGCGCCGGGCCGGACGGGCGGGGCGCTCCGCGTCGGCGGGGCGGGCCAGGCGGCGGACGAAGGTGCCGAGCGGGCGGATCGCGAACTGGTCCTCTCCCCCGGCCTCGGCCAGGACGGCCGGCAGGGTGGCCAGGGAGCGGTCGTCGGGGGAGGCCGGCAGATCGACCAACCCGCCCCAGCTGTCCGGGTGTTCGAGGCCGATGACGCCGCCCAGGCCCCAGATCCCGGCGCCCGTCGCGCCGGCCAGGTCCTCGCCGAGCACCGAGCAGGCGCCGGCCGTCAGGCACCAGAGCGGGGCGGCGGTGCCCGCGTCCGCCAGGGCCTGGACCAGGATGGCGGCGGCCGTCACGGCCTGCACCAGGGCCGGGCCGTCACCGGCCTCCTTCGCGGGCTCCGCGCCGAGCAGGGAGACGACTCCGGCGGGAGCCGACTCGGCCAGCCAGGCGGCGAGGTCGGCCCGGTCGGCGGGCTCGGCGGGCTCGGTGGACTCGACGGTCTCGGCGGTCTCGGCGGTCTCGGCGGTCTCGGCGGCGAGTTCGCGGCGCAGCACCCGGGCGCCGGCGGCGGTGAGCACCGGCTCCACCGCGTCGGCGAGGCCGGCGCCGGCGGGGGTGTGGACGAGGAGCCAGCACCCGGTGAGGGCGGCGGGCGTCGCGGCGGGGGTCCAGGGCTCCCAGCGCAGTTCGTGGCGCCAGGAGCGGGCCGTACGATCGGCGCGGTCCTCGGTGCGCCAGGCGGCGAGCGCGGGCAGCAGCTCGCGCAGCGGCGCGTCGGCGGGGACGTCCAGCAGCGCGGTGAGCCGGTCGAGGTCGGTGTGCTCGACGGCCTCCCAGAACCCGCTGTCCGGGAGTGCGGCGGCGGGCTCCGGCCGTGGTTCGGTGGCGGGGCCCGGTTCCGGTGCCGGCGCCTCGTGGGCGAGCCAGTAGGGGCGGCCCTGGAAGGCGTAGGTCGGCAGGTCCACCCGCTGGGCGCCGGTCACGGTGGCGGCCCAGTCGACCGGTGTGCCGTGGACGAAGGCGGCGGCGAGTCCGGCCGCCAGGGCCTCCCGGGGGTCGCGGTTCCGGCGCTGGAGGGGCAGGGCGGTGGCGTCGGTGCCGGCCGTGCACTCGGCGACCATCGGCGTCAGCGCCGCCTCCGGCCCCAACTCCACGAACACGGACGCGCCTTCGGCCCGGGCCGCGCCCACCGCGTCGGCGAAACGCACCGGCTCGCAGACCTGCCGCACCCAGTACTCCGGATCGCACACCTCGGCCGGAGTCGCGAGGCGGCCCGTCACGTCCGAGGCCAGCGGGATCGACGGCTCCGCGAGCTCGATACCCGCCACCACCTCCCGCAGCCCGGCCAGCACCGGCTCCATCAGCACCGAATGGAACGCGTGCGACACCGCGAGGCGCTTCGCCCGCCAGCCACGCTCCCTGCACAACTCCCGTACGAGGTCCACCGCTTCGGCCTCACCCGACACCACCACCGACGCCGGGCCGTTCACCGCCGCGACCCCCACCACCCCCGGGCGGCACTCCGTAAGAAGCGCCACCACCTGCGCCTCACTCGCCCCCACCGCCAGCATCGCCCCACCGGACGGCAGTTCGCCCATCAACCGGGCCCGCGCCGCCACCAGAGCGACCGCACCCTCCAACGAGAACACCCCGGCCACGTACGCCGCCGTGATCCCGCCCAGCGAATGCCCCAGCACCACCTCGGGCTGCGGCGTCCAGGAGCGCCACAACCGGTACAACGCCACCTCGAACGCGAACAACACCGGCTGCACCACACCGGTTTCCGTGTCGCCCTCGGCCTCCCCC
>NZ_JZKH01000167.1 GCF_000961885.1 Streptomyces rubellomurinus
CGACGGCCTGGTCGTCTCGGCCCGCGCCTGGCCCGACCACCCGGCCTGGCTGCGCGCCTTCCTCGACATCCTGCGCGACAAGGCCCCGCTGTCCTGACCCCCCCGGCGGGCCGTGCCCCGAGAGGCCCCGGGGTACGGCCCCGGACGCCGATCGGCCCGGACGCGATGGCGGTGACCAGCACCAGCACCAGCAGCGCCGACCAGGGTGGCGTCCCAGTGCGATCTGAGGAATGAAAACTCCATCACCGCACCGGAGTTGTCACCCTTGATCGAGCGCAGGGGGAAGCCCTCGGTCGACTGCCGGCCGCCCTTGGTGGACTCGGGCACGCTCGGCGTGCCGGAGACGAGCCGTACGGCGCTGTGGTGGAAGGCGTAGACGCCCAGCGGGTTGAGCGTGTCGCTGGTGGACTCCACGAGGTTGAAGCCGTGGATGCGGCCGAGGGTGCTCTCCTTCAGGGCCGCGCCGCCGTCCGCGTGCTCGTTGGCCTTGAGGATGTTCGGGGTCGTTGAGGAGGTAGACGCGGCCTCCGAGCCCAGGACGGCCGTGCGGCCTCGGTGGGGATGTTCTCCTTGGAACCCGCGCTGTTCCTCGGGAAGTTGGATGGCCGCCCTCGAACGAGGCGGCCTCAGGTTCGGGGTGGTTTCAAGCCGATCTTCCAGGGGCTCGGTGTTGTCTCCCCGGTGCAGCGGCCCCGGATGGGAACATGCCAGGAAGCGGATACGCCGGACACGGAGGAAGGAGACAGGACATGGCTGAGGGCCATCAGCGGCTGGAGGTCAAGCAGATCAGCGGGCAGGTGATCACGCACACCATCGTCAAGCCGATCCGCGGCGAGAGTGCGCCCCCGGAGAACGAAGCCGCGCTTGTCGAGGAGATGGACAAGGAGAACACCCCCTCGGAATGACGATGGCCGGGGCCTGACGCCGCGCGCCCGCCCGACTGATCGGTCAGAGGCCGACCTGCGGCGGCGCAGCTTCTCGGCCAGGTCCTTGTACGGGTCGGGCTCGGAATGCGGGCTCAGGCCCCCGGCACCCAGCAGGGGCTTCGGGGTGGCGACGGCGGCCAGCCGCTCGGCGTGCGCGCGCACGGCGGCCTCGTCGCCGCCCTGAACAAGGGCCGCGAGGACCGGCGGCAGGGCGTACCCAGGCCTGCTCGGCCAGCGCGATGCCCACCCGCAGCTGCGCCCGAAGCCGGTCCCGGCCGCTCAGTCCTCCGCCGCCACCACGGCCACGGCCGTCGCCAGGGCGGCGGCGATCAGCCAGGCCAGCATCGGCAGGCCCATGGTGAGGGCCAGTGGCCAGCGCCAGCTCAGCAGCCGCGCACCGACGTCCCAGGTGAGGAGGAACAGCGGGACCAGGATCACCGCCTGGATCCTCCACGCCGCCAGGAACGCCCCGGCCAGGCCGCCGGCCAGCAGCGCCGTGCCCGCCACGACCAGCAGCCCGATCGGGAACATCAGGGCCCACGGGGTGGTCTGCGGGTCGGTTCGGTGCCCCTGGTGAATGATCTCGGCCACCCGGCCCCGCCAGAAGCGCAGTTCCACGGTCGAGCCGACGTCCACCGCGTTGTAGAACGACTCGTCGACCGTGTAGGTGCGGCCCGGCGCGTTCTCCCGGAGAACCGCGAGGCGGTACGAGGTCGAGTCACTGTCGGCGTCCACCCACTTCTTCGTCACCCGGCCGCTTTCGGGACGCAGGCAGTCCGCCTGTGCCACTCCGTCGGCCGTGGCACCGCAGACGGGTGCGTCGAGATAGGCCCTGCCATCGTCGTAGGCGTCGTGGTAGCGGACGAAGCTGAACACCACGATCGCCAGCCCCAGCGCGGCGATCAGGCCGCGCAGCACCTGACCCGCCGCCGGTCCGCGCCGCGGGCGCCGGTCCCGCGGGCCGTCCACCTTCCCCATGGGCCCCTCCTCCCCTGCCGGACCATGCCATTGTGCCTGCCGGCACGAGGCCGAGGCCGCCGTACGGCAGCTCCTCGCCGGTGGCGTCGAGATCGGCAAGCGGACACCAGAGCCCACCCCCGCCAACACCGTCCGGCCGTGTACTGGGGGCCACATGCACAGCACCCCCGTCTCCGTGGAGACGGGGGTGCCGCGGTAGCTGCCGGAGGGGAGGCGCTTACAGGCCGAGCCGCGTGCGGATGGCGTCCATCCCATCGGCCATGGCGACGAACTCCGCGATCGTGTAACGGACGCCAAGGATGTCGGGGTTCTGGCTCTCGCCCTGGTAGACCCCGATCAGCTGGCCGTTCGCGTCCTTGATCGGCGCGAACGTGGCGCAGGAGCCGTTCGTCTGGCTCAGGGGCGACTTGAAGCGCTCGTCGATTGAGGGGGTCACGTCGTACAGCTCTTGCTTTTCCATACTCACAGTTCCTTGATTGCAGCGCTGATCAGATCCACGGACGCAGCGGGGCTCAGCGCATTCTCCCCTCATGACGGATGAGGACACGCGCCAATGGCCGCAACAGGGTTACGGGAGATAGACCTTCTGCCACTCCAGAGAGGTCATCGAGAGCGCGGCTTCGGCAAGGACGCGCGCCGAGTCGGTCTTGAGGTTGCCGAGGCTGCTGTCGATCCACGGCTGGACGTTCTGGTAGCCCTGCTCGCGATACTCCACGGCCTGGATCAGGCACTCGAGCTTGTCCGCGTCGTGGGCAACGGTGACTTCCAGGCTTTCGGAGTTCTCGTACTCCTCGACGATGGCCTGCACCCCGGCGATGACAGCCGGGAGAGCGGCGCTGACCTGGTCGGCGGTCACGCGTTCGTTCGAGGCGGCGGTGAGGTAGCGCCGGCCGATGTGCGGGATGTCGCTTACCCGGGTCTCCTGGGTGTCGTGGAAGAGGCACAGCAGGGCGACTTTCGCCGGGTCAGCACCCTCCATCATGGCGAGCACCGCGCCGATGATGCCGGTCCGGAACGAGTGCTCGGCGATCGTCTCGGGGTCCTTGACTCCCACGATCCACCAGCCGGAGCGCTTCGCCCGCTTGAGCATGCCCGTCTCGAACAGGTAGCCGGCGGTACCCCTCGCCTGCGTGTCGTCCGTCATTGATGTCCTTCACTGTTGGATCGGCTGTTGCTGTAACCGCCTACCCGCAGACCGTAGTGCACAGACTCCAACTCGCGGCGAGACTGCGGTGAAAGGCCATCGCCATCGAGCAGGACACGCGCTTGTGCGGCCAGGCTGCGAGCCGTACGAGGGTCCGCGTCGGCCAGGCCGCGCCGGGAGAGCATGAGCGCCCAGATCGAGTGGACGTACAGGTCGGTGTACTCGCCCGCCCGGTCCAGCCTGGTGACGAACTGTCGCAGCAACGAGGACGCGTCCCATGCTTGGTGTTCTTGCTCGGCCATGAAGTCATCGCTGGTTTGCGGGCGTGAGTCGAGCCCGAGCCAATGGGCCCAGTAGTTCAGGTTCGCGGTTTCGAAGTCGTCGTTGTCGGTGATCGAGCGGGCGATGAAGTCCCTGAGCAGTTCAGGGTCGCCTTGTCTCGCCATGGCCGCTGCGACCGACCGTGCCTCGGCCCAGCGAGGCGACCACCCGGTTCCGGCTGAGGGAATCCGACCTCGGCGCTGCACCCCGCCGAACCACTCGACAACATCACGGGTCCGGTCGTAGGAGGACAGGTACCAAACCTGCCTCCGGAGCAGCGCAGTCCCGTTGTCGCCGGCCTCCACCAGGTCTGCGGCGTGCTGGAGGTTGTCGAAGAACCGCGAGCGCATGTCCTGCCCGAGGATGGGTGCGGTGGAGACCGGCCCACGTCGGGGGTTGGAATCCCCAACTCGGCTGCCACTGAACCGGGCAGAATCCCGCTGACGGCCCAGCCGATCATGTGCGTGGTGTCCCGGGTGAGCACCCACCCGGCCAATGGGTGCTCCAGGACCTCGGCCTTCGTGGGCCGGAACCGCAGTATCTCGCCGAGTATGAAGTCCGCATCCATTGCCAGGCTGATGAGGCTCACCAGTCCAGTCGGCGCGCCGAGCAGGATCAGCTTCCGGCGCAGCACCACCAGGTTCCCGGCCTTGGTGGAGGAGAGCGGCCGTCTACCGGACTCCCAGCCCTGAATGGTGCTCTTGTCGATACCGAGGTCGGCGGCCAGTTCTTCCTGGGTCCTCGGGATCTGCTCCCGGATCGCCTTGAACAGGAAGCCGGAGATCACCCCTTCTGGGCCTCGTAAAGACTCGGGCAGACTGCCAGTCAGTGCTTGGGCTCGCCTCGGTGGCGTTCGACCAGCCATTTCAGGCCCCCCTTGGCCTCAACGGTCTAGGCAACTCGTACTGGCAGTCCGTCGAGCCCTGAGTTCACTGGGCGTAACTTCATGGCTACGGCATCGCCGGGACCAGCGGAAGCCTAGTACTGAATCGGCCTACCGCGCACAAGGTGCTGCCTCTGTCGCAGAGCTTCTTCGCGGCAGCCTCAACCCAGCAGGAGGGCCAACATGTCCCCCAGCACCATGGATGACTGATGTCGAGACGCATCCCCTCCCGGGTCCACCACGAAGTCGTGACCGGCCCGACCAAGTTCGAGCAGGCCGAGCCTCCCGTGGGCTGGAAGCCCCTGGACGACTACAAGGCGGCGCGAGCTGTCGATCGAGGATCTTCCCCGACTGCTCTGCTTCAGGCATCGGCGATCAGGTCCACGTGCATCTGCGCTGCTTGCCGGCTCCCGGGCGAGGAGTACGCGGGGACGACCAGAACGAGTACCACGAGGCGGCCGAGCGTGCCGCTCGCGGACTCCCCACCCCCGCGTCGATCGCTGTCGCCTACACGGTCGCGCTCTTCGTACTGATGGCGACGGCCACGGTGCTGATCGCCTCCGGCCGCTGCTAGCCGACGACCGCTCACCCTCATCCGCCGCACCACCCCGACCCAAGGGAGGCGCACCATGACCACACCGACGTTGAGGTCCCCGAACACGGTGCTCGCCAACGCCGTCGAGGACGCCGTGGACGTCCTGCGGCCCAGCATCGTGGACTCCGGCATCGAGAGCATCGGATTCTCGGTCGGCACGCAGATCAACGGACACCCCCACCTCGGAACCCACCTCGTCCAGAGCCTCGCCTTCCTGCTGGCGGAGCGAGCCCGGGACGAGTTCGGCATCGAGACCACCGTCGACTTCTGCGCGCTCGACAACTCCCCGGCCGAGACCATCCGGGCCGATGGCCGGCGCTACCAGCGGGCCTACGTCCACAGCCTGAGCGCCGACGAGATCACGGCGCTCGTCTCCCAGCACTACCTGCCGCTGTTCGACGCCTGCCGAGCCCGGACGAACGTGCCGTACACGGTCAGCACCTACACCCAGCAGCAGGAAACCCCGGCGTTCCGAGCAGAGTTCCTGCGGACCCTGGAACTCCTGGACGAGATCGGCACCTGGTTGTCCCCGCACAGCGGCAGCGCGCACATCCGGCTGCCCTGCCCGGCGTGCGGCTGGGCCGAGAAGTACGCGGACCGGACACGGTTGCTGGAACTGGACGACGCCGGGGGCCTGTTCGAAGCGGTCTGCTTCGAGCACGGGCGCTACGAGGCCGACGTCACGCCGCTGGGCGGCGGGTACCTGGACCTCGCCACGCTCTACCGCAACGTCGTCAAGGAACGCTCGTTCCGCCCCGACGACCGGACGCTCCACGTCATGGTCAAGGGCGGGGACTGGGCGTTCGGGTGCCAGCTCGTGGACGGCGCGCACGCCGCCCTCGGAATGCCGGCCGGACCCCTGCCGACCCGGATCTTCACCCCCCAGATCCTCGGAAGCGACGGCGGCAAGCTCTCGAAGAGCCTGCTGCGCGAAGCCGCCGAAGCCGGACTCGTCGAGGCCGACGCCACCCCCGCGTGGCTGCTCGACCCCTCGTCCTGGCCCGGTACCCAAGAGGACTACATCGAAGCGCTGACGGGACTCGGCGAACTCGTGCTGAGCGACCCCAGGCACTTCTTCCGGTCCTACACCACAACCGCATTGGAAGCCCTGATGAGCACCCGCCGGCCTGCAACGCACAACTCCCAGGCGAAGCGCCCCCGCACCATGCCGATCTACCGGCAGTACTTCGACCTGATCGCCAGCGGCGAGAAGACGGTCGAAGTCCGCGTCGCCTACGAGTCGATGAAGCGGATCAAGGTCGGAGACCTGATCAACTTCACCTGCCGTGACCTCAGCTGCCTGACCCAGGTCAAGCGGGTGGGAAGGTACCGCACCTTCAAGGAGATGTTCGGCACCGAGCGCGTGGAAGCCGTCAACCCGAAGGCCACCGAGGACGAACAGCTCGAAGCCATCCACGCGATCTTCCCGCCGCACAAGGAGGCGCTGGGCGTGCTCACCTTCGAGATCGAGAGGGTGGACCCCTCGTGAGCCCGGCCCGCCGCAGGGTGCTGGTCATCTGCAAGGGCAACCACTGCCGGTCCCCGATCGCCGCACTGGTCATCGCCGAGCGCTCCGGCGGCACGCTCGACGTCCGCTCGGCCGGCACCCGGAACTGGCACGTCGGCAAGCCCGCGCACCCGCTCATGATCCAGGCCGCCGCCGGCTTCGGCTACGACCTCTCCAAGCACCGCGGAGTGCTCCTGGACAGGGAACTGCTGGACTGGGCCGACGACCTGCTCACGGTCGACGAAGAAACCGCCGAAGCCGTCCAGGCCCTCGTCGGCCCGGAGCACCCCGTGCGCCTTCTCGGCAGCGGCATCGCCGACCCGTGGGGCGGCGAGCTGGAGGACTTCTCCAGGGCCGTCCTGGAGATCCAGGACGCGACGAGGCTCTTCTACGCCACGTAGCGGTATGCCGCGAGCCCGCCCCAGACCCCGCCGCATTCCACCCCTGGCGGCGGGGAACTGCCCCCGCCCTGCGACTGCCCCCGCTGCCGCAGGGCGAGGGCCTGCGCAACGACCCGCACGTGCAGCGGATCGCCCAGCACTTCTTCGCCGCCGACAAGCCCGTCGCCCAGATCTGCCACGGCCCGCTGATCCCCGCCGCGGCCGGCCTGCTG
>NZ_JZKH01000168.1 GCF_000961885.1 Streptomyces rubellomurinus
TGAGTTCTCAAGGAACGGACGCTTCCTTCGAGCCGCCTTCCAGCGGGCCCTCCGGGCGCTTCGTTCTTTCGTGTTTCCAGCTTACCAGATGTTTTCCGCTCCGTTTACCGGGGCTATTCGCATCTGAAATCTGGTGTTAACCGCGGAGTCGCGGCGACTCGACCAACCATAGCGGGTCGCCGAGCGGAGCGCGAATCGGGACGCGTCCGGAGTCACCCGGGCGGCGGCATGATTTGTTGCTCTCGCGAGCATATACAGCAATGGTCTCGATTCGCCAAGATGCCTGTAGAGTGCGGCGCATCGGCCAAGAGGACTAGACCACTAGCGGCCGGTGGGTCGCCGGCCGACAGGGCGGGCGGGGCGGGGAGCTTCGCCCGGGAATGTCAGCAGATGTCTGAAGTTGGCATGAATTAGGCTTCAGTTGATCGTCGCGCCGCTGCTCGCGGCCGCTCGCTAGTACTGCGCACTTGGGAGGCACAACCATGACCACTGTGACGTCGCCGCTGACTGGTCGGGTCGTCGGGCTCGCGAACGTTCCGGACCCGGTGTTCTCGGGTGCGATGGTCGGTCCCGGCACCGCGGTGGACCCGGTGCGCGAGCCCACCGAGGCGCTCGCTCCGGTGGACGGCATCGTCGTCTCCATGCACCCGCACGCGTTCGTGGTCGTCGACGACGAGGGTCACGGTGTGCTGACCCACCTCGGCATCGACACCGTGCAGCTGAACGGCGAGGGCTTCGAACTGCTCGTCAACAAGGGCGACAAGGTGGTCCGCGGCCAGGCCGTCATCAAGTGGAACCCGGCCGCCGTCGAGGCCGCCGGCAAGTCCCCGATCTCCCCGATCGTGGCGCTGGAGGCGACCGCGGACTCGCTGGGCAGCGTGCGCGAGGACGGCGAGGTCCAGGCCGGCGGCGAGCTGTTCAGCTGGAGCTGAGCCCCTCCCCTCTCTTTCCCCCACACCCGCCCCGCCGGACGAAGCCGGGGCGGCCCGGCATTCAGCGGAGAACAGGTAATGGAGAAGACACTGCGCGGCGTGGGTGTCAGCCACGGGGTCGCGATCGGCCAGGTGCGGCACATGGGCACGGCGGTCCTGGAGCCCCCGGCCACCCGGATCCCGACCGAGGACGCAGCGCGCGAGCAGGCTCGTGCGCAGGCCGCCGTCGATGCCGTCGCCGCGGACCTGATCGCGCGCGGCAACCTGGCGGGCGGTGAGGCGCAGGGCGTGCTGGAGGCCCAGGCGCTGATGGCGCAGGACCCGGAGCTGATGGCCGACGTCGCCCGCCGGATCGCGGTCGGCAGCAGCGCCGAGCGCGGCGTGTACGACGCCTTCGCCGCCTACCGCGCGCTGCTCGCCTCCGCCGGCGAGTACCTGGCCGGGCGGGTCGCCGACCTGGACGACGTGCGCAACCGGATCGTGGCGCGGCTGCTGGGCGTGCCGATGCCCGGCGTTCCGGACAGCGACGAGCCGTACGTGCTGTTCGCGCGGGACCTCGCGCCGGCCGACACCGCGCTGCTCGACCCGACGCTGGTGCTCGGATTCGTGACCGAGGAGGGCGGGCCGACCAGCCACAGCGCCATCCTGGCGCGGGCGATGGGCGTGCCGGCCGTGGTCGCGCTGCCGGGTGCGGCGGACGTCGCCGAGGGCACCGTCGTCGCGGTGGACGGCAGCACGGGCGACGTGCTGCTCGACCCGACGCGGGAGAAGCAGGACGAGCTGCGGGCGATCGCCGCCGAGCGCAAGGCCGCGCTGGCCGCCTCCTCCGGGCCGGGGCAGACCTCGGACGGCCACCGGGTGCCGCTGCTGGCCAACGTCGGCGGCCCGGCGGACGTGCCGGCGGCGCTGGAGAACGGGGCGGAGGGCGTCGGCCTGTTCCGCACCGAGTTCCTGTTCCTGGACGACTCGGCGAAGGCTCCCAGCGAGGAGAAGCAGGTCGAGGCGTACCGCAAGGTGCTGGAGGCCTTCCCGGAGGGCCGGGTCGTGGTGCGCGTGCTGGACGCGGGCGCCGACAAGCCGCTGGACTTCCTGACCCCGGCCGACGAGCCGAACCCGGCGCTGGGCGTGCGCGGTCTGCGCACCCTGCTCGAGCACCCCGAGGTGCTGCGCACCCAGCTGCGGGCGCTGGCCACGGCGGCCGAGGGCCTGCCGGTGCACCTCGAGGTGATGGCCCCGATGGTGGCCGACCGCAAGGACGCCGGGGACTTCGCGCAGGCCTGCCGCGAGGCCGGGCTGGACGCCAAGTTCGGTGCCATGGTGGAGATTCCGTCCGCCGCGCTGCGGGCCCGGGCGATCCTGCAGGAGGTCGAGTTCCTCTCGCTGGGGACCAACGACCTCGCCCAGTACACCTTCGCCGCCGACCGTCAGGTGGGCGCGCTGGCCCGGCTGCAGGACCCGTGGCAGCCGGCGCTGCTCGACCTGATCGCCGCGGCCGCCGAGGCGGCCCGGGTCGCCGGGAAGAGCTGCGGGGTCTGCGGCGAGGCCGCCTCCGACCCGCTGCTGGCCGTGGTGCTGACCGGCCTGGGCGTCACCAGCCTGTCGATGGGCTCGGCGTCGATCCCGTACGTGCGCTCCTCGCTCGCCAAGTACACCCTGGCGCAGTGCCGCCGGGCGGCCGAGGCGGCCCGGGCGGCGGACAGCGCCGAGGAGGCGCGGGCCGCGGCGCAGCAGGTGCTGTCCGGCGAGTAGCGGGGACAGAGACAAGAAGGGGCGCTCCCCCACCGTCGTGGTGGGAGAGCGCCCCTTCGGCGTTGCTCAGGCCTGGCGGTCGCGGCGGACCTGCTCGAAGAAGCGCAGGTGGTCGATGTCGTCGACGGAGCCGGGGTTGACGGCCTGCTCCAGCGGGGTGCCGGAGAGGACGCGCTTGACCGGGACCTCGATGCGCTTGCCGGTGAGGGTGTGCGGCAGGCCGCGGACGGCGATCACCTCGTCGGGGACGTGGCGCGGGGACAGTTCGGTGCGCAGCGAGGTGCGGATGCGCCCGATCAGGCCCTCGTCCAGCTCGGCGCCGGGGGCGAGGACGACGAACAGCGGCATCCAGTAGCCGCCGTCCGGCTCCTCCAGGCCGATGACCAGGGACTCGGCGATCTCGGGGAGGCGCTCGACGACCTCGTAGATGTCCGAGGAGCCCATCCGGACGCCCTGGCGGTTGAGGGTGGAGTCGGAGCGGCCGTGGATGACGACGGTGCCGCGGGAGGTCACGGTGATCCAGTCGCCGTGGCGCCAGATGCCCGGGTACACGTCGAAGTAGCTGTCGTGGTAGCGGGTGCCCTCGGGGTCGTTCCAGAAGCCGGTGGGCATGGACGGGATCGGCCGGGTGACGACGAGTTCGCCGACCTCGTCGGTGTGCGGGCGGCCCTGGACGTCCCAGGACTCGACGGCCGCGCCGAGGCAGGGGGCCTGGATCTCGCCGAGGTACACCGGGAGGGTCGGGACGCCGCCGACGAAGCAGGAGCAGACGTCGGTGCCGCCGCTGACGGAGGCGAGCCAGACGTCCTCCTTGACCTCGTCGTAGATCCAGCGGAAGCCGTCCGGCGGGAGCGGGGAGCCGGTGGTGCCGATGCAGCGGACTGCGGAGAGGTCGAGGTCGCGGCCGGGGTGCAGCTCGGCCTTGCGGCTGGCGATCACGTAGGCGGCGGAGGTGCCGAGGACGGTGGCGCCGGTGCGGGCGGCGACGGACCACAGGGCGCCGGTGTCGGGGTGGCCGGGGCTGCCGTCGTAGGTGACGATCGTGGCTCCGACCAGGAGGCCGGCCAGCAGGAAGTTCCACATCATCCAGCCGGTCGAGGTGTACCAGAGGAAGCGGTCCTGCGGGCCGAGGTCGAGGTGGAGGCCGGCCTGCTTGAGGTGTTCGAGCAGGATGCCGCCCTGGCTCTGGACGATGGCCTTGGGCAGGCCGGTGGTGCCGGAGGAGTAGAGGACCCAGAGCGGGTGGTCGAAGGGGACGGGCTCGAAGACGGGCTCGACGTCGTCGGCGACCAGGTCGTCCCAGTGCAGGGCGCCCTCGGGGGCGGGGGCGCCGAGCAGCGGGACGTGCACGACGGTGTGCAGGCTGGGGAGTTCGCGGCGCAGCTCGGCGACGACGTCGGTGCGGTCGTGGTCCTTGCCGCCGTAGTGGTAGCCGTCGATGGCGAAGAGGACGGCGGGCTCGATCTGCTGGAGGCGGTCGAGGACGCTGCGGGCGCCGAAGTCGGGGGCGCAGCTGGTCCAGATCGCGCCGACCGCGGCGGTGGCGAGGAGGGCGACGGCGGCCTGCGGGACGTTGGGCAGGTAGGCGCTGACGCGGTCGCCGGGGCCGATGCCGCGGGCGCGCAGGGCGGCGGCCAGGGAGCCGACCTGGCGGCGCAGTTCGGACCAGGTGAGGACGGCGGGCTGCTCGGTGGTCTCGTCGAGGTGCAGGATCGCCGGGCGGTCGGCGTTGGCGGCGTCCTCGGCGGCGCGCAGGGCGTGCTCGGCGTAGTTGAGGCGGGCGCCGGGGAACCAGCGGGCGCCGGGCATGGCCGCGTCGGCGAGGACGGCCTCGGGGGCCTGGGTGAAGCGGACGTCGAACCACTGGGTGACGGCCGTCCAGAACCGGTCGAGGTCGGCGGTGGACCAGGCGTGCAGGTCGGCGTAGCGCTGGGCGGCCTGCTGGTCGTCCTCGGCCGGGGCGAGCGGGGCGGCCGGGGCGCCGTGGTGTTCGGCGGCCCAGGCCTGGAAGGCCACCAGGCTGGTGGCCGCGGCGCGCTCGGGGTCGGGGCGCCAGAGGGGTCGGTCCTGGGGTGGGGTGCTCACGGTGGTGGTCTCCCGGCCGGTGGTGGGGACGGGAGAGCTGGTGGCACCCCGTCCGGTTGGGCTGTCGGAGCAGACCATGCCATGTGCGCGCCCGCCGCGCCAGGGTCGGCCGGCGGTCAGCGGAGGGTGACTTCGCGGTCGAACTCGCCGTTGAACCAGGAGCGCAGGACGTTGGTGTGGAAGTCCCAGACGAGGGTGGTGTCGGCGGTGGCGAGCTGCCAGCCGTCGGTCTCGTCGGTGGGGAGCGAGGGCGGGAGTTCGGCGAGCGGGCGGGCGGGGAGCAGGCCGCAGAGGAAGACGAAGCGGCCGTTGGGGTCGGAGGCGGTGGTGATCAGGGTGACCTCGGCCGGGTCGGCCTTGATGCCGGTCTCCTCGCGCAGCTCGCGGACGCAGGCCTGCTGCCAGGTCTCGCCGTAGTCCATGTAGCCGCCGGGGAAGGCGAGTTCGCCGTAGCCGGGTTCGATGGTGCGGCGGATGACGACCAGGGCGGGGTCGGCGTCGGGGCGGGTGACGGGGAGGACGGCGATGGTGACGGGCAGCGGGTTGCGGTAGCTGATCTCGGCGCAGCCGGGGCAGGTCCGGGGCCACTCCCGGGTGCCGGCCGGGTAGGCGGTGCCGCAGAAGTGGCAGTGGGAGTGGGGTCGGTGGGCCGCCTGGTGCGCGTGATCGGTGGTCATGGCCCGAGGGTAGCTCGCGGGGCGGGCCGGGCGGGCGGGTATGGCGGAGACCGGCTCGGCCGCGAACTGCCGGTCGGTCAGCCGGAGTCCGGGCCGGTGTCGGGCCGGCCGACCGCGTCGGGGCCGTCCGCGTCGGGGCCGCACTCCCGGGTGGGGCGGAGCAGGGCGGGGTGCAGGAGGCTGGCGTCGCCCGCGTGGTACGTCCGGGCGCGGGGGCCGCCGCGGGTGCCGGTGCGCTGGGTGGTGGCGCCGGTGCCCTCGACGAAGCCGGGGACGGAGAGGACCTTGCGGTGGAAGTTGCCGGGGTGGAGCTTCTCGTCCCAGACGGCCTCGTAGACGGCGCGCAGGTCCGGGATGGTGAAGTCGTGGGGCAGGAAGGCGGTGGCGAGCGGGCTGTACTCGAGCTTGGCGCGCACCCGGTCGAGGCCGTCGGCGAGGATGCGGGCGTGGTCGAAGGCCAGCCGGATCGGCTGCCGCGCGGCCGGGCCGGGGCCGCTGGGCCCGCCGACACCACCCCCGTGGGAGTCGGCGGGCCCAACGGCGGCTCGGGGGCGGCAGCTGGGCCGCGTGGGCAGGTCGAGGTCGGCGACCGGGTGCCAGGCGGCGGCCGCGGCGTCCGTCCCGGCCTGCGGGTCGGGGAGGTCGGGGGCGAAGGCGAGGTAGGCGACCGAGACGACGTGCATGCGCGGGTCCCGGTCGGGGGCGCCGTAGGTGCCGAGCTGTTCGAGGTGGAGGCGGCAGAGTGCGGCCTCGGTCTCGGAGGCGCCCTGGAGGCCGGTCTCCTCGGCGAGCTCGCGGGCGGCGGCCTCGGGCAGGCCCTCCTCGCCGGCGCGCAGGAAGCCGCCGGGCAGGGCCCAGCAGCCCTGGTAGGGCGGGGCGCCGCGCTCGACGAGCAGGACGTGCAGGCTGCCGCGGCGCATGGTCAGGGCGACCACGTCGACGGTGACGGCGATCGGCGTGTAGGCGCGCGGGTCGTACGCGGCGAGCCACTGCTGCTCGTCCGGCGGGGCGGCGGGCCCGCTCGCGGGCTCGCCGACGGGCGCGGCGGTCGTGTCGTCGTCCGCTGTCATGGTCGGCTCCTCTCCGCGCTCGCCCGGAAACCTGCGGCTGTCGTTCTCTGGCTGAGCACAACGTAGCGAAGGCGTTCCCGGGCGGCAAACGGTTTTCCCGGCCGGGGGCCCGAAGCCGGGCCCGAGGGCGTGTCTTCAAACTCCCGCCTGCGGGGCGACGCCGGAGCACGCACCTCGCCGCGTTGTCGTCGGTCGCCAATGGCCCCCAGCCTTCGGCCGGGAGGTGCCCCCACCGCAGTGGCTCCCTCCTCCGCCTTGCGATGCACG
>NZ_JZKH01000169.1 GCF_000961885.1 Streptomyces rubellomurinus
CGGCTGGGCCGTCGACCAGGGCATCCCCCGCGTCAAGATCAAGATCGCCGAGTCCTGGGGCACCCGCGAGCACCGCGACCTCGAACGCGTCCGGGCCGCCCGCGCCACCGTCGGCGACCGCACCGAGCTCTACACCGACGCCAACGGCGGCTACCACCGCAAACAGGCCGTCCGCGTCGGCAACGCCCTGGCCGGCGAGGGCGTCACCTGGTTCGAGGAACCCGTCTCCTCCGACGACCTCACCGGCCTGCGCACCGTCCGCGACGCCGTCACCCCCGACGTCACCGCGGGCGAGTACGGCTACGACCTCGCCTACTTCGCCCGCATGATCCCCGCCGTCGACTGCCTCCAGGCCGACGCCACCCGCTGCGGCGGCCTCACCGCCTGGCTGCGCGCCGCCGCCCTCGCCGAAGCCCACGGCCTCGACATCTCCGCCCACTGCGCCCCCCACCTGCACGCCCACGCCGCCGCGGCCGTCCCCAACTGCCGCCACCTGGAGTGGTTCCACGACCACGTCCGGATCGAGCGGCTGCTCTTCGACGGCACCCTCGACCCGGCCGGCGGCACCGTCACCCCCGGCGCGGACGGCGCCCCCGGCCACGGGCTGCGGCTCGTACCCGCCCGGGCCGCCCCGTACCGCACCGCCTGAGCCCAGGAAGGACGAACCATGAAGACCGCAGCGGCACTCTTCGACGTCGACGGCACCCTGCTCGACACCACCTACCTGCACGCCCTCAGCTGGTGGGAGGCGCTGCGCCAGTACGACCGGACGGTGCCCGCGGCCCGCGTCCACCGGGCCATCGGGATGGGCGGGGACCAACTGCTCGACCACCTCCTCGGGGAGCACCGGGACCACGCCGACGACGAGGCGATCACCGCCGCCCACGACGCCCTCTACGCCAGCCACTGGCCGGCCCTCACCCCCCTGCCCGGCGCCGCGGACCTCCTGCGCGCCTGCGCCGCGCGCGGCTGGCGGATCGTCCTGGCCAGCTCCGCCTCCGCACGCGAACTCGCCGTGCTGCGCCGAGCCCTGGACGCCGACGACGTCATCGAGGCGGCCACCTCCGCCGACGACGTGGCCGCGACCAAACCCGCGCCGGACCTCGTCCACGCGGCGCTGGAACTCGCCGGCGCCGACCCGGCGGACGCCGTCTTCGTCGGCGACACCGTGTGGGACGTCGCCGCCGCGGGCCGGGCCGGGGTGCCGTGCGTCGCCGTCGAGAGCGGCGGGTTCTCCGCCCAGGAGCTCCTCGGCTGCGGCGCCGCCGAGGTCCACCGCGACACCGCCGAGCTGCTGGCCGACCTGGACGCCGGACTGCTGGCCCGGCTCCCGGCCTGACGGCCGTCCCGGCCTGGTCGCGCCGGGTCAGCGGTCGGAGGCGAGGGTGACGGCGGCCTCCAGCAGCAGGGCGTGCACGAAGGACTGCGGCAGGTTCCCGCGCAGTTGGCGCTGGGCGACGTCGAACTCCTCCGCGTAGAGGCCGGCCGGGCCGCAGGCCGCCCGGTTGCGTTCGAACCAGCGCACCGCCTCGACCTCGTCGTGCTGCTGGTGCTCGGCGAGGGCCATGACGAAGCCGCACAGCAGGAACGCACCCTCGGCGTCCTCCAGCGGCCGCCGGTCGTGGCGGAACCGGTACAGATAGTGGTCCCGGCCGAGGTCCCGCCGGACGGCCCGCAGGGTCGCGGTGGTGCGGGGATCGCCGGCCGGCAGGGCGCCGCGCAGGGCGGGCAGCAGCAGGGCCGCGTCCACGCCCGTCCGGCCGGGCGAGCGCTGCCAGCGGCCGGACGGGTGCAGGCAGTCGGCGCACGCCTCGGCGACGATCAGGTCCGCCAGGGCCTCCCAGCGGGCCGCGCGTGCGCCGCCGGTGCCGGGGGCGGCGGCGATCGCGCGCAGGCCGGCCGCGCAAGTCAGCCGGCTGTGCGCCCAGCGGTCGGCGTCCAGCTCCCAGATGCCCGCGTCCGGCTCCCGGTGCCGCGCGGCGATCGCGTCGGCGGCGGTGAGCGCGGCGAGCCGGCCGTCGACGTCCAGCCGGTCGCGGCGGGCGGCGGCCGCGAGCAGGAGCAGGCTCTCGCCGAAGACGTCGAGCTGGAACTGCCGGTTGACGTGGTTGCCGACCACGTCGAAGCCGCCCGGGTAGCCGGGCAGGTCCAGGGTGCGCTGGTCCGGGACGGCCGACCCGGTGACGGTGTAGGCGGGCGCCATCCCGGCGCCGTCCTCCAGCAGGCGGGCGGTGACGAACCGGACGGAGCCGTCCAGCAGCTCGTGCGCGCCCGCGGCCGCGGCGGCCTGGCCGATGTACGCCTGGTCGCGGATCCACACGTACCGGTAGTCGTAGTTGCGCCCCTGCTCGGCCCGCTCGGGCAGGCTCGTCGTGGCGGCGGCCACCGTGCCCCCGCCGGGGCCGGTGAGGCCGGCCAGGACGGCGTGGGCGTGACGGGCGTCCCGCTGCCCCATGGCACCGACCGGGTCGGGCACGCAGTCCGCCCACCCGGCCTCGGTCGAGCGCCACAGGGCGTCGGCCGGCTCCGGCTTGGGAAGGGGCCGGTCGGAGAGCTCCAGGACGAGGTCCCGCCGGCCCCCGGCCTCCAGCAGCACCGTGGCGCGCAGCGCCGCGCCGTCCGGCCGGGCGTCCGGGGCACCGGTCAGGCGTACGTGCAGGCCGCCGGTGCGGCCCGTCCAGGTGCCCCGCTCGTCGCGGTGCAGCTCGCGCAGGGGGTGCGCGCCGAAGCCGGCCGCCGGGCGCAGGTGGACCTCCACCCGGGCGTCCCCGTGGACGGCCTCGATCCGGCGCAGCAGCACGGCGCGGTGCCGCTCGCCCGGGTGGGCGAGGGCTTCGCGGCACTCGACGATTCCGCCCGTGGTGGTCCAGCGGCTGCGCCAGACCAGGCTGCCCGGCTCGTAGTAGCCGCCCCAGACGAAGGGGGCGGCCGGGGTGACGGCGTACCAGCCGGTGCCGCCGATCAGTGCGGCGAACACGGCGTCGTCGTGCCAGGCCGGGGCGCACATCCAGACGATGTCGCCGCGGGGCCCGAGGAGGGCGCCGCGGTGGCCGTCGGCGAGCAGGGCGTAGTCCCGCAGCGCGTGCGGGGCCGGCGCGGTGGCGTCGGGCGTGCTCAACTGCCCACCTCCCGTGGCGAGTCGGCCGACACCCGGTCACTCCAGCCGAGGCAGGACCTGCTCGCGGTAGAAGTCGAAGAACCCCTCCTGCTCCTGGCCGATCTGGCCGACGTACACCTCGTCGAACCCGGCGTCGACGTAGCCGCGCAGCCGGTCGGCGTGCTCCCGCGGATCGTCGCCGCAGGTGACGGAGCGGGCCACCATCTCCTCGGTGACCAGTTCGGTGGCCTGCTCGAAGTGCCGCGGCGTGGGCAGGACCTGGGCGAGCTCGCCGGGCAGCAGTTCGCTGGGCCAGAGCCGGTGGACGGTCTTGACCGCCCGGTCCCGGTCCTCCGACCAGCAGACCTTCACGCCGCCGAGCACCGGCCCGGTGCCGCCGGCGGCCCGGTAGCGGCCGATGAGTTCGGTGTCCGGGCTCATCGTGACCAGCCCGTCCGCGAACTCGGCCGCCGCCTCGGCGGCCTTGGCGCCGAACGCCGAGACGTGGACCGGCAGCCGCCCGTCCTTCGGCGGCGTGTAGAGCCGGGCGTTCTCGACGGTGTAGTGCGCGCCCTGGTGGCTGACGAGTCCGCCGGTGAACAGCTCGCGCATCACCGCGACGGCCTCCTCCAGCATCTCCGCCCGCACCGCGAACGGCGGCCACCGGTCGCCCAGCACGTGCTCGTTCAGCGCCTCGCCGGTTCCGACCCCGAGCCGCAGACCGCCCTCCAGCTGCACGTCGGCGGTCGCCGCCGCCTGGGCGACGACGGCGGGATGGATCCGGACGGTCGGGCAGGTCACCAGCGTCGTCACCGGCAGCCGGACGACCTGCGAGAGCGCGCCGATCACGCCCCAGACGAACGGGCTGCTGCCCTGGGCGTCGTTCCACGGGTGGTAGTGGTCGGAGATCGCCAGCCGGGTGAAGCCGGCCCGCTCCGCCCACCGGGCCTGCTCGACCAGCTGGGCGGGGGTGAACTCCTCGCAGGACAGGAAGTAGCCGAACGCCGTCATGGCAGCCTCGCTTCGTCGGTTCGTGGGTGCGTCGCTTCGTGGGTTCGTCGCTTCGTCGGTTCGTCGCTTCGTGGGTTCGTGGGTACGTCGCTTCGCGGGTGTCCTTCGTCGGAGCGGCTTACCGGGCCGGGCGCGGTGAAACCTCGCCGCCGTTTGCCGGGCCCGGCACCGGGTAGCCGGTCCGGTCCCCGAAGCACCGACCACGGAGGTGACCCCCATGGACGCGCGCGAAAGCGGCGGTCCGGCCGGAGCCGTCCGCACACCCGACCGGCCCGAGGTCGGCGGACCGGCGTGCTCCTGCCAGACGGGCGCACCGGACGACGAGAGCAGGGAGCAGGGCGATGCGGAGACCTACGCCGTCCTCGGCGAGGACTGAGCAGGTGGCTTCGGTCGCCTCCGGGGCGTCCGTACGGCTTTCGCGCGCCGCCCGGCGGCCGGCCCACCACCGCCCCGGCCGCCGCAGACCGGCGGTCGGGCACAGTGCCCGCTACCCGGCGCAGGCCTGGAACGCGCTCTGAGCTCCGAGGAGGACGGACGATGGACGACACACCCCAGGGCGGCGCCGGCGGCGTGCCGCCGCGCCCCGAGGGCGCGGAGCATCCGAAGCGGCCCGAGGACCCCGAGGGCACCGTCAAGACGGTCCGGGCGGGCAGGGCCGTGGCGCAGCAGCGGGCCGAGCACCGGACCGAGCCCGCCGAGTCCGCCGAGTGAGACGGGCCCGACGAGAGCGCCGGGACACCGCCGTCGCGATGACCACACCGGCACTCCGCCCCCCGCAGCCGCCATCGGCGCTGCGGAGGGCGGGCCGGTGCGCGCGTGCGGTCCGGCCGTCAATGGGTAGGCGCGACGGCGACGGGAGGTGCCAAGTGCCGACATGTGACGAGAAGACGCTGGGCGGAGTCCTGGCGCGGACCCTCGCCCGTTCCCGGGCCGGCGGACCGGGCGTCCTGCCCGGCGCGGTCCAGGACGCGGCCCGGGAACTGGGCGGGGCCGGCGCACGGGTCTTCCTGGCCGACGTCCAGCAACGGCACCTCGTGCCGCTGCCGGAGGACGGCCACGACCCGGGGGAGCGCCAAGACATCGAGACCACGCTCGCCGGCCGCGCCTACCGGCTGCGGCGCACCCAGACCTCGGCCGGGCCGCCCCCGGTCGGCTGGTTCCCGCTCGTCGACGGGATCGAGCGGATCGGCGTGCTGCGCGTGGAGACCCGGGAGCCGGAACCGGACGCGGCCGGCTGCTGGGAGGCCTTGGCAGGCCTCGTGGCCCTGCTCGTGGTCTCCGCGTCCACGTACAGCGACGTCATCGTCCGGATGGCGCGCGACCGGCCGATGAGCCTGCAGTCCGAACTGCTGTGGGCCTTCCTGCCGCCGCGCACCATCGGCACCCGCGACGTCACCTCCAGCGCGGTCCTCGAACCCGCCTACGAGGTCGGCGGCGACGCCTTCGACCACTCCGTGGCGGGCGGGCGCCTCCACCTGTCCGTGTTCGACGCCATGGGCCACGACCTCGCCTCCGGCGGGGCCAGCTCGGTCGCGCTCGCCGCCTGCCGCAGCACCCGCCGGGCCGGCGGCGGCCTGGCGGACATCGTGCAGGCCATCGACCGCACCCTGGGCCGCTGGATCCCCGACCGGCTGCTCACCGCCGTCGTGGCGGACCTGGACACCGCCACCGGCGAACTGTCCTGGGTCAACTGCGGCCACCCGACACCGCTGCTCATCCGCGGCCGGCACGTCCTCCCCGACGCCCTGCGGCGGCGTGCCGAACTCCCGCTCGGCCTCGGCTTCCACGACCACGGCCCGCAACCCGTGCACCACCTCAGGCTCCAGCCCGGCGACCGGGTCCTGGTCTACACCGACGGCGTCACCGACGCCCGCTCACCCGGCGGGGAGACCTTCGGCGAGGAGCGCCTGACCGACACCCTCGTCCGGCACACGGCGAGCGGCGAACCCGCCCCCGAGGCCCTGCGCCACCTGATCCACGCGCTGCTCGCCCACCAGGACCACCGCCTGCGCGACGACGCCACGATCGCCCTCGTCGCGTGGCACCCGGAGGGCCGGGGCGGGTGAGCGGCCCCGGGGCCGGGTCCTGAAGTGGTTCAGGGCCCGGAGCCGTCCGCCGGGCCCTCCCGGCCGAGGAGCCCCAGCGCGTCCAGGAGCAGCCGGCAGTCCTCGGCGCTGCGGGCGCGGGCCGCCACCGCCCGCCGCGCCAGGGCCCGCACCTCGGGCGGCCCCGGTTCCTGGGGAAGCCCGAACACCTCGGCCATGGTCTCCAGTTCACGGTTCGCGTGCGTCGACATCGACCGGCCCACCTCCTGCCCTCGACGGAGCCGACCTTCCAGGCTACTCCCGGCCCCGCGAAGGCCCGCCGGCATCCGGCCGACCGTGCGGAGAGGCCCCGAGGACCCAGGCCCTCTCTTTTGGATCTTTGCCGGGTCCGCGACGCTCCCCCAGCCTTCGGCCGGGAGGTACCCCCAGGGCACAAGCGCACCTCGCCGCGTTGTCGTCGGTCGCCAATGGCCCCCAG
>NZ_JZKH01000170.1 GCF_000961885.1 Streptomyces rubellomurinus
TCTCAAGGAACGGACGCTTCCTTCGAGCCGCCTTCCAGCGGGCCCTCCGGGCTTCGTTCTTTCGTGTTTCCAGCTTATCAGATGTTTTCCGCTCCGTTTCCGGGGCTTCGTCATCCAACTCGCCGGTGTCTTCCGGGGCTTGACGCCCTGTCCGACGTTTCAAACTCTAGCCGATCCCCGCTCCGAAAAGCGAATCCGGCCGAGTCCGACCGCAATCCGATAAAACGCGCACACCGAATAAGCACCCTGCCGCGACGCGAAAACGCAAACGCGACCCAGCGCGAACCAGGAAGTGGTGTTTCGAAGGATTGGCTACCCCGGGACCGTCCGCGCAGATGCGTGTCCGGTGCTCCCTGCCAGGCAGCTCGAAGAACACTAGACCTCTGGCACAGCCGAGTCAAGCTCCGCAACCGGATTCTCGGCCTCCGCCTCGGCCGGCAGCTGGAAGGCCAGGACGGCCACGTCGTCGTCGTGCTCCGAGGTCACCCCCATCGCGCGGAGCAGGCGGGCGCAGATGACCTCGGGGGCGCCGATCGCGCCGGTGAGGGTGCGGGCCAGGAGGTCGAGGCCCTGGTCGATGTCCTCGTCGCGGCGTTCGACCAGGCCGTCCGTGTAGAGGACACCGGTGGTGCCGGGCAGCAGGCGCAGGGTGTGGGAGACGTGGAGGCCGCCGCCGGTGCCGAGCGGCGGGCCGTTCTGTTCCTCGCTGCGCAGGACGGTGCCGTCCGGGCAGCGCAGCAGCATGGGGAGGTGCCCGGCGGAGGCGTAGGTGAGGGTGCGACGGCACGGGTCCCAGACGGCGTAGGTGCAGGTGGCGATCTGGTTGGCGTCGATCTCCATGGCGATGTCGTCGAGCAGGCGCATCACCTCGTGCGGGGGCAGGTCGAGGCGGGCGTAGGCGCGGACGGCGGTGCGCAGCTGTCCCATCACCGCGGCGGCCCGCAGGCCCCGGCCCATGACGTCGCCGATGACGAGCGCGGTGCGTCCGCCGTCGATGGCGATGACGTCGTACCAGTCGCCGCCGACCGCGGCCTCGGCGCCGCCGGGCTGGTAGGTGGTGGCGACCCGCAGGCCGGCGGGCTGGTCGAGCTTCTGCGGGAGCAGGCTGCGCTGGAGGGTGACGGCGGCTTCGCGCTGGCGGCGCTCGGCCTCGCGGAGCCGGGCGGCGGCGAGGACCTGGTCGGTGACCTCGGCGGCGAAGATCAGGACGCCTGCGGGCGGGCCGTCCGCCGGGGTGTCGCAGGGGCCGAGCGGGACGCAGGAGACGTTGTAGTAGCGGTTGCCGGTGAGGCCGAGGATGCAGCGGGCCTTCACACTGCGGGGGCGGCCGCCGCGGATGACCTGGTCCATCAGCGGGAGGACGCCCATGGTGCCGAGCTCGGGGAGGGCTTCTCCGGCGGGCAGGCCGGTGCGGCGGTCGCCGAAGAGCTCGCGGTAGGCGCGGTTGGTGTAGCCGAGCTGGTGGGCCGGGCCGTAGGTGACGGCGACCGGGGCGGGGATGCGGTTGAGGACCTCGCGCAGGTGCTGGGGCTTGAGGGGGTCGAGGAGTTCGGCGACGGTGGCCGGGTTGCTCGGGTCCCGGGGGCTGGGGACGACCACGGTGTCGGCGGAGGGCGTGCCCTCGTCGGTGCCGGCCCCGTTGGACGGGGTGGCACGCCAGGGGACTCCGGTGAGCCGGGCGCTCCAGCGCATGAGGTTCAAACGACGGCCGCTTCCTCGTTTTCCAGTCATATCATCACTTTTTGTGCGCACAGCAGCACACGGGGTAATGACCAGTTCGGGCTGATCCTGTCAGGCCGTGGCCCGATTCCGGAAGTCGCGCGCCCGGCGTGGCCGTCCGAACCGCCCCCGGGCGGAATCGTCGGCGCCGCTCACCGGGGCGCTTCCGGTCCGCTGCCGGGCGGCCGGCCCGGCCCGGGGTCGAACCCCGCCTCGAACTCCGAACGCCCGTACTCGACGCCGCCGAGCGAGACCACTTCGCGGGAGAACACCCCGCCGAGCACCCAGTCCATCAGCACCCGCACCCGGCGTTCCCGGCTCGGCAGCCGGCGCAGGTGCCGGGCCCGGTGCAGCCACCAGGCCCGCCGCCCGGTGAGCCGGCCGCCGCGCCGGGTGTGCGTGACGGCCCGGCCCAGGCCCAACGAGGTGGAGCAGGCGGCGGGGCCCGGCCGGTACGGGGCCAGGCCGGGCGCGTGCGGTCCGCCGTCCAGGGCCACCGCGAGGTTGCGGGCGAGCAGGTCGGCCTGCGCGAAGGCGTGCTGGGCGTTGGGGGCGCAGGGCGCGCCGTCCGCGTTCGGGTCCGGTACGGCGGCGCAGTCGCCGACCGCCCAGACGCCGGGCAGCGCCCGCCCGTCCGGTCCGACCGCCTGCAGGGTGGCCAGGCAGCGGACCCGGCCGTGGGTGTCCAGCGGCAGGTCGGTGTCGCGCAGCAGCGGGGAGGGGCGCACGCCCGCCGTCCAGACCAGGGTGCGGGCCCCGAAGCGGCTGCCGTCCGAGAGCGCCACGACTTGGTCGACGGCGGACTCCAGAGTGGTCCGCAGGCGGACGTCGACGCCGCGTTCGCGCAGCTCGCCGAGGGTGTGGGCGGCGAGGTCGGGCGACTCCTCGGCGAGGATCCGGCCGGTGGCCTCGACCAGGACCCAGCGCAGGTCCTCGGCGGCGACGTTGTGGTACTGGCGGACGGCGGTGCGGGCCATGTCCTCCAGTTCGGCGAGCGCGCCGACGCCCGCGTAGCCGGCGCCGACGAACACGAAGGTGAGCGCGGCCTGGCGCAGCGCGGGGTCGCGGGTGGTGGCGGCCAGGTCGAGCTGTTCCAGGACGTGGTTGCGCAGGTCGACCGCCTCGCCGACGGTGGAGAAGCCGCGGCCGTGCTCGGCGAGGCCGGGCACCGGCGCGGTGCGGGGCGCCGAGCCGGCGGCCACCACCAGGAGGTCGTAGGGGAGTTCGACGGGTGCGGGGGGCTCGCCCGGCCCGGCGGCGTCGGCGAAGGCCCGGCGGGTCGCGTGTTCGATGCGGGTGATCCGGGCGGTGAGCACCCGGCAGTCGGGCAGGGCCCCGCGCAGCGGGACGACGATGTGGCGGGGGTCGATCGAGCCGGCCGCGACCTCGGCCAGCAGGGGGTGGTAGGTGAAGTAGGCCCGGGGCTCGACGACGGTGATCTCCGCTTCGCCGCGCCGGATCCGGTCCCGCAGACCGCGCTGGAGGTTCAGCGCGGCGGCCGTTCCGGCACAGCCGCCGCCGGCGATCAGGATTCGGATGGTGCACCTCCTGACGATGTGACGATTCGTCCCGGCCTCGCGGCCGGGGGCGTCCCCCCATCACGCCCCCCTATGAAGGACCTGCGGGGGCGGTCTTGTCCACAGCCCGTACGGCCCCGGTCGTGGCGGCCGGGGCCGGAGTGGCCAGTTGTGCTGCCCGGACGACTTTCTGACGCACTTTCGGACGCGAAGAGGCGTGAACTATGGTCGGATTGTGTACCGGAGCGGCCACCGCCACGACCATCGGCGGCGACGCACCGTGGATCGGCCACTACGGCCTGTTCCAGTGTCGGCGCGCGGACCCGACTGCGGGGCAGTCATCCGGGGAAGGGTAGTTCCCGGACGAGGCCCCGGACCGGGCCGACGCGCCGGGCCGGACCACCCGGCCCGGCCGCACGAACCACCACCGTGGTCGACGGGACGGGACGGGCCGCACGAGCGATGGATCATCGGGTCTTTTCTGACGGATCGAGCTGCACCGGGGGGTGCAGAGGCGGGCGACGACGGGTACTGGTTTCGGACGCCTGCGGGGGAGAGTTGGGATGATGGAGCAGAAGCAGGTGTTGGGGCGGGTGGACACACCGCACGCGGGCCAGGGCACGGTTCCGGAGCAACGCGGGCCGGTGGACCTGCCGCCGCCGTTCGATGCGGCGCGGTCGGACTCCGTACCGGCCGTTCAGGCCACCCAGGCCGTTCACGTCACTGCGTCGGGAGCGCCGGCCGCCTCCTACGCGGGTGCGCCGTACCGCGCGGAGCCGCCGCAGGCCGCTCCGCCGCTGCCCGGGGCCCGGCTGCGGGTGGATGCCCGGCGGAACCTGGAGAGCGTGCTGCGGGCCGCCCGCGAGGTGTTCGGCGAGTTCGGCTACGACGCCCCGATGGAGGAGGTGGCGCGCCGGGCCGGGGTCGGGGTCGGCACCGTGTACCGGCGCTTCCCGAGCAAGGAGGTGCTGGTCCAGCGGATCGCCGCCGAGGAGGTGGCCTGGCTGACCGACCAGGCCCGGGAGTCGCTGTACGGCGGGGACGGCGCCTGGGAGGCGCTGGCCGGCTACCTGGCGCGGGCGGTGAGCACCGGCGCCGGGCGGCTGCTGCCGCCGGAGGCGTTCCGGTACGCGGAGGAGCTGGGCCGGGTGCCCGAGCCGCGGCTGCCGGAGCAGCCGGCCGCCGTCCCCTTCGACCCGCGCGACGAGGACGAGCGGTCCGACGCGGCGGGCGAGCCCTCGGCGGCGGACGCCGATCCCCGGCTGCTGCTGCAGTTGCTGGCCGCCCTGGTGGCGCGGGCCGGCGCGGCGGGCGAACTGCGGCCGGGCGTCACGGTGTCGGACGTGGTGCTGGTGCTGACGGCGTCGGTGCCGGTGCACGCGGCGCGGACGGCCGTGGCGGGCGGCGGCTTCGGCGCCGGGGCTCCGCAGGCGGACGGTCAGCCCGCCGCCGGGCCCTCGGACCGACTGCTGCAGATCCTGCTGGACGGCCTGCGGGCGCGCTGACCCGGGTTCAGGGGCGGTCCGGCCCGGCTTCGCAGGTGTCGGACGGGCAGCGGGAGTTGAGCGGACCACCGGCGCGCGGCCCCATCACGCGCGCCGGGTGCGTGCGGCGCGCAACAGCCCGTCGCACGGGGGGCGAACACATCCGCGACGGCCCCACGGAAGAGTGGGTACCGGCCGGTCCGGCTACCGGCCCGCGCTGCGCTATGCCATCCTTTGCCCGTGGTTGGAGCCAATGTCCGGATGCGCGCCCTTCGCGCGCCGTCGGCGCCGCACGCCCGGGAACAGTGCGCCTGCGCACTCCCGCGCGCCCTGCCACACTACGGGGGCTGTCGTGGAGTCTGGGGTCCGTTGTGAGCGCCGAGGAACAGAACGACTACGGGTACGGCCTCGACTTCGGGGGCCCGTCCGGTAGTACGGCCGAAGGGTCCGCCGCGGGCCCCGGCGGTGCCGCCCACGCCCCCGGCGCCGCAGCCGGTCCGGGCGCCGGACACGTCCCCGACCAGGCCGGGATGCCCGACCGCGAGTCGCTGTCCGCCGCTCCGCTGCCGCCGGGCCGGGTGCCCGGCCAGGCCCCGGCCGGGCGCGGCGGCGTCGCCCCCGAGGCCTTCGTCGGCGGCGGCCGCCCCGTCCGCCCCACCGTGCCCGCCCCCGCCGACCCGGTGGACGGCGAGCGCCCGCCCGCCGACGCCGAGTTGACCGCCCGGGTCCGGGCCGGCGACGACACCGCGTACGAGGAGATCTACCGCCGGCACGCCGACTCGGTGCGCCGCTACGCGCGCACCTGCTGCCGGGACAGCTTCACCGCCGAGGACCTGGCCGGCGAGGTCTTCGCCCGCACCCTGCAGGCCCTCAGGGCGGGCAAGGGGCCGGACTTCGCCGTCCGCGCCTACCTGCTGACCGCCGTGCGCAACGTCGCCGCCGCCTGGCACCGCAGCGAGCGGCGCGAACAACTCGTCGACGACTTCTCGGTGTTCGCGCAGACCTCGGCCGCCGTCGCCGAGTTCGACCTGGCCGACCCCGGCGCCGACGCCTGGGCGATGGCCATGGCCGACCAGCGCATGGTGATGCAGGCCTACGCCGAACTCCCCGAGGACGACCGGGTGGTGCTCTGGCACACCGAGGTCGAGCGGGAGTCCCCGAAGACCGTCGCCGTGATGCTCGGCAAGACCGCCAACGCGACCGCCGTCCAGGCCCACCGGGCCCGCGACCGGCTCGCCGCCGGCTTCCTGCAGGCCCACGTCTCCGGCAGCCAGGACAGCTCCTGCGCGTCGTACGCCAACCGGCTCGGGGCGTACGCGCGCGGCTCGTTGCGCAAGCGGGCCTCGGCGGAGGTCGGCCGGCACCTCAAGGAGTGCGACCGCTGCACCGCGGCCTGCCTCGAACTGACCGAGATCAACACCGGACTGCGCGGGCTGCTGCCCGGCGGCGTGCTGGTCTGGATCGGCGTCGGCGGGGCCGGCGCGGCCGCGGCCGCCGTGGGCGGGGTCGCGGCGGTCGGCGGCGCGACGGTCGCGGCCGGTGCCGGTACGGCCGGTGCCAGTGCGGCCGGTGGCGGCGCGGCCGGTGGCGGCGCGGCCTCCGGAAGCGG